>CAIXCS010000239.1 GCA_903918025.1 uncultured Actinomycetes bacterium
GACCTGGTTGGGTGACTCGACGTGGTGCGCAGCCATTTCGGAAATGTGCACCAGACCCTCGATGCCGTCACCAACCTGGACGAACGCTCCGAAGGGAACCATCTTGGTGATACGACCGTAGACGAGCTGGTCGACACTGTGCGTATCGGCAAACTCTTGCCAAGGGTCACTCTGCGTGGCCTTGAGGGACAGGCTGATGCGCTCCTTCGAGAAGTCAACGTCCAAGACCTCCACGTCGACCTCGTCACCGACCGTGACGACCTGCGACGGGTGGTCGATGTGCTTCCAACTGAGTTCTGAGACGTGAATAAGTCCGTCCATGCCACCCAGGTCCACGAATGCACCGAAGTTGACCACCGAGGAGATAACGCCACGACGGCGCTCGCCAGCCTTGAGGTTGTTGAGGAAATCGCCTCGCTGTTCCTTCTGGGTCTCTTCGAGCCACGCACGACGCGACAGAACGACGTTGTTGCGGTTGCGGTCGAGCTCGATGATCTTGGCTTCGACGGTCTTGCCAATGTACGGCTGCAACTCGCGCACACGGCGCAGCTCAACGAGCGACGCCGGAAGGAATCCGCGCAGACCGATGTCCACGATGAGACCACCCTTGACAACCTCGATGACGACACCCTTGACCACTTCGTCCTTGGTCTTGAGTTCTTCGATATTCGCCCACGCCTTTTCGTACTGCGCACGCTTCTTGGAGAGGACGAGACGTCCCTCCTTGTCTTCCTTGGCGAGAACCAATGCTTCGATCTTCTCGCCCATCTCAACAATGTCGGCGGGATTCACGTCATTGCGAATGGAGAGTTCCTTCGAGGGAATGACACCCTCGGACTTGAAGCCAATGTCAAGCAGGACTTCGTCCCGATCAATCTTGACGACCGTACCGACGACCAAGTCGCCGTCTTCAAACTCGAGAACCGAGTCGCCGACCACCGTGGCGAGGTCCGTGCCGACCATGTTGTCTTCGGTGATGACACGGGGAACGTAGTTACCTTCGGCATCGAAGGTGCCCATCGGCTGGTCGGAAAGCAGTGACTGCGACATGTAAATCCTTTACGGCGCGACCGCACCGGGATCATCTAGGGGATACGAAGTGGGTTTCCGGTGCAAACCCGGTTTCTGAGCCTAGCAGGCGGCCTTTAGCCCTTCGCGAGAGCCCAATTCTCGCCCCAATGAATCGACACATCGAGCGGTACCGACAAGGTTGCAGCGTGTTCGAGGGCCTCACGAACCAAACTCTCGACTCTCGAGACCTCCGACGGAGGTGCTTCGACCAGAACTTCATCATGTACCTGCAACACCAATCGAGCTGCCAGGTTGTTCGAACGGAGCACGTCATCCAAACGCACGAGCGCCAACTTGAAAATATCTGCGGCGAGACCTTGGATTCCGGCGTTCATTGCCTGTCGCTCCGCGGCTTGACGCTGCGGGCCAGACGCCGTCGCGAGGTCGGGAAAAGGACGAATGCGACCCAGCTCCGTTCGTGAGTAGCCCTGCTGGCGAACGTGCTTCACGGTGTCGTCCATGTAGGCCCTCAGGGCAGGGAATCCCGAGAAGTACTGATCAATGATGTCCTTAGCCGCGCCCACGCTGATGCCCAGTCGCTGAGAGAGGCCAAAGGCTTCCATGCCGTAGGCGAGGCCGTAGGACACCGCCTTGGCCGTCTCACGTTGATCATGAGTGACCTTGTCAGGGGTCGTGCCAAAAACCACGGCGGCGATTGAACGATGGACGTCTTCGGCTTCCTCGAAAGCGCGCAAGAGTCCAGGGTCCTGGGATAGATGGGCGATGACGCGAAGTTCAATCTGGTTGTA
>CAIXCS010000240.1 GCA_903918025.1 uncultured Actinomycetes bacterium
CCATCGAGGTAGCGCTTGCCATTCGAATCCCAGACATAGCAACCCTCCCCCCGAACAATGATTGGTGCGCGCGTTCCTTCATTGAATTTCCCCATGTTGGCCATGGCCATCCAGAGATGTCGGTTCGCACGCTCGGACATTGCAGCGGTATCGCTTGGTTGATTGGTACTACTCATCGGGTCCCCCAGGTAAAGGTTTGTTTCGTCAATTTCAGATAGAGAAAGGTTTCAACTTCGGTCACACCGGCTATGGAGCGGACCGAGTCATTGAGAAGGTGCACTAAGGCGTCATCGCTCGAGGCAACGAGTTCGGCGAGGATGTCGAAGGATCCCGCGCACATGACGACGTAGTTGCATTCATCAATGGCGGCCAACTTGTCAGCAACGATGCGGACATCTCCGTGTACGCGAATGCCAACGAGCGCCTCCCGTGCAAATCCCAACTTGAGAGGATCCGTGACCGCAACGATCTGCATCACGTCAAGGTCGCGTAGGCGTTGCACGCGTCGGCGAACCGCTGCCTCAGAGAGTCCTACCGACTCGGCGATTGACCCATAGGAACGACGACCGTCTCGCTGAAGTGCCTCGATGATTGCTCGATCAGCTTCATCAATTGGGGTCGGGTTCGCCCCGCTCGACAGAGTCCGCTCCCGCGGTGTGGCTAGGTCAGTCCGAGTAGTTGGAATGGTCATGGTGCTCACCTATCTGAAGCAAGCACTCCAGCCGGTGACGATATCCTACACGAAGATTGTCTCACTTGCACGATATCGTCATCTTGAGGCAGAAATAGCGCCAAATTAGTCCCCGTAGTCACTTGCCCGGATCAGATCACTCTGCGAGGCTCTCTGTACAGAAGAGGCTTGAGCGCAAGGGGACACCATGGACAAGTTGAAGAACTTCATTGGCAATGAGTACGTCGATGCAATTGGACAGTCGGTTACCGAGGTGATTGATCCCTCTACTGGCGAGGTCTACTTGGAAGCTCCAGTCTCTGTTGAGGCCGATCTCGATCGCGCATTTGCCGCAGCAGCCTCGGCATTCAAGGTCTGGGGACGGACGACTCCCTCTGAGCGTTCGCTTGCGATCTTTCGCATTGCAGATGCCCTTGTCGCTAGAGCCGACGAGTTGGTCGCAGTGGAAGCAAAGAACACCGGGAAGCCAATTCCCCTTACGCATGCAGAAGAAATCACACAAATGGCGGACCAAATCCGTTTCATGGGTTCCGCAGCCCGTCTTCTCGAGGGTCGGGGAGCAACGGAGTATTTGGCTGGTCACACCTCCTACATTCGGCGTGAACCCATTGGTGTCTGTGGAGCAGTGACCCCTTGGAATTACCCATTTCTCATGGCGGTGTGGAAGTGGGCCCCGGCGATTGCTGCGGGGAACACGATGGTGCTCAAGCCCTCAGACACCACGCCGGCATCCACGTTGCTCATGGCCGAGATTATGAGTGAGTTCCTTCCTTCCGGCGTCTTCAATGTTGTGGTTGGAGACCGATCAACCGGTCAGCAGTTGGTGCAGCACAAGACGCCTCGGATGGTGTCGCTGACTGGTTCGGTCCGAGCGGGAATGGACGTCGCCGCCTCGGCTGCACCAGATCTCAAGAAGGTGCACTTGGAGCTCGGCGGAAAGGCTCCGGTCATTGTGTTCGATGACGCCGATCTCGAATCGACCGCAGCAGGAATTGCAGGTGCTGCGTACTTCAACGCGGGTCAAGATTGCACGGCGGCCTGCAGGGTGCTCGTGAGCAGCAAGATGCACGGAGACCTCGTCGAGGCACTTGCGGCCGCTGCCGCAGCAACGGTGACCGATGGACCTTGGAATCTCGACGCCGAAGTTGGCCCCCTCAACAACGTGAATCAGCTCGCTCGAGTCCAAGGCTTCATTGACCGGACACCGTCGCATGCTCGCATCGTGCAAGGTGGCTCAGCGATGGGGAAGGGCTACATGTTCGAACCGACCGTTGTTGATGGACTCGAGCAGAGTGATGAAATGATCCAAAGCGAGATCTTTGGCCCAGTCATCACGGTGCAGACCTTCAGCGACGAGGCACAGGCTGTCGAATGGGCCAACGGCGTTGAATACGGACTCTCCGCATCAGTGTGGACCAGTGATCACGGTAGGGCGATGAGGATGACTCGCGATCTCGACTTCGGCTGTGTGTGGGTGAATACGCATATCCCCGTTGTTGGCGAGATGCCCCATGGTGGCTTCAAGCACTCGGGCTACGGCAAGGATCTCTCGGTGTACGGCTTTGAGGAGTACACGAGGGTGAAGCACGTCATGCACAACCTCGGCGAGTAGAGCGGTGGCTCATCGCGAGACAGCGGGTCTCGCGACCGAAGTTGATGGGCCGTTCGGCGCTCCAGTTCCGGAGGAGACCGAAGTCGCCACGCTGAAAGCGGGCGCCTTGAATCTCTTCGATGCGACGGCTGTTGCGGTGTCGTCAACTGCGCCGGCATATTCGCTGGCATCCGCGCTCGGATCGCTTGTCCTCATCTCGGCAGTCGGGCTGCGAGCTCCGTCGATGATCATTGTCTCGTTTGTTCCAATTCTGTTCATTGCCTACGCGTACTTCCATCTCAATCGGCGAAATCCAAACTGCGGAGCCAGTTACACCTGGCTTTCGGAGATCTTCCATCCAGCAGTTGGCTGGTTTAACGGATTCCTTCAAATTGGGATCTCGGTGATCTTCTGCGTTCAAGCTCCGATTGTCGCAGCGACGTATTCGTTGTCGTTTCTCCAATCGCTGGGCTGGTTGAGCCAGGCGTCAGCGAATTCGACGACGTGGACGACGGTGCTGGCAATGGGTTGGCTTGTCCTCATCACATCGTTCTGCGTCTACGGCATTAGGTGGGCGACGAACTTCCAGTGGATTCTCGTGATCATTGAGTACGTCGCGGTCGTCGTCTTCTCCATTGGCGGAATCATCAAGGTTGCGTTGTCGGCTACCCCTGAGAAGTACACGTCGTTTCACGCGTCCTGGTTCAATCCCCTTGGTGTTCACGGAATTGGGACGATTGCGACGGCGATGGCCATTGGCACCTTCCTGTTTTGGGGCTGGGACACGGCGGTCAACCTCAATGAAGAGTCGAAGGACCCAAGTCGAAATCCGGGCAGGGCTGCAATCATTTCGATGTGGCTGGTCCTTGGGATCTTTGTGCTCAACTTCGTTGCCGCACAGATGCTTCTTCCGCGATCGACGCTTGAGAACAGCGATGACTTGCTCTTCGTCTTCGGTCAAGCATTTGCAGGGAAGTGGGCATCGTGGGTGATGCTCTTTGCGGTGTTGAGCTCAACCGTGGCAACGACCCAAACCACGCTGTTGCCGTCAGCTCGAATCAGCTACTCCATGGCACGAGATGGTGTCTTCCCGAAACTCTTTGGCAGCATCAGCCCGAAGTTCCAAACTCCCATCAAGGGAACCTTGGTCCTCGCTGCGATATCCGGCGCCACCATTGTGCTGGTGGGCCTTGATGCTGGCGCGAGCGATGTGATCTCAACCTTCACCAACAATGTCGGAGCCATCGTTGCCTTGTACTACGGACTGACAGGGTTGGCCTGTGCGTGGGCGTTCCGCAAGGCTTGGCGCGAGCAGTGGTGGTTCACTGTTTCCGGAATTGTGCTTCCGTTCCTGAGTGGCATCGTGTTGCTCAGCATTGTCGTGTTCGATATTGCGCAGAACGGTTGGTCAGGGATGAAGTGGGACATCATTTTGCTGGTGGCCTCCGCAGTTTTGACGCCAATTGTTTGGTTGAAGAAACGTCACCGTGCCTTCTTCCATCAAGCAACGGTGGCCTACGATTCGATTGAAGGAGCATGACGACACTTCTGTCGTCATGACCGGAGCGGGAGGACTTGCATGCGCGTTGGCGTACCGAGTGAGGTCAAGACCGATGAATACCGAGTTGCAATAACCCCAGCGGGTGTCCGTGAGTTAGTCGAACGGGGCCATGAGGTTTCCATCGAGCGCGGTGCGGGAGTTGGCTCGTCGATCCCTGATGACGCGTTCGAAGCCGTCGGGGCCACGATCGTCGATTCTGCTCGTGACGTATGGGCGAATGCCGACCTCGTGTTGAAGGTGAAAGAGCCAATCGCTTCGGAGTATCCACTGCTTGGTCTTCGGTCGGATCAAGTGCTGTTCACCTACCTCCATTTAGCTGCATCTCGGGCATGCACTGATGCGTTGATCGGAGCTGGAAACGTCGCGATTGCCTACGAAACGGTTCGCGCCTCAAATGGCTCATTGCCGCTCCTCACACCAATGAGTGAGGTTGCTGGACGAATGGCCACGATGCAAGGAGCACATCACCTGATGCGTTCTGGTGGGGGGCGAGGCGTATTGATTTCTGGCGTCCCTGGCGTTGCGCGGGCCAATGTTGTAGTTCTTGGAGCAGGGGTTGCTGGGATGGCGGCCGCGACAATGGCTGCGGGCCTTGGTGCACGAGTGGCACTGTTCGATCGGAATCTTGATCGACTTCGAGAGGTCGATCAGCACTTTGCAGGACGGGTTGAAACCTTTGCAGCATCCAAGCACGCGATTGAGGTAGCCGTTCGAGACGCCGACCTTGTGATTGGCGCAGTGCTCGTCGTGGGTGCAAAGGCGCCGAAACTCGTCACCGATGCAATGGTGGCAACCATGCGTCCGGGATCAGTTTTGGTGGATATTTCCGTCGATCAAGGTGGTTGTTTTGAAGGCACCCGCCCGACAACGCATTCTGACCCGGTGTTTCTTGTGCACAGCTCGCTCTTCTACTGCGTGGCGAACATGCCTGGAGCAGTTCCGGCGACGTCGACGCAGGCCCTTGCGAATGCGACCTTGCCATTCACGCTTGAGCTCGCTGACCGAGGATGGATTGAAGCAGCTCGGCGAGATTCCGCACTCGCTGGCGGGGTGAACGTTGTTCGCGGCGCCTTGACATCAGCTCCGGTCGCGGAAGCGCATGGGCTCAACTACGTCGACCTCAACACCTACTTCTAGCGAAGGTTCACGACGTCGTTGTCGAGTGTCGCTCAGTCGAGTTCAGTGCCGACAACCGAGACAAAAGAAACCATTTCGCCTGGATAGCCACCGAGGTTGTGGGTGAGGGCCTTTGACGATTTGAGAGCAATTTGACGCTCCGGTGGCGCCTCAGCTCGCAATTGGAGCCAGCATTCGAACATCATCCGGAGCCCCGATGCGCCAGTTGGGTGTCCGAAACTCTTGAGACCCCCGTCCGGGTTAATCGGGAGATCTCCATGCAGAGCAAAGGAACCATCGAGGACCTCTTGCCATGCCGTCCCGCGAGGTGCAAAGCCAAGATCCTCCATGAGGACGAGTTCGGTAGGTGTGAAGCAGTCGTGGACTTCAGCCATTGCCAATTCGAGTCTTGGGTTGGTAATTCCAGCTTGGGTATACGCATCAACCGCTGCAGATGCACACTCAGGGAAGTGGGTGTAGTCATAGGCAGGATCGACC
>CAIXCS010000241.1 GCA_903918025.1 uncultured Actinomycetes bacterium
GTAGTCGTCGTCAACGATGGCTCAACCGATGCCACCGCAGCCATTGCCGCCTCAATTGCAGCGTCAAGTGGCCACGTGAAGGTTCTTGACCTCGCCCACACCGGAAGCCCAACTGCGGCTCGCATGGCGGGTGTTCGTGCCACCTCAGCTCCGTATCTCTCGTTCTGTGACGCAGATGACGTCTGGGACGCTGGCTTTCTTGAAGCAATGCTCAACGCCCTTGAGCGAGATCAAGAGGCGGGACTCGCCACCAGTTCCTTTCAAACCATTGATCAATCGGGCGAGGCACTCGAGATCTCGTCGTATCCGGAGTGGGTGGAAGCGCCAATGCTTCCGAAGCGATTCCACCTCGTCCCCGCGTCAACCGTCACGTTTCGCTCTGCAGTCACCCGACTCTGCTTTCCACCACCGGCAGGCGTGCTGGTGCGTCGAACGGTGTTTGACGCAGTTGGAGGATTCGACCCCCGCGTCCATCGCTCAGAAGACGTTGAGTGTTGGATTCGTCTCGCAAGGGTGGCCCCGGTTGTGCACGCGCCAGAGGCTCGTTTCTCCTACCGAGTCACTCCTAGCCAACGAAGTCGCACAAGCGGCCGAGCAATTGGCACCGTCAAGATGCGAACGACGGTGCTGTTCAAGTGCCCGACACGAGCAGAACTTCGTCAAGCGGCCCACGGTGGCATGGCCTTCTATGCAACGTTGGCTCGAGAGAGGCTTCGGGCCGGGTTGCGTGATCGTTCCTTCACGGCACTTCGTTCAGGAGGTCTCGATGTTCTCGTTGTGGGCTGGCTGTTCCTCGCGAGTCTTGGAGCAGGACTCCAGCCGAATATCACTCGAGCTCGCCGGTCCCTATCGGGGCAGAAGAGCCCTCTTAGGTGAAGCTCAAGAGGTGGATTGGATACCACTCGCCACGCCATGAGATGCAGCAGAGCACGGTTTGGAGCCTCGGAGGCCCGGAGGCCGTGAACCGGTAGGTGATGGTTGCATTGAGCGTCCTCCAGTACGGACCCTTGTTCTCTTCAACACCAGGAGTGATCCACACCGAGGGCCCAGGTGTTTCTGCTCCAAGGAAGACGAGGTGGCCTCCCGTTGGATCGAGGCGCTGATGCAGTAGTCGAACATCACGGTCGAAGTTGGCGAGAAGCCGGAAGTGCCAGTCCTGGTCGTTTCCGCCGCCAGACTTTGTCTGAAGATACGCGGCCAAAGGAAAGAAGCTGGGGTGCGCCAGATTCGGATTACCTGACGAAATTGCCGAGAGAACTGTTGCCATTCGCGCCTGAAAGTGCGGGTCAGTTGCGGACGGCTTTGCCGGGGTCTGGGGGAGGGTCCCCGGGTCAACCGTCGTGGTCGTTGTTGGTGGAAGGGTGGTCGAGGTTGGCGCAGTGGTCGAGGTGGTCGCCACCGGCGGTGGCTGTCCGGTGCTACTGAGCGAGATGCCGGCGACACCACCAACGACGACCAGCACGACAAGCCCACCAAGAATGAAGAGCGGGAGGGGAGATCGCGGGGACCTGTGGCTTGGGGGCACGCCGAAACGCTACCGTGGTGCACCTACGTTGGTTCGATTTCCAACGCCATCTACTCCCAAGGAGCCCTCATGGCTGACGCATATACCCCTGAGCAAATCGACGATCTGGTTGATCAGCTGTTGGCTGACTTCCCACCATCGAGTGTTTCAGCGCAAGAATTCCTCGGCGAGCAGTTTGACCGGGGTCTTGGGTGGATTCACTTTCCTGTCGGTTGTGGTGGGCTGAATGAGTCTCCGGGCATGCAGTCAAGGATCAACAAGCGACTCCAGAAGGCCGGCGCTCCGACCATGGATCTCCGAAACGTCATTGGGCACGGGATGATCGCGCCGACCATCGCGGTTCATGGAACTCCGGAGCAGAAGGCAAAGTACCTGCGCCCACTGTTCACCTCTGAGTACATCTTCTGTCAGTTGTTCTCAGAGCCAGGAGCTGGTTCTGACGTAGCCAGTCTCGCCACGAAGGCTGAGAAAGATGGCGATGAGTGGATTCTCAATGGGCAGAAGGTATGGACGACGCTTGCCCACCTTTCGCACTACGGCATGATCGTTGCGAGAACCGATCCCGACCAGGCCAAGCACAAGGGCATGACGGCATTCATCGTTGATATGCACGCCCAGGGTTCTGAGGTTCGTCCGCTGTACCAAATGACCGGCGAAGCGGAATTCAATGAGTGCTTCTTCACCGATGTTCGGGTGCACGATGACGACCGACTTGGCGCCATTGGTAATGGTTGGAATGTTGCCATTACGACCCTCATGAATGAGCGGGTCTCCATTGGCGGCCAAGTACCTCAGCGTGGCGGCGGGCCAATTGGGGAAGCCGTCAAGATCTACAAGCAGAACTTCGGTGGCAGGGAAGATGCCGTCGCACTGGCCTATCGAGACTCGTTGATGGATCTCTGGGTGCAGTCTGAAGCGGTTCGGATGACCA
>CAIXCS010000242.1 GCA_903918025.1 uncultured Actinomycetes bacterium
ATCTACCGCGGTAGAATGCTGACTAGTTCAGTCGGGTTTCTCGACCGCCCGGTCGGTGCCCGAACACCTATGGAGGTGCCGTGCCGGTTTCGATTCGTATTCCTACTGTTCTCCGCCCGCAAACAGGCGGCGCAGCAAGCGTGTCCTTCGACGGCTCGACCATCGGTGAAGTTCTCAACGCCTTAGTTGCAGAACACCCAGGACTCGCAGGACAGGTCTTCAGTGCTGATGGTCAACTGCACAAGTTCGTGAACATCTACGTCAATGACGATGATGTTCGCTACACCGGTGGACTGGATACGCCAGTGAAGGATCAGGACGAGGTCAGCATCTTGCCGGCCGTAGCTGGCGGGGCGAACTAGCGACGATGGCCGTTTTCGCTTCGGTGCTCGACCTGATTGGAGAGACGCCGATTGTTGACGTTTCTTCGCTGAGCCCAAACCCCAACGTTCGCATTTTGGCGAAGCTCGAAGGTCGCAACCCTGGCGGGAGTGTCAAGGATCGAATTGCTCGGAGTTTGATCGAAGCGGCCGAACGCGATGGGCTGCTTGTTCCTGGGGCTCCAGATCAGATCCTTATTGAGCCGTCATCTGGCAACACCGGCATTGGTCTGGCGATGGTCTGCAAGCTCAAGGGCTACCACCTGAAGGTCGTGCTGCCAACGAATGTCTCTCCTGAGCGACGCCAACTCCTCCAGGTCTGGGGTGCAGAGATCATTGAGTCGCCGGGAAGTGAAGGCTCCAACGGAGCGGTCCGCATGGCGCGTCAACTGGCAGAAGAGCACCCTGAATGGGTCTTCCTCTATCAATATGCAAATCCCGCAAATCCAGATGCGCACTACCGAACAACTGGACCAGAAATCTTTCGCGACGTTCCTGACATCACGCACTTCGTCGCTGGTCTCGGGACGTCAGGAACGCTCATGGGCGTTGGGCGTTACCTCAAAGAGCAGAATCCCGACATTCAACTTTGGGCGATTGAGCCACCCGCAGGCGAGATGGTCGACGGACTTCGGAATCTTGATGATGGCTACATCCCCCCGGTCTTTACCGACAATCATGGATCGGAGTTGCTGGACCGCAAGACGGTGGTTCGACCGCGTGAGTCCCTTGAGTGGACGCGCAAGATGATTGAGGTCGGACTCTTCGTTGGCATCAGTTCAGGAGCAATCATGGCGGGAGCCGTTCGCTGTGCCAGCCAGATTCCTGAAGGTGAATCGGCAACGATTGTCACGATTGCCTGCGATGATGGATGGAAGTACCTCTCTACTGGCGCTTGGACTGATGACCTCGACGAAGTGGTGGAGCGGGCGAAACGAATCATCTACTTCTAGCCAGGAGAACAACCGTGAGCACTGACCCAAGAATTCTTCGCGGAGACGGTCGTGCACTCGACGAACTCCGGCCAATGACCTTCGAGCGGGACTACACCACCATGGCGCTTGGCTCCGTGCTCGTGAGTTTCGGTGAGACGAAGGTGCTCTGCACCGCTTCAGTTGAAGAGAAGGTTCCTGGCTGGATGAGGGGGAGCGGTAAGGGTTGGGTGACGGCGGAGTACTCAATGCTTCCTGGCGCCTCGCCCGAGCGGGTGAGCCGCGAAGCGGCAAAAGGAAAGCAGTCTGGTCGGACTCAAGAAATCCAACGCTTAATCGGTCGGTCGCTTCGCTCTGTCGTTGACCTCGTTGCACTCGGCGAGGTGCAGATCACGGTTGACTGCGACGCCTTGCAGGCTGATGGGGGAACGCGAACTGCATCGATTTGTGGCGCCTATGTGGCGCTCCACGATGCCTGTACACGGCTACAGCAACGGGGCACTCTCTCGGGAAGCCCACTGACGGACTCGATCGCCGCAATTTCAGTAGGGATGATTGACGGGGTGGCGATGTTGGACCTTCCCTATGCCGAAGATTCGACGGCTGACGTCGACATGAATGTCGTCATGACGGGATCCGGTCGCTTCGTTGAGGTGCAGGGAACGGCCGAACAGCAGGCCTTTGATCGACAAGAGCTCGATGCGCTGCTTGATCTGGCTGGTGTTGGCATTCAGAAGATCACGGCAGCCCAGCTCGAGGTCTTGAGCACGCCGCCACCGAAGAGGTAACGGAGCGATGCTGACGCTTGTTTGTGCGACGGCCAACGCGCACAAGGCACGCGAGCTCGAGGAGATTCTTCGAAGCCTCGGTTCATTCACGCTGCTTCCGCGTCCTGCTGGGCTAGCCAGCGTCGAAGAAGATGGGTCTACCTTTGAAGACAATGCAATTCTGAAGGCATCGGCAGTTTGCACTGCTACGAAAAGCGCTTCAATTGCTGACGACTCTGGCATTGAAGTTGACGCGCTCAATGGTCGACCGGGTGTGTTCTCGGCTCGGTATGCGGGCGAGGGTGCGAGCGACGCAGCAAATCGTCAGAAGCTGCTCGAAGAACTTGAAGGAGTGGTTGATCGCTCTGCTCGTTTTGTTGCTGCCGTGGCGGTTGCTTTCCCCGATGGCGTGATCTTGGTGGTCGAGGGCATTGTTGAAGGATCAGTTGCGGAGGTCGATAGTGGCGAGGGAGGGTTCGGTTACGACTCGATTTTCATTCCTCGAGAAGGTGATGGTCGATCCTTCGCCGCAATGTCAGCACTGGAGAAGAACGAACTCAGCCACCGTGGTCGGGCGCTCGCCTCAATGGTTGAGGCACTTGCTCACGCTGGTCGTCGGTGAGGAATTCACGACGAGCAGCACTGCTCAGCTCGGCGCTCGTTCTCTTCTCGATTTCGGCTGTTGGGTTCGCCACTGGTGAATATGCGGGAGCATCGAAACTTCCGCTCGCAGGCGTGACCATCGCGATTGACCCAGGCCACAATGGCGGCAATGCCACCTACCCCTGGACCATCGGGAGGCTCGTCGACGCTGGTGGCTTTTGGAAGGCCTGTGACACGGCCGGCACCGTGACGTTGAGCGGGTATCCCGAGCATGCCTTTGCTTGGGCCCTTTCTTTAACGCTCGGTGCCGATCTCAAAGCAGCAGGAGCCAAGGTCGTCCTGACGAGGACGAATGATCATGGCGTCGGTCCTTGTATTGATGAACGGGCAGCTATTGGTAATCGAGTGCACGCCGATCTTGCGATTTCTTTGCACGGTGACGGCGGCCCATCTTGGGGGCGAGGGTTCGAGGTGATTGAGCCGGGCGTCTCAATAAGCCGAAGAAACGATGACCGTCCGATCCTTATCCGTTCGTATGTCCTTGGTGCGGCCCTTCGAGATGCACTCCAATCGGTGCCACAACTGGTTCCCTCTACCTACCTCGGTGAAAGCGGCATCGGCCTTCGGACCGATCTCGGTGGTCTCAATTTGTCGAAGGTTCCGAAGGTCTTGCTTGAAGTCTGCAACTTGCGAAATTCCGCCGACGCGGGCCTCGCTGACTCTCCAGCGTGGCGACAGGAAGTCGCCTTGGCACTCGTGAGTGGCATAGAGCGCTACCGAGCTGCCGTTCGGTCACCGACCACCACCTCAACGCTCTCGCCAACGACCTCAACAACAGGAAGCTGATTGCTTCGATCTCGAAGTGCGCTGTCACCGCTCCACAAAGTAGATTCCCCCTAGTCGAACGACCAGCAAGGGGAAGTCCGTGGACGAAGCAGCGGTCAAGGAATTCATCGGGACGGAGATCAGCAGGAGCACCGTGGTGGTTGAACGGAGTGCGCTTGCCTTCTTTGCGTCAGCAGTGCTCGACGACGATCCGGTCTACACAAGCGCCGACGAGGCCTCTGCTCGAGGCTTCGAAGCAATTCCGGCTCCACCGACGTTCCCCTTCGTGATGCAGAACTGGGGGGCTTTTGCGGAACTCCAAGCCGAAGGCGGTCAAGGCGCTGGCCTTGGAATGGTTCTCGGGCCGCTCATGGCAAATGGTGGACTCATCCTTCATGGAGAACAGGCATTCGTTTACCACCAACCAGTCCTTGCAGGACAAACGTTGACGGGCGTGGGCGTCATCAAAGATGCTTACGTGAAGGAGTCCAAGGGAACAACGATGACCTTCGTTGTCGCCGAAACAACGTGGAGCGACGCAAGTGGTGCTCCGGTTGTGACGACCACGTTCAACATCATCCACCGGAAGTAGTCCAGTGGGCATTGGTCTGACCGAAGAACACCACGAGCTTCAGCGTTCGATTGCGGGAACCGTTGAGCGTCTCGGCGGCACCGAGGCGGGTCGGCTCCTGACTGACCTCCCAGAAGAGGTCATGACCTCGTCCTTTGAGACTGTCGCAAGTGAAGGCTGGTTTGGGCTTGGTATTCCAGAAGGATCTGGAGGTCAAGGAGGATCAGTTGCCGATGTCGTCATCGTTGCCGAGGAGTTTGGGCGGACCCTCTTTCCTGGACCGACGATCTCATCGCTCATTGTTGCGTCCGTGCTTGCCAGGTCAGAGTCAGCTCACGGTGAGATCCTGGGCGAACTCGCAAGTGGCACGTTGTGCGCAGCAACGTCAATGCACGGTCACCTCAAGGCGAAGGAGACCCCTGAAGGGCTGGTTGCAAGCGGACGATTGGACCCAGTTGTTGGGGCGACCATTGCTGACCTCCTCCTCGCTACCGTCGTCCTCCCCAGCGGAGCGAAGCGCGTCGCGCTCATCAAGCTCGACGACGCCTCCATTGAGATGGTGACGACGCGAACCGCACTCGATGTCATGCGACGACCCGTTGCGATCACGGTGACGGATCAATTGATTGATTCCTCACATCTCGTCGACGTCAGTCCAGATTTTGTCGTTGATGTCAGTCGCACGCTCGTCGCAGCGGAGAGTTGCGGAATTGCACGAGCCTGCCTCGAAGTGGCGACGGCCTATGCCAAAGAGCGAGTCCAGTTTGGCCGGCCAATTGGGCAGTTCCAAGGAGTGAAGCATCGTCTCGCGAGTTTGCTCGTGGCGGTTGAGCAACTCACGGCCGCCGTTTGGGATGCGAGCCTCGCCATCGATCGGGCATCGGAGGTTGAGCGTTCGCTCAGTGCTGCGGTTGCGGGTGCGCTTGCGTGCAGTATCGGGCCACGTGCAGGCCGTGATGCAATTCAGGTCCTTGGCGGCATGGGCTTCACCTACGAACATGATGCCCATCTCTACCTCCGCCGAGCACTCACGAATCGACAACTGCTCGGAGGAGAAGCGAAGCTTTCGGGAGAGGTGCTCAGCGCTTCGATCGCAGGGACACGTCGTTCGCTTGGCGTTGAACTTCCATCCAATGCTGCTGAAATTCGTGCGGAACTCGAACCAGTTGTTCTGGAACTTTCCAGAACGACCGATGATGCAGCTCGGCGAGTCCTTCTTGGTGAGTCGGGATTGATGTTCCCTCACTTCCCCGAGCCCTACGGGCGGGCGGCATCGCCAACCGAGCAGCTCGTCATTGAAGAACTCTTCGCAGAGCACGGCGTGCGGAGGCCTCCTGCACACGTTGCTTCCTGGGCACTGCCGACCATCATTGCCCACGGAACGATTGCTCAACAGGAGCGGTTTGTTCTCCCAACACTGCGGGGCGAAATCCTTTGGTGTCAGCTCTTCAGCGAGCCTGGCGCTGGGTCGGATCTCGCTGCGCTGTCGACCAAGGCGACCAAGGTTGCTGGTGGTTGGCGAATTGACGGGCAGAAGGTTTGGACCTCGACGGCTCAATGGGCCCAGTACGGCATCTTGTTGGCAAGGTCGAATCCCGATGCACCGAAACATCAAGGTATTACCTACTTCATCTTGGACATGAAGGCAGCCAATGTTGATATCCGGCCGCTGCGAGAAATAACCGGAGACTCTCTCTTCAACGAGGTGTTTCTCGATGGCGTGTTCATTCCTGATGACTGCGTGGTCGGAGAAGTGGACGGAGGGTGGACGCTCGCGCGAACAACCTTGGCGAATGAGCGAGTGGCCCTCGCTTCTTCCTCGGCATTCTCGGGTCTCCTTGAATCCATCGTGCACCTCGCCGGGCAGATGGACTCGGAGGGATCGTCAATCGATCGACGAGACGAAGTCGGCGCAATGCTTGTTGAGGCACAGAGCCTTGCCCTCATGCGACAGCGCCAAACCATTCGGAGCCTGAACGGACTCGCTCCCGGCGGTGAAGCTTCTCTGGCAAAGCTGCTTGGCGCTGAACACGAGCAGCGAGTGGCGGACCTTGCAGTCGCCGTGCTTGGTGGAGAGTCGATGTACGTAGATGGCGATGCCGCCGCTGCTGGCCGGAATGTTCTCCACACGCTGTGTCTCACCATCGCTGGAGGCACCAGCGAGGTTCAACGCAATGTCATCGGGGAACGCCTCCTTGGCCTCCCAAGAGATCCTGAACCGACTACCCGACCCGCCTGAGGAGGCACCGTGTATAGCCCAGCCAAACTTGAAAACCTCGCCATTGGCGATGAAGCACCAGTCCTCACGCACACCCTCACCCGGACCGACTTAGTCCGCTATGCGGGCGCCTCGGGCGACTACAACCCAATGCACCATGACGAGCCAAAGGCACTTGCGGCGAGACAGCCCAGTGTGTTTGGACACGGCATGTTATCCATGGGCATCGTCGGGACCGCTCTGACTCACTTCGTCGGTGTTGGGGCCCTTGAGACCTTCTCTGTCCGCTTTGCCCGACAGACGTGGCCCGACGAAGTGCTTTCCACCAAAATCACCGTGACGGACATCTCGGGCGACCTCGTGACCCTCGATGTCAGGCTCCATAATGCCGACGGTGAAGAAAAGGTCCTCGGCCAAGCAACCGCTCGACTTGCAGGCTGACGCGTCGATGGAAATCGGCGTTGCGCTTCCGACAATGGCTCAAGGCGTAACTGGGGCACTCCTTCGAGCTTGGTGCGATGGCATTGAGGACGGACCCTTCTCCTCCATTTCGACCGGCGAGCGAGTCACGTTCGTCAATCCGGAGATCACGGTCGCTCTCGCTGTTGCCGCCGCAAGAACGAGTCGCGTTGAAATTTTCGGCAACCTTTGGGTTCCCATGCTGCATGAGCCGGCGATGTTGGCGAAGCAGATC
>CAIXCS010000243.1 GCA_903918025.1 uncultured Actinomycetes bacterium
GCAGGTCTCTGCAGGGCACTGCAGGACAGCCCAAAACCCTTGCAATTACTGGGGTTTCGGCGATTTTTCCAGAGAGCGGGCGACGGGAATCGAACCCGCGTTCTCAGCTTGGGAAGCTGATGTTCTACCTCTGAACTACGCCCGCGAGAACTTCCCAATGGGAAGTCACTTGCAATTGCCAACTTTACACCGCACCTTCCAATCCCCTCACGGGAATTCGAAAGGGTCCCGATCATCGCGGCCAGATCAGAGGAGTGGCTTCACCGCAGTGGCGAGCACCGTTGCGAGATACCGAGCGTAGGTAGCCGAAACGTGACCCTGGTCCCACTTGGTGATCATGTTGCCAATGACGGGTGAACAGATCGTCTTGTTGCAGAACCACTGGTGAGTGCGAATGAACATGGTGTGCGTGGCAAAAGCGGCTGCTTGTTCGGCCACTTGTTGGCCCGGGTTCGCTGGATTGGGGTAGGTCGTCCCGCATTGTTGGACGGTGGTTCGATGCATCGCTAGGCAGTTCGGTGGTGCAAGGTTGCTCCAAGGGAGATCTTCGAAGAGCGCAATCTTGGTTCCCTTGGCAACCAACTGCTCAATCGTTCGGACAAGACCGTCTTGCCATTGCTGCGAGGTGAACGCCGTCGTTCCCGCGCCATAGACCTGAGTCGTTCGCTCACTGATCAAAATGCTTGTCGGTTTCAGTTGTTGGATAGCGGTGATCTGTTGTGGCAACCACGTCATGCAGAAGTCGTAGCCACCAATAGGTCCGGGTGGCTCGTAGGTAACAGCCACGTCAGCGACGTGGCACCCCGCGTGCCAAAGGAGCACCAACCGAACTTTTGCTTGAGTAGCAATTCCTGCGAGCGCTGGCAGCCACATTGACGCATGGGAGTCACCGAAGAGGAGGAGGGTTTTCGAAGAAGTCTTGAGGCCATAGACACAGGCCGTCACCGTGTCACATCCCGGATTGGCTGCTTTGGGGAAATCCTTGGCCACATTGTCATTGGCAGCACCGGCAAGTTGGGTAAAGACTTCCGGGGTCACCTTGGTGATTGCGGTTGACTTCTTGATGGCGATTGCAACCTCTGCAGCTGTACCAGCTTTGGTTGCCGCTCCGGCTGCTACCCCAAGGAGCACCATGGCAGTCGAGGCTGCCGTCAGAACCTTGAGAGCTCGACGCATTGGGCAATGGTAGGGCCCGAAGAGGCAATCACTGCAGCGCCTTGGCGACCTCTTCTCAGATTGCGTGAGGTGACCGGTACGCTGCGGTTGTGGTCACGCTCTCGGTTCTCGATCTGGCCACCGTCACGAAGGCAACGACTCCCTCCCAGGCTTTGGCCGAGTGCACCGAGATGGCTCGCGCTGCAGAAGCGTCTGCCTACAAGCGCTTCTGGGTGGCTGAACATCATGGAATGGCTGGAGTTGCGAGTTCGGCACCGGCAGTCCTTCTCGCTCATCTCGCGTCACAAACCGAGAAGATTCGCGTTGGCGCAGGTGGCGTGATGTTGCCAAACCACGCACCGTTAGTTATTGCCGAGCAATTTGGCACGTTGGAGGCGCTCCACCCAAATCGCATTGATCTCGGACTCGGTAGGGCTCCGGGAACCGACCCAAGGACTGCCCGAGCACTCGGACGTGGCGATGCCGAGCGATTTCCCGATGATGTGCTCGAACTCATGAGTTACTTCAAGGGAGACGCACCCGTTGTGGCAATGCCCGGGAGAGGTGAGCACCCGGAGGTGTGGTTGCTCGGTTCAAGTACCTATAGCGCCCAGTTGGCTGGTTACTTGGGTCTCCCCTTTAGTTTCGCCTATCACTTCGCCCCAGATCTCGTGCACAAAGCGGTCGAGCTCTACCGGTCGTCATTCCGTCCATCGACAGTCTTGGCCGAACCACACCTCATGATTGCGGTCACGACGCTCTGCGCCCCAGAAACTGAGGAAGCAGAATTCTTGGCAGGCCCGATGCGTCTTTCGACGTTGCTCCTTCGAACGGGACGACCGGAGCCGATGTCGAGCCCTGAGGAAGTTGCGACCCGTGGGTTCACCCACCAAGAGGCGGAATTTCTGCGAAGTGCCACTGCCAACCATGTCGTCGGCACACCGAAAGACGTCGTCGAGGGACTGGATGCGTTGGCAGCCTCAACCGGCGCAGATGAACTCCTGTTGTCAACCCGAGCCTTCGGAATCGACGACCGAATTCGGTCGCTTCAACTTGTTGCTCAAGCGTTCATCGAGAGAAGTGCCGAGGAGCACTAACCCACTTCATCTCGTTGTTGCCACTGGTCAACCTTCGACGTTGGCCACATTCGCGTTACCATCCCCGCGTGATGAGATTCCTCAGGGTGAAAGACCTCTCCTCGCGTTTCCTTCTTCTTCGGGTCCACTAAGGCACCGCCATGTCGTCCTTGATCGCCACCCCCGCTGCGTTCGTGGTTTACGTCCTTGTTGCCACGATTACCCCTGGTCCAAACAACCTGATGTTGTTGGCAGTTGGACTGACGAAAGGCCATGCAGCAGCGCTTCGAACCGGACTCGGCGTTGCCACGGGCTGGGGATTCCAAGTGCTCCTCTGTGGACTTGGTATTGGCGCAGCGATTAAGGCTGTTCCGGGACTCGCCACTGGCATTGAGGTCCTCGGCCTTTTCTATCTTTGCTATCTGGCGTGGAAGCTCTGGATCTCGGCTGACCTCGGGAGTGCGGCACCGATGCTGGGTTATCGCGGCGCCTTCCTGTTTCAGTGGGTGAATCCAAAGGCACTGTCGATGTCACTGACGACAGCAGGGCTCTTTGTTGTGAGTCCGAAGGCAGGATCGCCGTTCGCTTCGGCATTTGCGGTAGCGATTGGATCAATGTTGATCTGCATACCGTCAACGGCCATTTGGGCACTCCTTGGGGTCACGTTTCGGACACGACTCGAAAAGCCAGGGGCTGCCAAGCGGTTCAATCGAGCAGCAGCGCTGCTGCTCGTCGGCATGGTGATTTGGCTCGCATTCGCCGGACGGTGAGTGACTTCTCGAGAAGGCCGACCCCTGTCTCCATCCCAACTATCGTGGTTCCAATGGTGCTCTCCGACCGGTCCATAAAAGAAGCCCTCGAGTCAGGGCGAATCGAGATTGAGCCGCTCGGTGAGCGATGCATTCAACCGTCATCGGTCGATCTTCACGTTGATCAGTACTTCCGTCTCTTTCGGAACCACACACAGCGGGTGATTGATGTTCGTGAGGATCAGGAAGACCTGACGGAATTGGTCGACGTTGGTCCTGAAGCGCCGCTCATCCTTCACCCAGGAGAGTTCGTGCTCGGTTCAACGGTTGAGCGGGTCAAGTTGCCCGATGACCTCGTTGCCCGTCTTGAAGGAAAGTCCTCGCTTGGTCGATTGGGCCTCCTCATCCACTCGACCGCCGGATTTGTCGATGCTGGTTGGGACGGACACCTGACGCTCGAACTCTCGAACGTGGCCAACCTGCCAATTACCCTCTACCCAGGTATGAAGATCGGTCAGATTTCGTTCTTCGAGATGACGACACCGGCAGATCAGCCCTATGGCGCGAGCGCCCTTGGGTCGAAGTACAAGAACCAGTGGGGCCCAACCCCAAGTCGTTACTCAGAGAACTTCAAGCAGTAGTCAGCACCGGCTCGACCCGACCGGGCGAGCACCCAACTCAACGGAGGCGTTGTGCTCATTCGGATCATCCTCGGACTCGGCGTCACCATCGCCTGCTTCGCGATTGCTGGTCGGCGGTTCTATTGGCTATCGACGCTTATCCGCAGCGGTCAATCTGCTCCTCGACGCTTCCAAGGTTTCTCTCGCAAGATCGAGGCCGAAGTCGTTGAAGTCGCTGGACAGAAGAAGTTGCTCAAGTGGACGGTTCCGGGTCTCGCCCACTTCTTCACCATGTGGGGCTTCACCATTCTTCTCCTCACCATTTTTGAGGCCTATGGCAACCTCTTCAAGCGGGATTTCCACATCCCGATCATTGGCACCAACGCCTTCGTTGGTTTCATTGAGGACTTCTTTGCGGTCATGGTCCTTGTCTCCATGGTGGTGTTCTCGATCATTCGTTTGAAGAATGACCCGAAGCGCAAGGACCGCTCCTCACGGTTCTACGGCAGCCACACCGGAGCAGCCTGGCTCGTGCTCCTCATGATTAGCTCGGTAATCATCACCCTGCTGGTGTACCGCGCAGCCCAGGTCAACACCGGCAACTTCCCGTATTCGTCCAATTGGGCATTTGCCTCACATGGCCTTGCGCACGTGTTGAAGCCGCTCGGAACGGGTGTCAACTCGGTCATTGAGACCGTGTTCCTCCTGCTCAACGTCGGAGTGATCACCGGGTTCCTGGTGTTCGTTGCGTACTCCAAGCACCTCCACATCTTCTTGGCTCCCATCAACGTTGGCATGTCACGTCGCCCCCGTGCCCTCGGTGGCCTCGACAAGACCCCCGACATGGACATGGAGAATGTCACCGAAGACACCGTCTTCGGTGTTGGTCGAATTGAAGACTTCACCTGGAAGCAGATGCTCGATTTCGCAACGTGCACCGAGTGCGGTCGTTGCCAGTCGGTCTGCCCTGCCTGGAATACCGACA
>CAIXCS010000244.1 GCA_903918025.1 uncultured Actinomycetes bacterium
CCAACGAGTTGGCGGACATGGGTCCAGTTCTTCTGTTCAACGTGAGCTCCGTCGTTCTTGTTGCCAGGTCGAGACCTCGTGAACGTGATTTTGTTGGCTTGGCAGTAGTTGAACAGGTGAGCGTTGATGAACTCTGACCCATTGTCAGAGTCAATGCCAAGAATTTGAAATGGAAACTGTCTGGCCGCATCATCAATCGCTTGGGCCACCCAGATGGCTGCTTTGTTCTTGACCGAGCGGTTGATAGTCCAACCCGTTGCAATATCAGTCATGGTCAAGGTGAAACAGAACTCTCCGGCTGCAGTGCCACCTTCGTGACCCACCAGGTCAATCTCGACAAAGCCCGGCATTTGTTCGTCCCAGTCATGCCAAGTGCGAATGGGAATCTGGGATTTCAGCAGCGTTCCTGGTTTGGTGTGGCTTCGTCCCTTCCAGCCAAGTGCTTTTCGCCGAGGAGCCAAGTGGCGGTCAATGGTTGCAGCACTGATGCTCATGAGGGCGAAGGCTCCTTCGTCACTCAACTGCAGCACGCCTTCGGCCCGAAGGAGTGGGACGAGTACCGACAGCATGGTGGCGAGGCGTTTGCCGGCCGGATAACGAGCCACCTCCCAGCAAAGAACAAGACCCTCGAGCACCTCGCTTGAGAACTTCGGTGGTCGAGGAGCACGTGGCTTCACCACTCGAGGCTTCACTGCTGCTCGCAACTCCGCTCTGGCATAGTCCCGATGCCAACCCGTCAGCATGACGAGGTCATCTAAGACCTTTGACTTCTCGGTCTTTGTCCCGTTGCGATAGGCGAGAGCCAACTTCTTTGTCACCGCTTTTCGTTCACTCATTAACAGGTCCATGACACCGGCTTAGGTGGCACCACTCACCCCATCCAAACGAACCGATTTGGCCGAGGTTTCTTCGTGAGGCAATGAAACGCCTACGCGGAGGTTTCTCGTGAGTCAACTCGATGTCCAGAATTCAGGCTGGACTGCAAGGTAGGCTTACAACTCGAAAGACCTTTGGAGTCGCGTTGAGACGACTAAAGGTTCCTCGACGAAAGGTCTCCTGTGTCGCAGTCCCATCAAAGTCAAGGTTTTGCCAGTTACGGGACGGTTGTGTGGCGCTATCGCTGGCTCATAATCGCTTGCGCTGCTGCCGCAACCATTGCTTCGCTGGCACTTGATTTCACTTCGACGAAGACCTACACCGCAACCTCGCAGATGCAGCTGCTGTCTCAGAATGTCACCGATCGTGGCTCAACGGTTCCACTTTCACCCACAGATATCGCTACGTCCGTGAACATTGTGACCTCCCAAGCTGTTCAAGATCTCGTGTCTGAACAACTCCATCGGACGGCTCCCGATGCGACCGCAAGCCAAGTTGGAGCAACCTCAGTCGTTCAAGTGTCGGTTGCTTCCCATCAGAAGGCATACGCCGCAAAGGTGGCAAATCTGTACGCAAATGCGTACGTTGCCTATACGACGCAACGTTTCACCGATCAAATTGGCTCCCAGGAGAAGATTCTTCTGAGTGAGAAGGCAAGCCTAGAGAGTCAAATCAACACCACTGAAGCTCTGTTGGCTAAGACGCAGACCTCAAGTCCAACCGCACTTTCGTTGAACGTCCAATTGCAGAATGCAAGCAGTGCTCTTCAAACGGTGATGCTCTCGTTGACGAACCTTCAGCTTTCGCTTCAACAGGCTTCAGCGGGTGCGCAAATCACGTCTTCTGCAACGATTCCGAAGTCTCCTTCGGCGCCGAAGCCATTCACTGATGCGGCAATTTTGGGAATCCTTGGCCTCATGATCGGACTCGCAGCGGCGTTCACCTTGAACTACTTCGATGACCGCATTCGCACAAGAGAGCAGATCACCAAGGTTCTCGCTCCGATTCCATTTCTTGGCGATATCCCCAAGTTCAAGTCTTGGCCCGAAGATCAAACGTATGCGATTCTGTGCTTCGAGCGGCCGAATTCCCCTGAGGCTGAGGCGTATCGAGGTCTGAGGACATCGATTGAGTTCCTTGCCCAGGAGACAAGAGGCGGGAAGATCATTCAGGTAACGAGCCCCAGCGAAAATGAGGGCAAGAGCACTACCTCAGTGAACTTGGCGGTCACGATTGCCATGGGCGGTCGAAAGGTCATCCTCGTTGGTGCCGATCTTCGCCGTCCTCAGCTTCATCATTACTTCGGCATTTCGAATGACGTCGGGTTTAGTTCTGTGCTGAGTGGGACGGCGACACTTGATGAGGAACTTGTGAGGGTTGAACTCATTCCAAACATGTTGGTCATGCCAGGGGGGCCGATCCCGCCAAACCCTTCGGAACTTCTTGGTTCAAATCGAGCAGAGGATATTTGGGCAACTCTCGGTCAAATGGCAGATTTTGTCATTGTCGATTCTCCGCCAGTGCTCCCGGTCACGGACGCGGTCGTCATCGCACGAACAATGGACGCGGTTGTCTTCGTCGCGAATGCGGAGTCGACACGGGCACGAGAAGCACTCGTTGCGGCGGAAAGAATTTCAGCAATTGGTTCCACAGTGAGCGGTTCAGTGCTCAATAGTGTTGAACAGCCGAATGAGCGCTACCGCTACCGTTACCGCTACGCCTATTCCTACGGCTATGCCTCACGGAAGCCCTATGAGTCAAGCGTTGCGGCTGTCCAGTCGCCAAAGACCAAGTGGAATGTCTTGAAGGCGGGCCGGGTCGATCGCAAGGCGAGGGCCTCGAAGTAGAAGCTCGAGGCTTATACCGAAACGCCTTGGTTCTTGCGAATGGAAGGTCATTCGTCCTCCTCGATCGCAGAAGTTGGCAGACGTCAACTCCTTGATTCGTTGGTGATCATCGACTCGGCCTACTGTTTCCCTTGGTCATCGACCCAGTTGGCTGAAAGGTACGCATGAGCAGAATTCGATCGGCGCTGAGGAGTGGTATTCCGAAGCTGCTGAGCGCACGGATGCTCGTCTACGTAGCGTCGGGACTTTCAACCTTGGCAATTGCCAGAATCCTTGGCCCCCGTGCGTATGGAATCTACGCAGCGGGTGTCGCTGTGGCATCAATTGCACTCGTGCTCAACTACTTCGGGCAAGATCAGCTCTTCCTGAAGGGCGGTGTTGACGAATTGACCCTCCGTCTTCGGAATGCCCAAGTCGGTGTGATCTCCGTCTGCCTTCTTGTGGTTGTGGCGTTGAGTTGGCCGTCGATTTCTGAGACGGCCCGGGTCTGCGCTCTGCTCTTTGGAGGAGCGATCATTGCCCAGCGATTACTCCTCCCGTTCCTCACACAGCCTCTGTTCAACCTGAATTTCCATCAGCGTGCAAGACGCGAGGTACTTGCGACCGGGATCTGGCCAGTGCTCGGTTTCGGTCTTGGTTATGTCTTTGGGCATACGCCGGTTGCCTTTGCGGCCGGTTTCTTCGCAGCTGGCATGATCCTGTTGATTGGCCGGATTCATCCGAGGGACTTCGTCCGGGTCCTGAAGGATCTTCCTTTTCAAGATTTTGTAAAAGGTCTCCCGTTTGCAATATCAGGTGCCTTCTACGTCATCTATTTTCAGAGCGATGTTGCCGTGCTCGGCTCAATGGCTTCGGCGCACGTTGTTGGACTGTACGCAGCAGCAACTTCACTTCTTGGGGTTTCATTACTCATGTCAACCCTTCTCACCAATGACGTCATGAGGACCCGCCTCTACAAACTCAAGCCAGGAACCACCGCGTTCCGAGAAACGGCTCGCTCCACCGGTGTGATGGTGACCCTCCTTGGTGTTGGCATTGGAGCGGTGGTTGCTGGAGGGGCACATGAACTGCTGGTGCTTGTTTTCGGGCAATCCTTCGGAAGTGCGACGGTCTACCTTCAAATCTTCGGCCTTGCGATCGCGATCTACTACGTCTCGAATTGGTGCTCCAATATTCTTATTGCGGCCGGAAGTATTACTCGCGTCGTGATAACGCAGTGCTTCTTGGCGGTTATCAATGTTGTCGGGAACATCTTGCTGATTCCGCACTTCGGCGCGGTTGGGTCGGCATGGATGACTGTTGGTTGCGAGGCGCTTGGCGCTGGGATCTTCGCAGTCGTCCTCATTCTTCGTGGCTACTTGACTATCTCGAGTCACGGAAGCAGTTCCTGATGGCTTCAGAGAAAGAGAACGCGTTCGAGAGTGCCATCTTCCTTCCCGAGCGGCGTGGAGGTCACCCGAGGTACGGTCTCGAACTCGCCGAAGCGACCGCGCTATTGGCTCCTGGAACTGTCTACTTTCTCTCATCGGCAGATCTTGACGTCGAGGTGCCTGGTCCAACCGTTCAGGTTGAGCGCATCTTTAAGCCACTTCGTGCGCCGAGTTCATTTCGACATCGAATTCTCTGGATGATCTCGCGTACTCTTCATTACACGAGGAGGGATCTCCAACTCCTTGCGTGGCTCAAGAAGCATCCATCGGTTCGGGTCCTTCACTTCCAGCAACTCTGTGCCCCTTGGATGCAGCCAATTGTTGCCCGTCTCGCAAAGCGGCGAGGGATTGCCTTAGTCGCGACCGTGCACAATCTCCGTCCTCACAACGCCAAAGATCGTCCGTCATTGAGGGAGAGGTTGCAATCGAAGTCTTTGCAGCACTTCGATCGAATCTTCGTTCATCATGGGATCGATCTTCAACGTGCGTCGGAGTTCTTGAACGTTTCAGTCGACCGTTTGGTCATCATCGAGCACGGCCTCTTCATCGAGGAGTGTCCAAGCCCGAAACTCGAAGATCGACGTCTCTTGCTGCTTGGAACGCTGAGCCCCTACAAGGGACTTCGCGAGCTCGTCGAAGCGACAAGGTTCATCCCGGATTGGAAGGTCGATATTTTCGGAAGGGCCGTTGACGAGGAATATGTCGCTGAATGCATGGCCCTCGAGGCTCCGAATGTTGCCTTCCACGTTGGGTTTGTCTCTGACGATGCTCTTGCAGAGGTCTTTGGTTCAAGTACCGCTTCGATCCTTCCCTATACGCGGCTCGAGGCCCAGAGTGGGGCACTGCATCTCTCGCTCGGCTGTGGGCGTCCTGTAGTCGTCACGCCGGTTGGCGGCATGGCTGAAGTGGTCAAGCGCTTCGGATGCGGTGTTGTCGCTACAGGCACGAGCCCACGTGAGATTGCCGACGCCATTTTGGAGCTCGCTAAGCCCGAGATCTTTGCGAGTTCCCTTCGGGGGGTGAGCGAAGCTCAAGAGACGTTGAGTTGGAAACAAGCAGCGTTGGTGACCTTCTCCACCTATCTCGATCTCGCGACCACGTAGGTAGTCCGTCGCTCCTTCGAGCGCTCCAGCAACTCCCGAATGGAGTTAACGGACTTCTCCCACTGTCAAAGCCTGCCGATACAGTGGAAGGGTGTCCAAGACCGTCGAACGACCGTTGTTGAGTTTGCACACCGAAGCCTCTCTTCAACCTGATGGGCTGCAACACACGTCTTCACTTCGAGGTCGTCGTGCCTAGGGGAGCAGCCGGCGCAGATTCGATGCTCGTGGTGCAGCAGTATGCCCTTCCGCCATCCGAACCTGGTGGGACACGTCAGTTCGAGCTCGCAACAATTTTTAGGGCTGCAGGTTGGAAGGTTCGTATCTATGCATCGGACTTTTCGCATTTGGAGAAGCGCTTCTTTCGAAGGAGTTCTGACCGAAGTCGGCGGACGTTCGATGTGGTTGAACAAGGCGTGCCGTTCACCTACGTGTGGGTGCCACCTTACGAGCGCAATAACTGGCGAAGAAGCCTGTCCATGGCTTGGTTCAGCGCCAGAGCATTCTTTCAAGTCGTCGCTTGCCGTGAGCGAGTGATTTACGCTTCATCGCCTCACCTCTTCGGTTGTTTTGCGTCCTTCGTTGCAGCTCGACTTCGACGCAAAGCCTTCGTTCTTGAAGTTCGCGATCTCTGGCCTGAGCATCTCGCTGCTGTTGATCCCTCAATGCAAGGTGGACGGCTGTTCAAGTTGATTGGCCACCTTGCCAATATTCTTTACGCTCGAGCTGAGCTCATTGTGTTGTTCGCGGAGGGCTCAAGAGCCGTCGCGAATGGCCGAGGAGGATCTGATGATCGGATCGTGGTCGTCACTGGGGTTGAGGTGCCGGAGCCAGTTCCACATCAGCCGGGACCAAAAGGTGGTCCAACTCGGTTTGTCTATCTCGGCTCAATTGGGCCAATGTATGGCCTTGACATGGTGATTTCCGCCTGTGAACTCCTTGCCGAATCAAGGACTGGGCAATTCTCCGTAACGTTCATCGGCAATGGTCCCGATAAGGAACGTCTTGAGGGGTGGGCACACGCCAAGGGCCTCGAGATGGTGGAGTTCTGTGCCCCGGTTGCAAAAGCAGAGATCTACACGACGCTTGCAGATTTTGATGCTGGTCTCCTCAGTTTCCTCCCTGGGGAGATGTTCTCTTTCGGGATTAGCCCTCAGAAGATGTTTGACTACATGGCGGTCGATTTGCCGATTGTCAGCAACGTTCACGGGGAAGTTGCAGCAACTGTGGAGATCGCAAACGCTGGGGTGACTGCAAAGGAGCAAACGCCGTCTTCCCTCGCTGAGGCTATGGAGTACTGCATTGACCATGCTGCGACGCTACGCGATGAGTTCTCTGGCGGACGGACGTACCTCACTGAACATGCAAATAGAAGCGCCATGGTCTTGTCCTTGGTCGATCGCATTGCCTTGCTCTGAGAATCCAGCTTTGAAGTTCGTTGTGAATCCGAATTAGGGGATGTTCTCGGCCTGAACGGCCTATTCTTGGCCACCGGACGAAGTAGTGTCGCAAAGCGGCACGAAACTTCAGGTCGGCGATGCACGAGGATGCGGAGGGAAGACAACGATGAGCGCAATTCGCTCTGATGACGACCTTTCGACACGATCACTTCCTCATCTCGATCAGCCGCTTGTGGCTCAGGTCTTTGATGTGGTTTGTTGGATTGCGGCACTGACCATAACGAGCCTCATCCGCTATCAAGTCGTTGCAGATCGCACCTTGAGTGGTTCGTCTCTGGTGGTGGCTTTTCTCGTTGTCATCGCTGCGCACTTGGTGATTGGGCGTTTTCTGGTCTACCGACAGAGGTGGAGGATCGGCTCATTCGAAGAAGCAGTAGCAGTCTCTTTGACCATTCTTGCTTCGGGAGCAGTACTGCTCGTGGTGGTCCTCGTCAGTTTTCGTTCCTCAATCTCCGTAGGTGCTGTGTTCAGTGCGGTTCCACTTTGTCTTGTCTTTGCATTGGGCGGTAGATCCGTCCTTCGAATGTTGTCGCTTTGGCGGACCCGGCAGCCGCAAGCAACGAGCAATCGAGCGGTCGTAATCGGTGCAGGTTATGCCGGTGTCATGATGGTCGAGGCGGTGCTTGCAATGCCAGATCGCCTGTTTGAACCCCTTGCCTTCTTGGATGACGACCCAATGAAAAAGAATCTTCGGATTCGGCATTTGAGCGTCGAAGGGACCCTGTCGGATCTTCGAAACGTGGCTTCTCGGCATCAGTGCACTATGGCGGTGATCGCCATTGCTTCGATCTCAAAGGAAAAACTGCGTCGCATTTCGAATGAGGCTGCGTCACTTGGCATCAACGTCCAGGTAATGCCACCGTTAGATGAGATCTATGCAGATCAGAAGAAGATCAGCGATGTTCGACCATTGACCTTGGAAGATCTCATGGGTCGCCAAGAGATTCGGACCAACCTCGCGGAGATTGAAAGCTCACTAAAGGGCAAGCGAATCCTCGTCACTGGGGCGGGCGGATCAATTGGCTCAGAGCTTTGTCGGCAGATTCATCGGGCGGGTCCAATGACATTAGTCATGCTTGATCGCGACGAGTCATCGCTTCACCAAGTGCAACTGTCGATTGAAGGCAAAGCGCTCCTTGATTCAAGAAATCTCGTGGTTTGCGATATTCGGGACAGGGGCGCTTTGGCGCAGGTTTTTGAGGAGCATCAGCCCGAACTGGTCTTTCATGCTGCTGCACTGAAGCACCTCCCCTTGCTTGAGATGTGGCCGGCCGAAGCGATCAAGACCAACGTTTGGGGAACGAGCAACGTTCTGAAGGTTTCTCTCGAGAGCGGTGTCGAGGCGTTTATCAATATCTCAACCGACAAGGCCGCCGATCCCATCTCCGTCCTCGGCTATTCAAAGCGCATTGCGGAGCGTCTGACGACCGCACTCGGTGGACAGGGCAGTGGAAGATACATGAGTGTCCGTTTCGGGAACGTCCTTGGAAGCAGAGGTTCGATGCTGATGACGTTCAGAGACCAAGTCGCTCATGGTGGTCCAATCACCGTCACGCACCCTGACATTTCCAGATACTTCATGACGATCCCCGAAGCGGTGCAATTGACGCTTCAGGCGGCCGCGCTCGGACAGACCGGCAGAGTGTTAATCCTCGAGATGGGAGAGCCCATCAGAATTGACGACGTTGCCAGGCAGTTGGCGAAAGAAAGCCTTACTCCTATTGACATCGTCTACACGGGGCTTCGACATGGCGAGAAGTTGCATGAGCAACTCTTCGGGGCTGAAGAAGTTGACGTCGAAGATGTTCATCCAATGATTAAGAGTGCAATCGTTCCTGGATTCGACCTGATGGTCGCTGATCAACTCCCGACCGAAGGCCCTGTCGATGTCGTTACCGAAGCCCTGAAAGTGGCGTGCATGGAATCACGGACTGCGCCAACCCAATCCTTGTGAGTCGATTGGGAGTCCTTCTCCTTGCTGGCGTAGTTGCACTTGCCGTCTCTGCGGCTGCGTCCGCTACCGCCAAATTTCTGTTGGAGCGACGAGGGGTCCTCGATTTACCGAATCATCGGTCTCTCCACGAGCGACCAATCGTTCGAGGCGGCGGCATTGGCGTTCTCTGCGGCATCATTGCGGGACTTCTCACCTACAGGGCATCATGGACCACCCAGTTGGTCGCCTTGGCCGGTGCGAGCGTCGCTCTTGGGGTTATTGGATTTCTTGATGACCTTCGAGGTTCCCTTTCTGCACTCTTTCGGTTTGCGGTTCTACTCGGCGTTGGGCTTTTCCTCGCAATGGTCCTCCTTCATCCAGGTCGATTGAGTGTCTTGATCGCGGTTCCTCTCGTAGCCGTTTCGACCCTGTGGGTCGCTGGTTACGTCAATGCGTTCAATTTCATGGATGGCATCAATGGCCTCTCCTGTGCCCAAAGTGTCATTGCTGGCACCACCTTTGTAGCCATTGGACAACGTCGCCACCTCGAACTCCTGGCAGTCGGGGGAGTGGTATTGGCCGCTGCCGCGCTCGGGTTCCTGCCGTTCAACTTTCCTCGAGCCAGAATGTTTCTTGGAGACGTTGGTAGTTACGGCATTGGATGTTTCATTGCGGGACTGGGACTCGTGGCGATTCGCTTCAATGTCCCATTGGAAGCTGTTTTTGCACCGACCTTCGTCTATGTCATTGATGTTGGTTCGACCTTGGTTCGCCGGTACCGGCGAGGCGCAACGCTTCATGAAGCTCACCGTGAACACATCTTCCAACTTCTCGTCACTGGTGGATGGTCACATCAACAGACGACGTTCGTGCTCTCACTTTGGATGATTGGCGCGAGTCTGCTTGGTCTGTTGACACTCGAGGGGTCAGCAGTGCAGCGTGTCATTGCTGACCTTGGGATCCTTGTCCTTGGAATTGGTTATCTGGTGCTCCCTCGTCTCCAGCGACAGCGCCACCGGGCGGGCACCTAAACGTTTGGACGCTTGCGCCGAACCAGGCGCTTCATGCTCGAGCAGGGAGGGGTTCGATCGCTTCGCGAAGTCTGGCGACCGTCTTGGACGCGACATAGGCGTCAGCATCCGCGATGGCTTGTTCGCCGAGAGACTTCTGAAGTTCTACGTCGCGAGCTACATCGATCAGTGCCTGAGCGCCCATCTCGATTGCCTCCTCAGTGTCGGCACCACCGAAGAGAAGGCCATTGACCCCATGAGTGAGAAATTCAGGTGTTCCACCGGAGTCTGAAGCGATGATGCACAAGCCGTTGGAAGCTGCTTCGAGAATGGCAACGGGAAGTCCTTCATGCTGGTCTCCATGCTCACGTGATGGATGGATCAGCACATTCCATCTTCCTGCCTCGAGTTCCTGGAGAAGGTCGTCATGGGGAAGAAGCCCTCTCAAGTGAACCTGTTGATCGAGGTCAAGGGCATGGATCTCCTCGAGAAGTTCCTGCTGCAACGGTCCGTTCCCGAAAATCTCAAGAGTGAAGTTCACGCCAGCTGCCTTTGCGCGGCTGAGCATCTTGAGCGCTCTGGTATGACCCTTCACGTGGCTTAAGTGACCAATTGCGACAATCGAAAGGGTTGCCGAAGGTTGACAAACAGGAGCTGTCGCCACTGATTCAAGTCCTCCGAACTTGAGGACCTCGGACTCACATCCTTGGCTCAACAACATGTCCTGGGATCGCTTTGAAATCGCACGAACGAGCCCGAGAGCATTCACGGCTCGTCGAGGTCCGCGCCGGATGATGTCGCCTCGGTGTGCTGTGCCGGACGATTGGATCTTGAGGTACTCGGCGATCACCGCTGCAGTCATGGCCGGCGAGGCAACGGTCGTCGCGTGAATGTGACAGACCGGAACTTCTCGGTCCTCTAGTTCAAATGCCCACTGAAGGGCAACGAAGAACGCGAGCACACACTTTCCCGACGTTCGTCCGTTGTAGGTGTCTCTAGCGCTCCACAAAAGCGAACGGAGTTCTTTCGAGCGAACCAACGCCTTCGCCACCCTGAATGGACGGATCCGTGGACGTCCATTCTCAGTGAGTACGCGGCCTGGCCAAGGACTTCGTGGTCCCCGTGGCCATGTCGGAAGCAACACCACATCAAAGGAGCGTTCTACTTCTCTTGCCTCTGGCTGAAACCAAAGCTCTGTGACACCAAAAGGCGCTCCACTCGTTGCGAACAAGACAGTGCATCGAGGTTTCACCTCAGGCGGAATTGCCATCACGCAGTACCCTCTCACGTCGCCAAGGCGCCAAGTTACCATTGCTTTTGATCAACTCCCGAGACCTCTGCAACGCGTGATTTGAGCAAACAAGTGCTTGGTTGCTCCTGTCTGCCATGGCTTTTCAGCTTGGGGTGCCTATACTCGCCCGAGAGCGACGGCGACCGAAGGACTCAAGAATGGCAGTGTCCGATGTTCTGAGCACGACGTTGGCAGATCGGTCTGGCTCCGTCGAC
>CAIXCS010000245.1 GCA_903918025.1 uncultured Actinomycetes bacterium
CCTTATAGTCAACCCATGCCACGCCGCTCTGACACATTGCGCAGGGCTTCTTCTTGACCCGACGGCCATTGTCTTTTGGTGCTCGCTTTGGCGGCGCCGCCTTGAAATTATTGCGTCCCATCTAGAAAGGCTCCTCATCGAAGTTGTTGTTTTGGGGTGCCTGGCTGTAGCCACCGCCCCCTTGGTTCCGGCTTCCGCCTTGAAAGTCGCCGCCACCGGTTCGCTCGGTGCGGGTGATCGTGCCGGTGGCCCACCGGAAACTGGCCGAAATGTCATCAGCGATGATCACGACCTTGGTGCGATTCGCACCGGTTTCTTTGTCTTGCCACTTGTCGACGTCGAGTCTCCCGGTAACGGTGACTCGATTTCCCTTAACGAGCGACGAGGCAACATTCTCAGCGAGGTCACCGAATGCAGTGACGTCAAAGAACATTCCTTCGTTGTCCCAGCCGCCAGAGTCGTTCTTCTTCGACTTGTTGACGGCAACGCTCAGGCGGAGCACGGGCGTACCGCTTCCACCAAAACGCAGTTCAGGGTCTCGGCTCAGGTTGCCGGTAATGACGACTGAGTTGTCGCGGTCTCCTGCCACCTCGACTCCTAGTTCGACGCCGCGGCCGTGGCGGCTGCGTGCTTCTCAGGGAGGCGGAGGATCTTGTGGCGAAGAACAACATCAGCAAGACCAAGCTGGCGATCGAGTTCTGCAACCGTGGCGGGTGCACCAGCGAAGCCGACGAGGACGTAGTAGCCCTCTCGCTTGTGGTTCACCTCGTAGGCAAAGGGTCGACGACCCCAGCGGTCGATGGCACCAACGGTGCCTTCGTTTGAACGGATGACCTCAAGGAACCGATCGAGTTCAGTTTGAATCAACTGAGCATCGGTCGAGCTCTCAAAGATCACCATGACTTCGTATGGACGCATGGTGGGTGATGTACTCCCTCTGGACCAGGCCTTCAGGCCGGGCTCCACACGGTGTGGAGCAGGGTATTGATGCCGATCAGCGGTTGCTGATGGGACTCCAATGGTACCCGGTTCGGCCGAATGAACCAAACCGACCACCTTGAACTCGACTTCAACGAGTCGGTTGCTCCTTCGGAGCGTGATAGGTCTCCGCATCAGAGGGAAAATGGCCGCCTCGGACATCGCCAACGAAGTTCGTCAGTGCTTCGGTAATGACCGTGCCAATTTCCGCATACACCCGGACGAATTTCGGTGGCGTTCTGTTCCCAAGACCGAGCAAATCATGAAACACCAGAACCTGACCGTCGGTGTCTGGTCCGGCACCAATGCCAATCGTCGGCATCTGAAGCGCTGCAGTGAGTGACGCGCCAACGACGTCAGGAATACCTTCGAGTACGACGGCAAAACATCCCGCTGCTTCAATCGCTAGGGCGTCGTCGTGCAACTTCTTCACGGCATCGGCGGTCTTTCCCTGGACTTTGAAACCACCCATGGTCAACACCGACTGTGGCGTCAGACCGAGGTGCCCCATAACCGGAATCTCTGCTGAAACGATCGCTTCAATGACCGAAACGCGGTTCGCTCCACCTTCAAGTTTCACGCAGTGCGCGCCCGCTCGAATGAGGGTGGCTGCATTGTGGACCGCCTCATCAACCGAGACGTGGTAACTCATCCACGGCAGATCGCCAACAATGACCGACCGCGGCTTTGCTCTCGCCACTGCTGCAATGTGGTGTTCCATGGTTGCCACGGTGACCTGGAGCGTGTCCTCATAACCAAGGACCACGTTGCCTACCGAGTCGCCAACAAGGAGCAACTCGGCTCCAGACGCATCGACGAAGCGAGCTGAGGGCTCGTCATAAGCGGTGATCATCGTGAGGGGTTCTCCCCCCTCTCGACGCTTTCGGTTCGCGATCATTGGAACAGTCCAACGAGATGGTGCGGTCATGGTGCGGTCCGTTTCCGGGGGGTAATCCCCCCTGCTGGATAGCGGCGTACCAAATGATGCCACGCACAGGACCTGCAAACCTCCACGTCGAAGCAGGTCACCTCATCAGGCCGTCGGAGAAGCTTTTGAAGCTCGGCACTCGTTGAGGGGCAGGAACCACCCGGTGGCAGTCCTTTCCCAAAGACGTAGGTCACGAGCCAGAGCTGTTCAACCTCACAAATTGGGCACGTCTCGTCTCCTGGGCGACCAACCTTGTTCTTCGCTGCGCGCAGGAGGTCAGGGTGCGCATCGCAGAGTTCATCGAGCATCTTCAGCCCTCTGCGGTACTCGGTGAGCAAGATTCGCTTGCGCAGGCCGTACTCAAGGCTTCCCCCGAGGTCCTCTTGTCCCCGCCGTCGAAATCGAGGCCCGTCCGTTGCCATGCCGAGAGGCTAGTGGTGAGACCCACGGTCAACCCAGCGCGCCTCTCTCTTGGCCGTTCTGCTTGATCGTTGTATCGGATCGATACATCTGTTAAAGTGTCGTTGTGCTCGATCTCGCCATCCTCGGACTCCTTCAAGAAGGTGACCTCCATGGCTATGAGATTCGACGCCGAATGCGCGACTCACTCGGCCTCACGGCGAATATCTCGTTTGGCTCTCTCTATCCGGCTCTGGCCAGACTTGAAGCCTCGGGAGCAGTAACCGCTACTGAACGGGCTGCAGGTGTCGCACCACTCAGTTCTGGTGCGGCAATGGGCTCACTCTCCGGTGAACTTGCTGCCCTCCGTGCCCGGAGAACCTCAATGGCACGTCCGAAGAAGTCCAAGAAGGTCTACCGAATCACTCCAGCTGGACAAGCATATTTTGCTGAATTGCTCGCTACGCCAACGTCACCCGATGACGCGAGGAATTTTTCATTGAGACTGTCATTTGCTCGCCACCTCGCACCGGACGTTCGATTGGCCCTGCTCCAGCGTCGCCGAGCACAACTCGTTGACCGGCTCACCGAAGTCTCAACGTCGGCGCGTCGAGAAGAGCTCGATGTCTACGCCCGGTGTGTTGTGGAACACACCGAAGAACGTGTCCGCCATGACATTGCATGGCTTGACGGCCTCATGGCAGCTGAATCACAACGATCCACCCATCACTCAATATCGCAGGACCCAAGCGTGGGCCATTCCATGGCCCCCGCCAATGAGTAGCCCGAAGGGCTGAAGGAGAGCATCAACACATGACCACCATTCGACTGGCAATTGCAGGCGTCGGTAACTGCGCGAACTCGCTGTTGCAGGGCATCAACTACTACAAAGACGCCGACCCAGACTTGTCGGTTCCAGGCCTCATGCATGTCCTTCTCGGCGAATACCACGTCCGAGATGTCGTGCCGGTCGCCGCATTCGATGTTGACGCAAGCAAGGTCGGCGCAGATCTGTCGAAGGCAATCTGGGGCGGACAGAACAACACGATCCGATTTGCTGACGTTGACGAAGTGGGCGTGACGGTCCAGCGTGGTCCCACCCTCGACGGCCTCAACAAGTACTACCGAGCGTCGATTGAAGAGTCACTGGTCGAGCCTTGCGATGTTGCACAGGTGCTCCGTGATTCCGGCGCCGATGTTCTCGTCTCCTACCTTCCCGTTGGCTCAGAAGATGCACAACGCTTCTATGCCCAGGCATGCATCGATGCGGGTGTGGCCTTCGTCAACGCAATTCCCGTGTTCATTGCCTCGGATCCTGTCTGGGCAGAGAAGTTCCGCGCCGCAGGTGTTCCCATCATTGGAGATGACATCAAGTCTCAGGTCGGAGCAACGATTGTTCACCGAGTACTCACGCGGTTGTTTGAGGACCGAGGCACTGCGCTCGACCACACCTACCAGCTCAATGTTGGCGGGAACATGGACTTCAAGAACATGCTTGACCGTGAGCGTCTTGAGTCCAAGAAGATCAGCAAGACCCAAGCAGTCACATCGCAAATGGACACCAAGTTGTCCGACGATGATGTGCACATTGGACCGTCCGATCACGTGCCGTGGCTGCAGGACCGCAAGTGGGCCTACATCCGCATGGAAGGCCGCAACTTTGGCGATGTTCCGCTCAACATTGAGCTGAAGCTCGAGGTTTGGGACTCACCGAACTCGGCTGGCGTCATTATTGATGCCGTGCGTCTCGCCAAGATCGCAAAGGACCGTGGGATTGGCGGACCAGTTATTGGCCCATCTGCCTACCTCATGAAGTCTCCGCCAGTGCAGTTCCACGACGACATTGCCATGGCCATGGTTGATGACTTTGCCAATGGGGGCGAGAACCCCGTTTGGCCATAGCCACGAGCCCCACGGGGCTCTAGGCCAGTTGCTTGGCTAGTTACCGCCTCGCTCGCTCCACCAAGCGTCGAGGCGGCGAATCGCCTCTTCTTTGCCAAGCGGTCCTTCATCAAGGCGAAGTTCCAACAAGAACTCAAGCGCTGCACCAACCGTCGGTGACGGTGCAATGCCCAAGTGCGCCATTACCTCTCCGCCATCGAGATCGGGGCGCTGCGCCTTCAGATCCTCGAGTTTTGAGAGTTCACGAATTCGTTCTTGGAGTTCGTCCATCCGGCGATCAAGTTGTCGGGCTTTCGCCGCATTTCGAGTGGTGCAATCGCACCGAGTGAGCTCGTTGAGCCGATCAAGGTGTTCACCAGCATCTCGAACGTATCGTCGAACCGCCTTATCGGACCATCCCAACTTGTAGGTGTGGAAACGCAGGTGGAGTTCCACCAGTTTGACCACCGTTTCAACGTCACTCGTTGGATACTTGAGGGCTTCCATCCGCTTCTTGGTCATCCGTGCTCCAACGACCTCATGGTGGTGAAAGGTGACCCCGCCGTCGACGAAATTCCGAGTCCGTGGTTTGCCAACATCGTGAAAGAGCGCAGCCAGACGGAGAAGACGCTCGGGGGAGGTCTTGTCCACCACCGCGATGGTGTGGGTTAAGACGTCCTTGTGGTGATGAATCGGATCCTGTTCTAAGGCAAGCCCTGGAAGTTCTGGCAAGAAGTACTCAGCAAGGCCTGTGTCAACGAGAAATTGCAGTCCTGGTGCGGTGACCGGAGCCACCATCAACTTGTCGAGTTCGTCTCGGATTCGTTCAGCCGAGACAATTGCCAGACGCTCTCGATCAACTGCAACCGCTTCGACGAGTTCCTGATCTGGTGTCAGCTCAAAACGAGCAATGAACCGAGCAGCTCGAAGCATCCGAAGCGGATCGTCGAGGAAGCTAATCGCTGGATCAAGAGGCGTCCGAAGCCGCTTCGCCATGAGATCAGAGACTCCACCGAACTCGTCAATGAATGCGGGTTCTGGACCAAGCTTGATTGCCATGGCATTGATGGTGAAATCCCGACGCGCCAAGTCGCCAATGAGCTCATCGCCAAAGGTCACCATTGGCTTGCGCGACTCTGGTTCATAGGCGTCAGCACGGAAGGTCGTGATCTCAACTCTGAGATCGCCCTTCCGGGCACCAATGGTTCCGAACCGTCGTCCCTGATCCCACGTCGCATCAGCCCATGGCTTGAGAATCGCTTCAATGGCATCGGGCCGCGCCGAGGTGGTCAGGTCCCAGTCATCGCTTGGCTGTCCAAGCAGGCCATCGCGAACGCAGCCTCCGACCGCGAAGAGGTCGTACCCAGCCGTTGCAAACCTCTGCTGTAACTCGCCCGTCGCCTCGAACAGCGGCGAGAACATCTTGAACATGGGGTCCGCCGACACGGGGCAAACCTACTTCCCTTCCCCAGTAGCAAGAGACCGGTTAGCGTTGGCTGGTGCGAATGTCCGCTGTACTCTCCCGCCGACACGCTGGGCTCTTCCTCGCGCTGACGCTCCTTTGCAGCGTTGCTTTCGGGACCGAGAGGGCAGAAGCCGGAGCGGCAACCCGCGTTGACGTCTCGGTGATTGATCAAACCACCTCACTCGAGGCGCCGACGGCAACGAATGGATCCCTGTTCTCGATCAGCCTTGGCTTTTCGCCCTCGATCGATCCTTCGGTGTCGACGGTAAGCCTCGAACTCTTCCCGCATATCTACGCCTCATCGATCCTCCTGCAAGATGTCGCCGCTCCACCAAGTAGCGGAGCAATTGCGACAACTGGGCCACTCCAACTCTCCTGCGTCACCTCGGGAACTGAAGCCGGTCGGATCGTCGTTGGCTTCGCCGCTTCAGGTGGTGTGCGGCCGGCTCCACAACATGCAGGGAACTGTTCAACAGCAACACCGGTGTTTCAACTTTCCTGCAGTGGAGCGAGTTGCAGCGGTGTGTATCCGATCGTCATCTCAACACGGAGCAACGGCGTCATCGTCGACAAACGATCGACCTTCGTTGATCTCACGAGTGGAACCGTTCCCCACAAGGTTCGCGTGGCCCTCGTTGTTCCGCTTTCGCCTCTGCTGCCGCAAGCATTGTCGTCATCGGCCGATGCCCTTCGCGCCATCATGGGTCACCCACGAGTGTCGATGACGCTTTCTCCTGAGCCCGCGCTCCTTGAACAATCTCGCCTTGACGGCGCCAGTGTTGGTTCACTCCTTGCCAAAACGGCAAGACTCCCCCATCACGCAATCCTCAGTGGAACGTACGTACCAATTGATCCGACCTGGCTTCGAACCCATGGGTTGGGCGGCGAGATTGCTCAGCAGCGAAACGAGGGGCTTTCGGTGCTTGCTGCCGCGGGGACGCTCCCCAGTCCCTCGCTGACTCAACTCCTGCTTGGCAAGGCATCCATGCCACTTTCAAGCGATCTGCGAAGTGAAGGTGCCACCGCAGTCCTCGTGAATGGTCAGCGCCTTACGGTTGATCCCTCGACCACCTATGGCTGGGGCCAACCATTCCTCTTGTCAAGTGGCAGCGGCGTCATCAAGGCAGCGGCGCTCGACCACGAGACGGATCGCTTCTTCCGCAATGCTGCACATGAAGCTGGCCTCGCTGCCGCACAACTCCTTGGCTATCTGGCGTTTCGCTTCCACCAGGCTCCAGGACTCTCCGCGCCAAGAGGTGTCGTCCTCGTTCCGAGCAGAACCTCGGTCCTACCGCCTCGATTCTTGAATGTCCTCCTCGACGGACTCTCAGCGTCAAAGGACCTCGATCCCGTCACCGTGCCAACGTTCTTTGCCACGGTGCCAATGGGTGTCAACGGTGCGCCAACGACTCGGTACGCCGTGCCGAGTACTCCGACCGTTGAACCAGGCACGGCCATTGGAATCCGACAAGGTAGGAGTGTGTGTACCCAACTCTCCGGGATGCTGCACTTTGCGCCAGCCGAAGCGCAGATGCTCAATCATCTTCTCCTCGAGGCAGAGGCAACGGGTCGCCCATCACTCCCTCGTCTTCGTGCGTTTCAGCGTGCCGTTGCAGAGTTATCGCACTCCATCACTGTTCCCTCGTCCTCATTCACCCTTACCTCCCAGCAGGGAACCTTGACGCTCACCATTGTTTCAACGGCCAAGAGTCCGCTTCGAGTGCACGTCGATCTCGTGAGCGATCACTTGGCCTTTCCAAGAGGTCGGGGCTTTGACCTGACGCTCATCCAATCTGCGACAGCGGTGCGCATCCCGGTGATTGCCCAAACAACTGGAGTCCTCCCTCTTCAGGTCGTCGTGACCGCCGCAGGGAGTACCTTCCCGCTCGCCACTGCCGCACTGACTGTTCAAGTTGCCGCAGCGTCGATTGTTGGCGTGCTCCTTACGGTTGGCGCGATTGGCGTCCTCGGTTGGTGGTGGCTGACGACATGGCGCAAGGGTCGGAAGGCAAAGCGGGCAAGCCGTGGTTGACGACGAGCTCCCAGAAGAGCCGGCCACTCCATGGTGGGAGGACTACCGGGGGGATTCCCTTGAGTTGCCAGATGATCTGTGTCTGATCGAGCCCCTTGGGGTTGTTGAGTGGGAGCGCGGGGACCACGCGGAAACGTCGTTCGACCCGTCGGAAAGAACCACCGACGAACAGATCGCACACTCACCGCCGCGTCTAGGGCGTTCGATCTCCTCAATGGCGCTTGGGACCGCCTTCAGCCGCCTCAGTGGACTGCTCAGAATCTTGGTGCTTGCCTATGCGCTTGGTCTCACCCCGATTGCTGATGCCTTCAATTTGGCCAACACCATTCCGAACATGGTGTTTGACCTCGTCCTTGGTGGCGTCATCGCCGCAACCTTTGTGCCCGTCTTCATTCAGCAACTTGAAACCAGGGCACAGAAAGAGGCGTGGCGCTCAATTTCGGCGGTGCTGACGCTTGCGGTGGTGGTACTCGGCATTGCCACGGTGCTCTGCGTCGCTCTCGCTCCTTGGATCATTCAGTCATTCACCAGCCTGCACACGAGCGGAGCTGGCACAACCTCAGCGGCAACACTCGACAGCCAACGTCACGCAGCGACGGTGCTCCTCCGGTGGTTTGCTCCACAAATCTTCTTCTACGGCGTGATTGCGCTCACGACCGCGCTCCTCAACATTCAACGAATCTTCTCCCCACCAATGTGGGTTGCCGTTGCCAACAATGTCGTGTGCATCGGCGTGCTCATCCTCTTCGCCACGGCCGGAAGAGCTCCAAGTCTCGAGACGATGGCGGCAAACCCGAACCGACTGCTCCTGCTCGGTCTTGGTTCAACGCTCGGCGTGGTTGCTCAAGCGCTGCTCTTGTTGCCGTTCCTTCTCAAGACCGAGACGAGGTACCTCTGGTGGCGATTTGATCTGCAAGATCTCGCGGTCAGAGCAACGATGAAACTCGGGAGTTGGACCGTTGGACTCGTCATTGCCAATCAGGTGGCACTGTTCATCATTTTGGCGCTGGCCTTTGGACTCGGTGGCAATGGCCAAGTCAGCGCCTATAGCTACGCCTGGGTGTTCTTTCAGACCCCCTATGCCATCATTTCAATTTCGGTCATGAGTGGCATGACGCCTGCGCTGTCATCGGCGTTCGCACGGGGAGACCTCGAGTCGTATCGAACACAATTTGGCAAGGGTCTTCGAAGTGTTTTGGTGATCATTGTCCCCCTGTCGATGCTGTTGTTCATCGTTGCGAAACCACTCCTCCAACTCCTTCTTGGTCTCCATGGAAGCGGGACGGGACAAGCGGTCATGGCGGGACATGCACTCGCTGCCTTTGCACTCGGGCTACCAGGGTTCTGCGCTTTTCAACTCGCGATTCGCGCCTATCAAACACGACATGCCGGCCACCAAGCGTTCTGGCTCTACCTGTTTGAAAATGGTCTCACGATTGCCTTGGCGGTGTTGTTGGTCGACCATCTGGGTGTCACGGGCCTCGCTCTGGCGAATTCGATCGCGTACTCGGCTGCGGCGCTCATTGGCCTCATGTGGTTACGCGCCTCAACCGGTCGCCTTGGCGATGCTGGTGTGTTTCGACCCTTGCTTCGGGTCTCGATCGCGAGCCTCATCATGGGCATCGTCGCACTCGTTGGCATCAACGTGACTTCGTCAACATCAACTGGCGGTCTGTTGCTCCGATTGGTCGTGTGTGGACTAGGCGCTCTTGCCGCATATGGTCTCGCCATTGTGGTTCTGGCTCAGTATGAACGAGGTAGATGAGTCAACTGCAACGTGTCGTTTCACGACTGAACTGGTGGCGATGGCGTGATCAAGGGTCTCCGCTGTCGCCCACTACAGCACCCAAGTACTTCTGACAGACTGACGGAGAAGAGCACGCCAAGGGGGGCCAATGGCACGAATCAAAATTGTCACCGACAGCGCATGTGACCTCACACCGGAGATCGCCGCAGCAAACGACGTAGCCGTCGTTCCGCTTTCCATCCGATTTGGGGACAAGGAGTACATCGACCGCGCGGACATCACGCCGACGCAGTTCTGGGACCTCTGCCGCTCTGCAAAAGAGCTCCCTGAAACCGCGGCTCCATCACCCGGACAGTTCCAGGACGCCTTTCGTTCGGCCAAAGAGGAGGGTTACGACGGCGCCGTCTGCATCAACCTCTCCGCCGCGCTCTCGGGTACGTACCAGTCAGCACTGACTGCGGCGGAGGCAATGGCGGCGGAGTTTCCGGTGATCGTGGTTGATTCAAAGGCCGTCACCATGGCCCAAGGTCTCATGGTGCTTGCTGCAGCTGAGCAGGCGAAAGCAGGAATGACCGGCGAGGAGATCGCAGCTGCGACGACTGCTTCGATTGACCGAGTGCACGTCTTAGGTGTCCTCGACACCCTTGAGCACCTGGTGAAGGGTGGACGCGTTGGTGGTGCGAAGGGCCTTCTTGGATCAATGCTCTCCATCAAGCCCATTTTGGAACTTCGAGATGGCCTTGTGGCTGAAGAGTCCAAGCAGCGCACTCGAACCCGAGCAATCAAGTACTTGGCCGACAAGGTGAAAGCCGATGCACCATTCGAGCGGGTCGCCATTGTCCACGGCGATGCTTCAGATCTCGATGTCATGATGTCGAGCCTCGAGGGCGTCGACCTCGGAACTGATCTCATTGTCTCTGACCTCGGTCCAGTTGTTGGCACCCACGGAGGCCCCGGTCTCATTGGTGTCTGCTACATCACGAAGGGCTAGTACCTGCCGAGCGGCGGCGAGGTCTCGGGTAGGTTGAGCACATGGCAGAACAACGTGACAGTGCGAAGGGGCGCCCAGCCGTAGAGGACCTCCCCGGCAAGGCGGCAGATCTCATTGATGAGTTTGTCGATCGGCTCCACAACAAGTTCGTCCGCAAGATCATCTTGGCCGCCCGAATGGTGGTGTTTGGTCTCCTGATGGTTTCGGTCGCGATTCTGGCCTTCACCATCGCCGCCATTGGCGTCATTCGCTTCTTGAACGTCTACCTCTTCCATGGCCACGAATGGGCGAGTTACGCAATTGTCGGCATCATCTTGTTCGGAACGGGGTTGTTCATCTTTCGGCGACACCACATCAAGGTTGAAGGAGGGCTCCGTGACTGAGCATCGGGAAGTCCTCATTATTGGTTCCGGACCAGCTGGTCTCACCGCGGCTGTCTACTCCGCAAGAGCTCAACTCAGCCCCCTCGTTCTCGAAGGTGAGCCGTCGTCGACGTCTGACCAACCCGGCGGGCAGCTGATGTTGACCACCGATGTCGAGAATTTTCCCGGATTTCCTATGGGAATTACCGGGCCCGAACTCATGGGCCAGATGCGCGAGCAAGCGCTTCGATTCGGTGCAGACCTCGTTACCGCGAAAGCGACTCGGGTCGACCTCTCGAGTCGGCCATTCAAGGTCTACGTCGACACGGACGAGCCCACCTACGTGGCCGATGCGCTCATTGTTGCAACCGGGGCTCGATCCCTCATGCTTGGTGTTCCGGGCGAAGAACGCCTTCTTGGCTTTGGCCTCTCGACCTGTGCGACGTGCGACGGATTCTTCTTCCGTGGCCATGAGATCGCAGTCGTTGGTGGGGGTGACTCCGCACTCGAAGAAGCGATGTTCCTCACTCGATTTGCCACAAAAGTCCACCTACTGGTCCGTCGAGACCAACTCAGGGCCTCAAAGATCATGCAAGAACGGACCTTGGCCAACGAGAAGATCGAAGTTCACTGGAACACCGGTGTCACCGAAGTCATCGGGGAAACCAAGGTCGAACGGCTCGCCATTGTCGACACGGTGACCGGCGAACCCGGCTTGCTCGAAGTAACAGGGATTTTCGTTGCGATTGGCCATGTGCCCAATACGAGCTTGTTCGAAGGTCAACTCGATCTCCACGACAATGGCTACATCGTCGTTGGAGAGGGAGCACGGACTTCAGTGGAAGGTGTCTTTGCCTGTGGCGACGTGCAAGATCACGTCTACCGCCAGGCAATCACCTCTGCTGGGTCGGGTTGCATGGCGGCAATCGATGCCGAACGTTGGCTTGAAGAACAAGGTCTCTAGCGCTCGGGAACAACCGAGGCTCAAGTGGCGTTGTACGTTTGCCAACCAATGAAAGGTGCAGCATGAGTGAGCACGTCATCAACCTGACCGACGACACCTTCGACGAGCAGATCGGCGCCGCCTCCGGGGCCGTCATCGTCGACTTCTGGGCCGAGTGGTGCGGACCCTGCAAAATGATCGCCCCAATTCTCGACGAAATCGCTGCCGAGCATGCCGGGATCACGGTCGCCAAGCTGAACATCGATGAGAACCTCGATGTCACCCGAAGGTTCGACGTCATGTCGATTCCGACCTTGATTGTCTTCAAGGATGGTCAGGCCGTGAAGCGCCTCGTCGGTGCAAAGCCCAAGGGTGCCTTGGTGCAGGAGCTTGCCGAGTACCTGTGAGCCTCCGCCAGGGCATCCCCCTTGCTGAGGGCAGCACTGGCGACTCCGTCGACGACGTCAAGTTTCGCTTGACTGAGCTCGGTCTCGATACGTCTCTCGATCCAGCCTCGACCTACGGCCCGGCAACCCGGGCCGCGGTCGAGGCATTTCAACGACGACGAGGCCTTCCCATTACTGGCGTGCTCGATGTCCCCACTTGGGACACCCTCGTCGAGGCTGGCTACCGTCTTGGCCGTCGAGTTCTGCTCCGCCAAGTTCCGCTGCTTCGCGGAGACGACGTCGCCGATCTTCAACAACGTCTCTGTGCGCTTGGTTTTGACACGAACCGAGTTGATGGCCTCTTTGGAGCCTTGACCGAACATGCCGTTGAACAGTTCCAACAGAACATGGGACTCAAAACCGATGGTGTCGCTGGTCTGTTGACGATTGAAGCGCTTCTCCGCCTTGGACCACGGACCGAAAACGCCAGGTCCGTGACCGAAGTGCGAGCTGATGAAACCCTTCGCCGGCACTTTGACGGTCCACTCCATCGGAGCATCGCGATTGCGGACCTCGGTGGCATGGCGGCTGCCGTTGCCCAACTCTTCCGTGAACTCAACCTCTCGACCGAAGTGTCAGTGATTGAAGTAACCGGGGATGAGAGTGCCCAAGCTGCACAAGCAAATGCGGCCGGGGTCGATCTCTATCTCGGGCTTCACTCGACCGGGAAATCCAACCTCTGTAGAACAATGTTCTATAAAGGATACTCCTACACCTCTTCCGCCGGGCAGCTGCTCGCCGAACACCTACATCGAGTCTTGCCACCTCCGTTTGCCGACGGAGTGAACGAGGTCGTCGGGATGGCACTCCCGCTCCTTCGAGAGACGTTGATGACCGCGGTCATTCTCGAAGTCGGTCCAACAGCACTCGTCGCCGAGAATGCTCCAGCGCTGTGTCAGGCGCTGGCGAAGGCGATTCTGGAGACTGCACGCAACGACGCAGTCGAAGATCGCTCATCGTTCTCGTCACGCCCTTGAGGCTTGAGTTTCGCTCACCTTGACCTCAAGTTGAGCACTTGGTGACGACTTGGTGACAGAAACCTGACAATCCACAACCTGTGCTTAAGGTTGTGGACGACGCTCAATTCCTAGGAGACACTGCCTTACGAGTTGAGAGTTGAGGTTCCGGTCGTTGGACTACCAAGCATTGCTCGGTAGATCCGCTCAAGATCCTCCAGGGTGGCGAACTCCACCATCAACTTGCCTCGAGTCTTCTTGAGATCTACCTTCACTCTGGTTGCAAGGTGGTCTGAGAGAAGTTCTTCCAACTCGAGGACCATGGGATCCGGCATTCGCCGAAGTCCGCTACCCGTGGTTGTTGATGTGCCTGCTCCGTCTTCGACCACTGGCTCAGCCGTGAGCGGTTCGTCGCCTCGGATGATCGCCTCAAGGACCCGGACCGACAAGTCTTCCTCAACGCATCGAACTGCCAACTCTTCGAGAACAGCCCGGTCGGTCACCCCAAGCAATGCTCGGCCGTGGCCGGCACTCAGAGCGCCTTCGCTCACCAGAGCCTGCACCGATAGGGGGAGCTGGAGCAATCGAAGGGTATTGGTCACCGAGGCGCGACTCTTGCCAACTCGTTGAGCAACCTGATCATGGGTGAGAGAGAACTCATCGATGAGTTGTTGGTAGGCAGCAGCTTCCTCTAAGGCATTGAGGTCTGACCGCTGAACATTCTCAACCAAGGCCTGCTCGAGACTCGAGAGGTCATCAGTGGCCGCTCGGACGAGAACAGGAATGGTCTGCAGACCGGCCCTGCGAGCCGCTCTCCATCGACGCTCCCCCGCAATCAACTCATAAGGCTGCTCGTCACCTTCGGTCAATCGAACGAGGATGGGCTGGAGGACGCCAAGTTCCTTGATGGAGGCAGCCAGTGAACTCATGGCTTCTTCGTCGAAAACCGATCGAGGTTGATAGGTATTCGGCTTGATGGCTCCAATCGGAACCTCTCGAAGAGCCGAAGACGTGTCATTGGCAACTTCGGTGGGGATGAGAGCCCCAAGACCTTTACCGAGTCCGCTTGGTCGCGCCATTGCTTACCTCCCTAGCTAGGTTTCTATACGCTCGAGCCCCACGTGAACTGGGATCGAAGCTGGTGATGGGTTGTCCGAAGGATGGCGCCTCAGAGAGGCGAACTGTGCGTGGGATAACGGAATCACACGTCTCGTTCGGAAAGTGTGATCGAACCTCATTGGCTACATCAGCCGCGAGTTTGGTTCTGCCGTCGTACATCGTGAGCACGATGGTCGAGACTTCGAGCGATGGATTCAGATTCGATGCAACCAACTTGACATTGCGCAACAGTTGCCCAAGCCCCTCGAGTGCGTAGTACTCGCATTGAATGGGAACCAACACCTCAGTTGCAGCAGCGAGACCGTTGATGGTGATCAGACCGAGGCTCGGCGGGCAGTCAATCATGATGAAGTCGAAGTCTTCAATCACTCCCTCAACGGCTCGCTTCAACTTCTGTTCCCGACTGAATGCAGGAACGAGTTCAATCTCGACTCCGGCGAGATCGATGGTTGCAGGGGCAAGGAAGAGATTCTTGGTGCTCGTTGGCTCAATTGCATCCGCAAGGTCGGCGTCGCGCATAAGCACGTCGTACATCGACATCTCAAAGTTTCTGGCATCAATACCGAGACCAGTAGTTGCGTTCCCCTGAGGATCCAGGTCAATCACGAGAACCCGGTACCCAAGCTCAGCCAATCCCGCGCTCAAGTTGATCGTGGTGGTGGTCTTTCCGACCCCACCCTTCTGATTGGCAATGGCGATGACGCGGGGGAGATCTCGCACCGGGCGACCGGAGCGCAGGACGTCAACCTCAGCCGGGGGAGTTGCCTCCTCATCCGCCTCGTCGTCTTCCTCCTCGTCGTTCACTGGGAGGAGCGGGAGCTCTTCTACTTCCTCATCGTCGACGCCGTTCTCGACGTCCGTGGTTGTTGCTGGTGTTGCGTCGCCGTTCTCGGGAGACAAGGTCTCAAGACGCGGGTTCGCAATGCTCTCGATCTGCCCGGGCTCCGCCATTTGGATGTCCGTGACCTCACCACCAGTGACTTCTTCACGGGTGGAGGTCGACTGCTCTCCAGCCGTCTCTTCGGACACGGCAAGGGGATCCACCGATGCAGGTTGTTCTCCATCACTTGGATCTCGGTCTCGGCGCTTGAAGATCATGTACCTCTCCGTGAACGGTTGGGGCTCGTATCCTGCCCCACCTTGCTCCTCAGGTCAAACGCAGCACCAAACGGCGGACGCAGACGCCAGATTGTTCCACGTGGAACCTTAGAAAGCACCGGTGGAGAACTCCGCCCTGTCCTGAGATGAAAAGCACCTCATCGACGTTCATTCTCTAGGAGTCCGTAGACCATTTCGTCGGTCCACTCCCCCTTAACAAACTCATTTTGGCGAAAGAGGGCCTCTTGCTGGAAGCCAAGACGCTCGAGAACTGAAGCCGATGCTCGATTTCGGGCGTCAACCCGACCAACTACACGATGGGCTTGAAGGAGATCGGAGCAGACGTCCACCATCACCTGGACGGCTTCGGTTGCAAATCCGTTGCCATTCACCATAGGGTCAAACATATAGCCGACCTCTGCACTGCGGTGTTGACTGGACACCAGAGAAAAACCAACTTCACCGACTAACCGACCACCAACATCGACGGCAAAATTACGCCATTCACCCTCGGACGGCACACCCTGACCAAAGCGGCGGAACAGGTGCTCAAGTGCTTCCGCCTGAGTAAGTGGCTCCTCATAGAGATACCGGACAACATCTGGATTACTCATGAGCACGGCATGCCGCTCCTGATCTTCAGGAGTCAGCTCACGCACAACAAGACGCTCGGTATGGATGGGGAGGATGAGCTCTACCACGGAGTCAAGTAAAGCACGCGCATGTTCCACGTGGAACATCATTGCCCCTGCAACCCTTTGGTTAGGATCTCTGTATGGATCCAATCCTCCATCTTTCAATTGTTGTCGGCGATATCGACGAGGCTGAAGCCTTCTACGTTGATCTCCTTGGCTGCAGTCCCGGTCGGAGAACTCGTGACTGGATGGATGTCTGGTTCTTCGGCCTCCAACTCACCCTTCAAGCCCAACCAGACCAAGTTGGAAGCTCCAATGAGGTCGGGAAGCGCCATTTCGGTGTGACTCTTGATCGGACAACCTTTGAGGATCTACGGCGTCGCATTGACGAAGCAGGGTTGCCTTGGCTTGAACCTGTTACCACCTCATCAGAGGGAACCCCGATTGAACAGACTAAGGGGAAATTGCTTGATCCAAGCGGGAATGTGCTGGAGATCAAGACCTACCGGGATGTTGCACGGGCGCTGGCTCCGCACTTCAACGATGTTCCACGTGAAACACTCGAAACCAAGTCACCAATTAGCATCCGACCCCAATACAACTTCTGGCCCGGCGAGAATGGCTACGACGCCTGGGATGTGGAGCGCCTCATTCACCTGTCCGAACACCTACCAATTGTTGAAATCCCATTGGCTACTCTCGGTGAACTCGACGGTGCCTACTGGGGTAGTGAGGCTCCCCTTACGGTCAGAGAGATCGCAGAGCACGCCCGATTGATTTCCGAAGCGGATTACGCCTACCCGATCATTCTTGCCGCCAACGGAAGAGTGATGGACGGCATGCACCGAGTGGCAAAGGCTGTTCTCGACGGATTGCACACCATCCCTGGGGTCCGTTTCATTGATCAACCCGAACCGGACTTCCGCGGCATTGACCCGAACAGTCTCCCCTGAAGAACTCCCAGGTCAGCCAGTTGGTAGATCGAGAACTGGAAAGATCGGCCGCTTTGATGGGATGCCAACACGTCGAGGAAAACGGTCCGCTGTCTGACCAACCTTCTGAATCGCCACGAAGTGTCGATTCCCTCGAATACTCATCGGCGCACCAAGGCCAAGGAGCTCGAGTCCGGCGATTGGCCACCTTCGCTCGGTAACCTCAGTTGACGGGGGTTCGGAAACAATGAGCCAGCCACCGATCTTGAGAAGCGGTGCTGCACATTCAGCCAAGACTGGGGGAGGCCCGAACGATCGTGCAACCACCAGGTCGAAGGTTTCCCGAAGGTCTTCCTCGTGGGCAAGTGCCTCAGCACGACCACGTCGGACCGCGATTCGACTCGCCAGTCCCATTCGTTCCACTGATTCGGCTAAGAAGGCGCAGCGACGCTCCGCGGCATCAATGAGCACAAAGGTGGCATCGGTCCATGCCTCAGCCACAACAAGTCCCGGTAGACCGCCACCAGAACCAAGATCGGCAATTCTGCCATCTGACCTTGCTCCGACCTGATGGGCGGCCTCAAGGTACCCCAGTGCATGTTGGATGTGAGCGGTGACGTCACCGGGACCCAGCAGGCCGAGGTCAAAAGCTTGATCAAGCGCCGCTCGGCCCTCGGGTGAGAACTGCTCAACCGAAAACACGGCAATCGCCTTCTCAGTGAACTAGTTCGATGGAAGCAGGACGACGTACCGACGGGCGTCTTCGCCCTCGGAACGCGTCTCAACTCCGTCAATTTCACCCACCGCGTCGTGGATGACCTTGCGGTCAGCTGGTGACATCGGCTCGAGCGGACGCTCTTCACCGGAAGTCTTCAC
>CAIXCS010000246.1 GCA_903918025.1 uncultured Actinomycetes bacterium
CGCACGCACCTGATGGATGCGGTGCCCCTCACCTTGGGGCAAGAGTTCTCTGGCTACGTCGCCCAGCTTGACGCGGACTTGGAACGTTTGTCCTCGAGCCTTTCTGGGGTCTACGAACTCGCTGCTGGAGGAACCGCAGTTGGCACGGGCCTCAATACGCACCCTGAATTTGGTCACCGAGTGGCCGAAGCCATTGCAGCGCTGACGGATCTCCCCTTTGTCACCGCACCAAATAAGTTTGCAGCCCTCGCAGCTCATGATGCACTCGTCTTTAGCCACGGAGCAATTCGGACGTTGGCGGTGTCGCTCTCAAAGATCGCTGATGATCTTCGGTGGCTTGGGTCCGGTCCTCGATCAGGTCTTGGCGAACTTCGGCTGCCAGAGAATGAGCCAGGTTCCTCAATCATGCCTGGAAAGGTCAACCCAACCCAGTCCGAAGCGATGATCATGGTCTCGATTCAGGTGATGGGTAACGACACCGCCGTCGCCATCGCTGGTTCGAGGGGCAACTTGGAATTGAATGTCTGCAAGCCGGTACTGATCTTCAACTATCTCCATTCGGTTGAACTACTTGCCGACGCGTGCGACCGCTTCACTGAGTTCTGCGTTGAGGGGCTCGAACCAGATCTCGCCCAGATCGAGCGACACCTCACGAACTCCCTCATGCTCGTCACCGCGCTCAATCCCCTCATTGGCTACGACAAGTCGGCCAAGGTTGCCAAGAAGGCGCACCAAGAGGGCACCACGCTCAAAGCGGCTGCGCTTGAACTGGGGTTTCTCTCGGAGGAAGACTTTGACCGAGCAGTCGATCCGTCAAAGATGACCTACCCTTCGTGACCCGACCAAGCCTGCTCACCGAGGAAGAACTCAACACCGCATTGGCTCGGCTGGTCGGTCACTGGGGTCGTGAGGGTGACGAACTCACGGCAACCTTTGCCTTCCCCACGTATGACCTTTCAGTGGCGTTCGTCAATGGCGTGGCGGCGATTGCCCAAGACCTTGATCATCACCCGGTGCTGACCCTCTCCTACGGCACGGTTCGGGTGGCGGTGACGACGCATGATGCGGGAGGCCTCACGTCACTTGATGTGCAATTGGCCGAGCGATCAAGTGCGCTCTACGCCTCCAGCAAGTTGTCCTGAAGCCGTTCAATGTCCTCATCCGTGAGGCCGGCAAAACGAGCGAATCCCGAAACTGAGCCGTGGTGGGTCTCGAGGTAGTCGAGAAACTGTTCAATGGACACTGCCTCGGCGCTGAAGAGATCATCTGCGGCCATGATGGTGTCTCGAGCGACTGGATACTTCTCCGCCAGACGCTCTCGAAGGTCATCCATGGCGCCTGCCGACAAGATGTAGTCGGCCACCACAACGTCGCGGGGGCAGCCGAGAAGACTCAACAAGACCGCTGCGGTGACGCCGGTCCGGTCTTTGCCCGCGGTGCAGTGAAAGACGGCCGGCTCGTTCTCGGGTCGAGAGAGCAGGAGGAGCACCTTCGCCAGTTCAGTGAAGGAGTGATCGGCAATCTCGAGATAGGTGCTGGCGAGAAATCCCGGAGCCACGGTGAAGTCATCGGTACTCCCAACCGAGGCCATCAGGGGATGGTGGTGGAAATTCACCTCAATCTCGTCGACGGGGAAGCGTCCTGACTCAACTTCGGTCACGGTCCGCAGATCAATGACCGTCTTGATGCCAATCGTTCGCAAGTGGTCGAGGTCACCCTCGGTCAAGTGCGAGAGACCATCGGCGCGGTAGATGCGGCCCCATTTCGTGTGGCGCCCATCGAGTGTTTGGTACCCCCCGAGATCACGGAAATTGACCGTGCCTTCAAGCGGGAGCTTTCGTGGACGCGGGTGGCTGGGCATGGGCGACATGGTAGCCAGCGTTGGCCGGTATCTCCGGCTTACCCGGAGATCGGGTTCCCCCAGAGCGCCATCCACCGAGTGAGGTCCTGTTCTTTAGGAAGATCAGCGCCAACAAGCGCAGCGACGGAGAGCTCATAGGAGTTATCTCGCACCTCGGGACCAGTAGGACAGAACGGGTAGTAGGAACCCCGCTTGAACAGGTAGACGAGCGTGACCGCCTTGGCGGTTGGATCCGCGTTTGGCGTTGGAGCGAATCCGAACGCTGAGCAGAGGAGTTGTGGCCCCCAGCCATGATCCTGGAGCGTCGAATTGATGAGGTGAACGGTGGCGACGAGTGACGAGATCTCAGTTTCGTTCACGACAAACCAGCGATAGCCATACTGATCATCGACCGTGGTGATGGCTTTCCCGGACCGTGTTGGGTCATCGAGGCCGAGCAGGCCATTGATTTCGGCAGTCGCTTCAGCTTCTTCTCGGTCCGCCGGAGGCTTGAAGCAGACCCCAGCTCTGCCCGTTGACACGAGTCCCGCTGCGACTTCGAGGGTGATTGCCGCATTCGTGAGTGCGAAGAGATTGTCGAGCTTGGCCTCGACCGGTTTCGAGCGTCCAAGAATTGAGTCGAAGAGTCCCATCAGGCTCCGTGAAGCTGGCGCTCCAGGTCGTCGAGTTGTGCCAATCGACGCTCGAGTGTTGGGTGCGTTGCGAACAAGTTTGCCAACGACTGACCCTCACGCCCGTTGATTGCTGGTGTGAAGAAGAACGCGTTGAACGCTTGGCTTTGGCGCAGATCTTGGGTTGGAATTCGACTCATCTCTCCAGTGATCTTCACGAGTGCGGCTGCGAGCACGGTCGGCTTTCCGGTGAGGAGTGCTCCTGACCGGTCGGCCGCAAGTTCTCGGTAGCGAGACAGCGCTTGCGTCAAGAGGAACGAGATGAAGTACACCACGATGGAGAACAGGAAAATGAGGAGTTCGGCGCCGCCGCCGCCCTCTTCGTCATTCCCTCCAAAGAGATTCGTCCACATCAATACTCGGGTGACAAGGCCAGCGAGCATCCCGAGGCTTGATGCGAAGGTCATGACCGCCACATCTCGGTGGGCGACGTGGGAGAGCTCGTGCGCCAAGACCGCCTCCATTTCGGGGTCATCGAGTCGGCGCATGATGCCGGTCGTTGCACAAACGACCGCTCGTTTCGGACTCCGGCCGGTGGCAAAGGCATTCGGCACGTCGGTGTCGGCAATGGCAACGGTTGGCTTTGGCATGTCGGCCAAGGCGCAAAGCCGATCAATCATGGCGTGCAACTCTGGCGCCTCTTGTGGCGTCACGATCTTCCCGCCCATTCCCCACAGCGCCAATCGGTCAGAGAACCAGTACTGACCAAAGAGCATCGCAAAGGAGATGAGTATGACGAGTGCCATCGAGACGCCGACGGCGATGAGCACCGCCACCACGATGGAGTAGAGCACCACGATGAAGAAGCCGGTCAAGAGCATCCGAAGGGTTAGCTCTCGATCAGTGGAAATGTTCTTGGCTATCGCCATTACTTCGGCACCTCGCCGCTCTCGATTGCCGCATCAGCAACCGGTGCTGGTTCAGCGAGGGCCTCGGGAGCACCGAGTTGCGCCTTGAGGGCTGCGAGTTCGGCATCGACAGAACTGGTGGTCGTTGCCGCATCGAGTTGGCGCTGGATGTCATCAACTGGGGTGGTCAAATCAGTCAGGGCTCCGGTGGCGATCAGGTCGTCAATGGCGCCGGCGCGTGCCTGCATGGAATCGATCTTGTCTTGGGCGCGCTGCATGGCGAGTCCAGC
>CAIXCS010000247.1 GCA_903918025.1 uncultured Actinomycetes bacterium
GCAGGCACTTCCCGATGCGCTGTCGACGCTCGTTGACTCAAACGAAGGACCTCAGGCAATTGCTGATGCCGTTGGTGATGCCCAGGACTTCTTCTTCTTGGGGCGGCACCTTGGCTTCCCTGTCGCCCTCGAGGGTGCACTCAAGTTGAAGGAGATCTCCTACCTGCGCGCCGAGGGGTATCCGGCTGGTGAGTTGAAGCACGGACCGATTGCGCTCATTGAGCCCGGGGTTGTGGTCGTCGCCATTGTTCTTGCCGGACCAATGGCGGAGAAGATGTACTCCAACATTGCCGAGGTCAAGGCGCGTGGGGCCACCGTCATTTGCGTGGCAGGGGAGAGCGATCACATCGTTGATTCCTTGGCCGACTACGTCCTCAGGATCCCCGATGTGGCCGAGCTCGTCGCACCGGTGCTCGCCATGGTTCCACTCCAACAACTTGCCTATGCCATTGCGCAGGCAAAGGGCTTAGATGTTGACCGCCCTCGCAATCTGGCCAAGACCGTCACGGTCGAGTGACGAACGCCGACGGCGAACGCGCGACCGGCGTTGGCATCGATGCCGTTGACGTCGATCGGTTTGGCGAAGTAGTCCTTCGACGCCCCCGACTGCTCGAGCGTCTCTTTACCAGTGCCGAGCGGCGCGACGTTCTTCGTGGAGGTCGTTCCATTGAGCGATTCGCCGCTCGCTTCGCCGCCAAGGAGGCCGCGATGAAGGCACTCGGTGTTGGGCTTGGCCGCGTGTCCTTCCACGATATTGAGGTTGAGACCACCGAGCACGGCCAGCCAATCCTCAGACTGCATGGCAGGGCGCGAGAACTTGCGCAGCCCGTCGGCAACCTCCACGTTTCACTCACCCACACTGCCCACCTCGCAATGGCAGTGGTTGTTCCGGAGGCGACGTGGAAGCAGTAGCGGTCCCAGCAGAACTCCGTGAGGCAGACGAGGCGGCGATTTCAGCCATTGGACTCGAGGCACTCGTCGCCAAAGCTGGCTACGCACTCGCGATGGGTGTTCGTCGAGCGGCCGGGCGATGTGTTGGGTTGAGAGTCGTCGTGCTGATCGGCCCTGGTCTCAACGGCGCAGATGGCCGGGCGGCGGCCAAGGTCTTACGAAACTTCGGGGCGACCGTGCTCGAGGTCGAGGTCGGGGCGCCCGTCCTTCCCGCATGTGACGTCGTCGTCGACGCGGCCTTTGGCACCGGATGCAGTCGGCCCTTTGCGCCACCCTTGCTCACCGGAAGTCCGCTCATTGTTGCGGCTGATCTTCCATCAGGGCTCGACGCAACGACCGGTGTCGTCCATGGACGTTCGCTCAAAGCGGACAGGACGGTGACCTTTGGTGCGACGAAGCCCGGACTGCTGTTTCAAGAGGGGCGTGCACTCGCTGGCGTGGTTGAAGTGGCAACGTTGGATCTCACCCTCAAGACCGCGGTGGAACGTGTCACCGAGCGTGACCTTGAGCTACTTCCCCCACTGTCGAGTGAACGGCATAAGTGGACCGTGGCCGTTGGGGTCGTCGCGGGGAGCCCAGGCATGTACGGCGCCCCTTCGCTCGTTGCTGCTGCAGCACTGCACACTGGTGCAGGGATGGCGTGTGTGGCGACGAGTGCGACGGAACTCCCCCTTGCAAGAGAGGCCGTGCTCTCGCCACTCCCATTAACTGAGTGGTCGACTCTCGCCACCACCACCTTTGCTCGTTGTGGGTCGGTGATCATTGGCCCTGGGATTGGGCGAGCAGAGGACCTTCGAGAGAAGCTCACGGCATTGCTCTTGGCGTGCGAACAAGCGGTGGTGCTCGATGCCGATGCCCTCCACCTCCTTGGACCCGTCAGCGAACTGTCCTCGATCCTTTCTCGGCGTTCATCAACAGCACCAGTAGTGCTCTTGCCTCACGACGGGGAGTACACCTCGCTCTTCGGCTCCTCACCCGGCACCGACCGCTTGGAAGCTGCTCGAGCGCTCGCTGCAGCATCGGGCGCAACGGTGCTCTTGAAGGGACCAACAACCGTCGTTGCCCCACCCGATGGCGGGATGGCCTACGTCGTGAATGGCAACCCCTCCAATTTGGCTACGGCGGGATCAGGTGATGTTCTGGCAGGGATTTGCGGTGCGATGCTCGCGAGGAATGACCTGCCTGGTTCCGCTGCTCGGACGGTTGCACTTGCCGCGCGTCTTCACGCAGTGGCAGCGGCGCTCGGACCACGCCAAGGCCTCGTATCCTCGGATCTGCCGGCGTATGTGGCCGAGGTGCTTGGAGGAGGGGCAAACCATGGTGGCTGAGGGGACGTGGAGACCAGCGCGTGCTGTCGTCGATCGAGGCGCGATCACGCGCAATGTGGCGCGCCTTCACGCGGCCGTGTCTCCGGCGGCCGTCTGTGCAGTCGTGAAGGCCAATGGCTACTCCCATGGCGCCGTCGTTGCAGCCAATGCCGCGCTCGATGGTGGAGCAGCAGGACTCGCGGTTGCGCTCGTCGATGAAGGCATTGAGCTTCGTGATGCAGGGATTACCGCTCCAATCCTGCTCCTGTCCGAACCTGCGGTTGCCTCGTTTCCGACCTGTTTCGAGTACGCACTCACGCCAACGGTCGCGACGCCCGAGGGCGTGACGGCAGCAAGGCTCGCAGCCGAAGCGATCGGGGGCAAGAACCCGGTGCACTTGAAGATCGACACCGGCATGCATCGCGTCGGTGCGTCACCGCACGAGGCGATTGCTCTCGCGAGGGAGATCGCGGCGAGTCCGGTCCTCGCGTTTGAAGGTTGTTACACCCACTTTGCCGTGGCAGATGGAGCAAGTTTCGAGGACCGAGCATTTACCGAAGGCCAACTCGATGCCTTCCTTGCGGTGATTGATGAACTCCAGGCCATTGGGATAGAACCAACGCTGCTTCATGCGGCAAACACCGCAGCGGCAATGGCATTTCCAAGAGCTCGGCTTTCCATGGTTCGTTGTGGCATTGGCATCTACGGCTACGAACCAACTCCGGCAGTGGCCGAAGTCGCTGCCGTCGCCGGCGTGTCGAGACTCGAACCCGCCATGGCGGTTACTGCTGAGGTGAGTGCGGTGCACCTCGTGCCCGCAGGGGCTCGGCCAAGTTATGGACGCAGGCGAGCACTCGCCGTGCCATCGACGGTGGCGACGGTGCCGCTTGGCTACGCCGATGGATTGCCACGTCGACTGTTTGATGCCGGATTCTCAGTCCTCATTGGTGGCAAACGTCGCCCGCTTGCTGGAGCGGTCACCATGGATCAAATCGTGGTTGATTGTGGAGACGAGGACATCAAGGTTGGCGATGAGGTTGTGCTGCTTGGCCGTCAGGGTGATGCGGAGATCACCGTCTCGGAGTGGGCGGAATTACTTGGAACCATTCACTACGAAGTTCTCTGCTCCATTAGCGCCCGAGTGCCACGTCAGCTTGCATGATGGCGCAGCTTCAGGCCGCCCCTCCTTCGCTCACTCTGGAGATTCGCTCCTGCACGAAGTGCTCACTTCATGAAGGACGTGACCATCCGGTCGTTGGGATTGGAGATGGCAGGTCGGGCCTCCTTGTGCTCGGCGAGGCACCGGGAGCTGAAGAAGACCGAACCGGTGTCCCCTTTGTTGGTCGTTCCGGAAGGCTCCTCCGTTCCATCCTCCTTCAGGAACTTGGCCTTGAAGAGGAAGCCCTCACCATTTCCAATGTCGTTCGATGCCGGCCACCGAAGAATCGAACGCCCACCAAAGTTGAACTGGCAACCTGTTGGCCATATATGGAACGGCAACTTGCCTACCTCCAGCCTCGAGCAATCTTGACGGTCGGCAATACGCCCTCGCGAGCCCTGCTCGGAACGACCGAAGGCATCACCACGTTGCGGGGTCGGACCTATGACCGAAACGGCATCGTCATCGTTCCGACCTTTCACCCTGCAGCGGCCCTCCGCGGACGCCCCGAGATGGAAGCTGCGATTCGACATGATGTTCGGCTCCTTCTCCCACTCCTCAAGTTCCCATCATGAACACCACGTTGACCGCCCGAACTACCTCACCGGAAGCGACCATTGCGCTCGGCCGACTTCTCGGTCAACTGCTGGTTGGTGGTGATGTGGTTTCGCTCATTGGAGGGTTAGGCGCTGGAAAGACGACCTTCGTCAAGGGCATCGTCGAGGCGCTCGGCGGCGAAGGGCCGGTCAGATCGCCCACCTTTGCGTTCGTCCATCACCATCGGTGTCGCCAACCACTTGACGAGCTGCTTCATGTTGATCTCTACCGAATCGACGAACCACAAGAAGTCGATGGGCTTGCCCTCGATGAACTCGTTGATGATGCCACCGTGCTCATCATTGAGTGGATGGAACGAGCTGGAGGATTGCTCGGCGAGCCGAGTGTCACCGTTGACTTCACCGTGCAAGAAGAAGCGACACGACTCATTGTCCTGTCGATGCCGGCACCTCGTTTGGCTGGTCTTGTCGATGCGCTTCACGACGGCGATCGCCCTGCATCGCGAGGATCGCGATGAACCTCTTGGCACTCGAGACCGCAACGACAGAAGCAGGTGCCGCAGTCATTCGAGACGGTGCCGTTCTGGCCGTTGCCAGGGTCGGACCAACACGTCGCCACACTGAAGTGCTGTTTGGCCTCATCACCGAGGTGCTCGAAGCGTCGCAGTGTCAACTTCAGGACGTGACGGTGCTTGCCTGCGATATTGGTCCCGGGTTGTTCACTGGACTGCGAGTGGGGGTCTCGACCGCTCAAGGACTTGGCCTTGCTCTTGGGATCGACGTCGCTTCGGTGACAAGTCTCGAAGCACTTGCTGCGAGTTGCGGCGTTGAAGGACCACGCACTGCGCTCATTGATGCACGTCGCGGCGAAGTCTTCCTTCAGCACTTCACCGGTCCCGCGACGGCACCGGTGGCAACGTGTTCACCCATCGTTGTTGCGCCAGAGGACTTTGGCGCACACCTTGAGGCGAACGCAGTGGTCGTTGGCGACGGAGCGCACCGGTATTGGGAGGTGTTGCATGACGTTCATGGGATCACTCCCTTCGCCGCGCCGGCGCAACCGCCAGTTGAGGCGATTGGACTGCTTGGCTGGGCCAGGGCGACGACAGGTGGTGCTCATTCGGTTGAGACGCTCCGACCGCTCTATCTTCGAGACGCCGATGCCACGAGCAACTTCACGCTTCGCCAGAGTCTCCGATGAGTGAGGTCTTACTCCGAGCAATGGAAGAGCGCGATCTCGATCTCGTGGCTGAAGAGGAACGTCAGTTGTTCACCGAGCCCTGGTCTCGTCGGCTCTATGAAGAAGAACGAATCCGCGCACAAGATCGCTGCTACCTCGTGGCTGAGATGGACGGCGAAGTCGTTGGATGGGCCGGTCTTGGCTTTGGCGCTGGCGAGGGACATGTCATGACTTTGGCAACGCTCTCGACGTTTCAGCGTCGAGGAATTGGACGACTCCTCCTTGCGGGGCTTGTCGAAGCCGCACGAGCGCTCGAATGCAGCAAGGTGATTTTGGAAGTCGCGGTGTCAAATAGTGCTGCGCAAGCCCTCTACCGAATTGCTGGTTTCGCTCCGGTTGGCGTGCGTCGGAACTACTACGAGCGTTCCGGTGAAGATGCACTCGTGATGATCCTGACCTTGTCCGAGGAGAACGCATGAGCGAGCTGGTGGTGCTCGGCATCGAGACGTCGTGTGATGACACGGCTGCGGCGGTCGTTGTTGGCGATGAGGTTCGGTCGTCGGTCATTGCGGGGCAATTGGAGATTCACGACCGGTTTGGCGGCGTCGTGCCGGAACTCGCGAGTCGCGCCCATGTTGACGCCATCGTCGCAACGGTACGGGTGGCACTTGAGCGAGCCGGACTCGATCCGACACGGCCGGGGCTCGACCTTGTTGCCGCGACGTCTGGACCTGGTCTCATTGGGTCGCTCCTCGTGGGCCTCAGCTTTGCCAAGGCGGCGAGTGCTGCTTGGGGGGTTCCCTATGTCGGCGTGAACCACCTTGAAGCACATCTCTTTGCCCCGACACTTGAGGGGGCGGCTGAGCACTATCCGCGTGTGGTGTTGCTCGTGTCAGGTGGTCACACCGAACTCGTCGCGGTCAGAGGGAGGGGAGAGTACGACGTGCTCGGTGCAACCATTGATGACGCTGCGGGCGAAGCATTCGACAAGGTTGCCCGGTATCTCGGACTTGGTTACCCCGGTGGTCCCGCGATCGATGCCTTGGCAGCTTCGGGAGATCCGACGGCATTTCGTTTTCCAAGAGCGCTTCGAGATCGTCCCTTTGAGTTCAGTTTCTCTGGTCTCAAAACCTCGGTGGTCCGAACGGTTGAGAAGTATCCCGACGCCTCAACGGCGGATCTCTGTGCGTCGTTTCAACGGGCGGTCACCGACGTGCTCGTTGACAAGACCATGGCGGCGGTTGACGCCATTTCCGCCCGATCGGTGGCCCTTGCCGGAGGTGTCGCGGCAAATCGTGAGTTGCGAGAGCGGTTGACCGCAAGGTGTGCAGAAGAAGGAATTGACTGCGCGCTCGCGAGTCCTGCGTTCTGCACGGACAATGCGGCGATGGTGGCAGCGGCGGGTGCCTATCAATTCCTTCGCGATGGTGCGTCGCATCGTGATCTTGCGCCAGATCCGAGTCGTCAGCTTCTGCGCGCAACCTCGCACCTCGAGTGATTCGTCGAGCAAGAACCTAGGCTTTGCTTATGGCACTTCCTCGTCCTTCTGCAACGACTACCGCACTCATTACTGGTGCATCCTCTGGACTCGGTCGAGAGTTCGCTCTACAACTTGCCGCCCTTGGCCATCACGTGACCGTTGTCGCCCGCCGCGGTGAACTCTTGGACACGTTGGCAGATGAGCTCAACGCGGGAGATGCGCCAGGTGGGGTCTCGGTCGTGGTTGCCGATCTCACTCAGTCCTCTCAGCGGCAACTCCTGCTCGATGCGCTTCTCGAGGCGGGCCGAACGCCCTCCATCCTCATCAACAATGCAGGATTCTCGACCACTGGAGCGGCCGCCAAAGCAGATCCCGAGCGCGAAGTCGCCATGGTTCGCACCAATGTTGAAGCAGTGGTCGCTCTGACCGTCGCTGTGCTCCCAGCAATGGTTGTGGCCCGAGAAGGAGCGATTCTCAACGTGGCGTCGACGGCATCGTTTCAACCCCTTCCGGGCCAGGCTGGCTACGGAGCGTCCAAGGCCTTCGTGCTCAGCTACACCGAGGCCATTTCCGCCGAAGTCTCGCAATTTGGCATCGCGGTGACCGCACTTTGTCCGGGACCTGTTGCAACTGGATTCGCCGAGGCGGCTGGATTTAGTGAAGAAGAAGCAGGGATCATGCCGAAATTCCTGTGGGTGAGTCCTCACGATGTCGTGCGTGCCGGCATTGAAGGCCTGGTGGCGTCGAAGCGTGTGGTCATTCCTGGGACGGCAAACAATGTCCTCGCACATGTTGCTCGTCACTCACCGAGAGGCCCACTGCTCGGAGCCCTCAAGAAGTACCACCCGTCGCTGTGAACCGACCTCAGGATCTCCTTGAGTCCTATGGAGCAAGTGATCCACTCTTCGTTGTTGGGCAGTGGCTCGCCGACGCAGATGGTGTGCTTCCGGAGCCACGAGCGATGGCCCTCGCCACCGTTTCCTTGAGGGGCCTGCCGTCAGTTCGCATGGTGTTGCTTCGAGGCCTCGATGCTCGTGGCTTCACCTGGTACACGAACTTTTCGTCTCGCAAGGGCACCGAGCTCTTGGCGACACCGGTTGCCTCACTCGTTCTCCACCATCAGGGCTTTGAACGACAGATTCGAGCCGAAGGCCCGGTCGTTGTCGTTGACCGTGACGAAGCGAATGACTATTTCTCGAAGCGGCCCAGAGGCCATCAGTTGAGCGCGTGGGCCTCTGCCCAAAGCCAGCCCCTCCCCGTGTTGGCGGAGCTCTTGGAGCGGGAAGCCGAAGCGATCAAACGATTTTCAGGCGTCGAGGTCCCTCGTCCGGACTACTGGGGTGGCTTCAGACTCGAGCCAACGGTGATTGAACTCTGGCAGGGTCGGGCCAATCGCCTTCATGACCGCATCCGGTTCGACCGCACAGAGGCGGGCTGGTCGGTTGAACGACTCCAACCCTGAGTTCGCACGCGTCGTGAATCCTCGGAGTTGCACTCTCGGAGATTCCCGCTAGTATTAGCACTCTCAACCCTAGAGTGCCAACGAGCGCCAAGGAGGCCCCGTAATGAAACTGCACCCTCTCGATGACCGCATTGTGGTCCGTCCGAACGAGTCCGAGGAGACCACTGCTTCTGGCTTGGTTATCCCCGACACCGCTAAAGAGAAGCCCCAGCAGGGCGAAGTCTTGGCCGTTGGCCCAGGCCGACGCTCAGAGCAGAGCGGCGACCTCATCCCTATGGATGTTGCTGTTGGCGACAAGGTCGTGTACTCGAAGTATGGCGGCACGGAAATCGCGGTTGATGGTGAGGACCTCCTCATTCTCAACTCCCGCGACGTGTTGGCCAAGCTCGACAAGTAACTAACTCGCTGAGATGCCCCTGGCAATTGTCAGGGGCATCTTCATTCATCCTCAAACTCGAAGGAGTGTAGATGTCCAAGATTCTGAAGTTCGATGAGGCTGCCCGACGTGGCCTTGAAGCTGGTGTTGACAAGTTGGCCGACGCGGTCAAGGTGACCCTGGGGCCAAAGGGCCGCAATGTGGTTATTGGCAAGGCCTTCGGCGCCCCGACGATCACCAATGACGGTGTGTCGATTGCACGCGAGGTTGAGCTGGAGGACCCATTCGAGAACATGGGCGCGCAGCTCGTGAAGGAAGTCGCCACCAAGACCAATGACGTCGCCGGTGACGGAACGACGACCGCAACCGTGCTTGCTCAGGCGCTGATTAAGGAAGGTCTCCGCAACGTTGCTGCCGGCGCCTCTCCGACCGGTCTGAAGCGCGGCATCGAAGCAGCCGTCAAGGTTGCCGTGCAATCCATCAAGGACCAGGCCAAAGAGGTCGAGACCCGGACGGAGATTGCTCAAGTTGCTTCCATCTCGGCCGCAGACACCTCCATTGGTGAGGTGCTCGCTGACGCCATTGACAAGGTCGGCAAAGACGGCACGGTCACGGTTGAAGAGTCGAACACCTTCGGCATTGAGCTTGAGCTCACTGAGGGAATGCAGTTCGACAAGGGTTACCTCTCGCCGTACTTCGTCACTGACCAAGAACGTCAAGAGGCCGTACTTGACGACCCGCTGATTCTCTTCGTCAACGGCAAGATCAGCAATGTTCATGATCTCGTTCCAGTGCTCGAAAAGGTCATGCAGACGGGCAAAGTGCTCCTCATCATCGCCGAAGACGTCGATGGTGAAGCTCTCGCCACGCTCGTCGTCAACAAGATTCGTGGCACGTTCACCTCGGTAGCGGTTAAGGCACCTGGATTCGGCGAGCGCCGCAAGGCAATGCTCGAAGACATGGCAATTTTGACTGGTGCACAGGTGATTGCTGAGGAGATTGGGCTGAAGGTTGAGACCGCAACACTTGACTTGCTCGGCTCAGCTCGACGGGTTGTCGTGACCAAGGACTCGACCACGATCATCGATGGAGCGGGTTCTGCTGACGCCGTTGCCGGTCGCGTCGCGCAACTGAAGCGCGAGATTGACGACACTGACTCCGATTGGGATCGCGAGAAGCTCCAGGAGCGTCTTGCCAAGCTGGCCGGTGGCGTTGCTGTCGTCAAGGTTGGTGCCGCCACTGAGGTGGAGTTGAAGGAGAAGAAGCACCGTATTGAAGATGCGCTCTCCGCAACACGCGCCGCCGTTGATGAAGGAATCGTTGCTGGTGGAGGCACCGCCCTCGTTCGGAGCCGCAAGGCAGTCCTTGAACTCATTGCGACGCTTTCGGGTGACGAGGCAACCGGTGCAACCATCGTTGCCCGCTCGCTCGACGCACCATTGCGCTGGATTGCCTACAACGCCGGTCTTGAGGGTTCTGTTGTCATCAAGGAAGTTGAGATGGCTGAAGGCTCTATTGGACTGAATGCTGCAACTGGTGAGATGGAAGACCTGGTCAAGGCCGGTGTCATTGACCCTGCGAAGGTCACTCGTTCCGCCTTGCAGAATGCAGCCTCAATCGCTGCACTCTTGCTCACGACCGAAGCGCTCGTGGCCGACAAGCCTGAGAAGGTTGATCCAGCCGCCGCTGCCGCAGCAATGGGTGGCATGGGCGGCATGGGTGGCATGGGCGGCATGATGTAACCCAAGCAGTTCTTTGTGGACGTGGCCGGATCTCTTCTAAGGGGTCCGGCCACGGTCGCGTCTTGCGGCAGGTTCATCTAGGGTGCCGACTGTGGAGAGGACAGGCGGCGATCAGCAAATTCCGCGGCCGGTTGATTGGATGCCGGGCCGAAAGCCTGGATGGGAACTGACCGAGCCCGAGGTGGTCCGCCCGATCTCGCTTGCCTCCGTCCTTCAAGGGCTTGCTGAGGCTGGACACCTTGGGCCGCTTCCGAGTGACCCGGTAGAGATGGCCCGCCGCCGGGACCCGGTGCTCGACACACTGGTGCCTCGCGAGGCCACGCGTCGCTCCGCCGTGCTGTGCACGTTGTTTGAAGAAGAGGGTCATGCAAGAGTGCTGCTCACTCGAAGGGCAAGCCACCTTCGGACCCACAAAGGTGAGGTTGCCTTCCCAGGTGGGCGTCTCGATGAAGGAGAGGATGAAGTCGGCGCGGCACTTCGAGAGGCCATGGAGGAAGTTGCGCTTGATCTTGGCAAGGTGGACGTCGTTGGTTGGCTGTCACCGCTCGTGACGCTTGCTTCAGGTTCATTCATTACGCCAATTGTTGCGGTGCATTCAGGGAGACCCGATACCGTGGCGTCTCCGGATGAAGTTGAGCGCGTCTTCGACGTCAGTCTCGAGGATTTGCTCTTGCCCGGAGTGTTCCGAGAGGAACGGTGGAAGCGTGGAGATCGCCCAGCGGCGAAGTCCGCCGATGGAAGTTTTCCAATCTTCTTCTTCGAGACCGCTGGAGAGACGATTTGGGGAGCGACGGCTCGGATTCTCTATGAGCTCTGCCATCTCGCACTTGGCATGGAGTCAGTTGTCGCGTAGTTGAACGTTGACAACAGAATCGGTATCGCGCCGACCTCGGACGCTCTGTCCCAACTAGCGTCAGTGACGGATCTGGCGCATGGACGTCAGCAGGGGAGTTTCCAATCGTGGCCTCAGAACAAGCGAGCAGGGGAGGGCTGATTCGGTCACCACGCCTTCGTCACCTTGCTGCGGTGGCTGCGCTCTTGGTGATTGGGCTGGCGGTGACGGCTGACATTTGGATCACCGGTCATCCAACTCGAGTCACCCTCTCTCAACAGGGAGACATCGCTGAACAGCTTTGGTATCTCGGAATCGTTCCACACCTGCTCCTCCACTTCTCGAATCCATTGCACACCAACCTTGCCTATGCCGGGTCTGGTGGAGTGAATTTGATGGCGAACACGACCATTTGGTTGCCAGCGATGCTGCTCGCTCCGTTCACGCTCCTGTCTGGTCCGATTCTCGCGTTCAATGTCGGCCTCGTGCTTGGACCGGTGCTGTCGGGATGGGCAATGTACTGGGCACTGAGTAGGTGGACCACTTCGTGGTGGTTGGCGCTGAGTGGGTCAGTTCTCTACGCGTTCAGCCCAGCAATGATCTTCCACCTTCATTCTGGACACTTCCAACTCACCTTTGCCTTTGTGCTGCCACTTTTTCTCGTGGTAGTTCAAGATTTTCTCGCCGGTCGTCGCACGGCCAAGGTCACGGGCTACTTCGCCGGTATCTTGCTGGTCGTCCAGTACTTCATTGGTGCCGAGATGCTGGCAATGGACGCGGTCCTTCTCGGGACAGCGACCGTGGCTGCGCTTCTCGTTCAGCATGAATGGACACTCAGAACTCTTCGTTCCGCACTCGGGGCAATCCGACCAGCGCTCCTCATCTCGGTGCCACTACTCGCCGTGCCCGTTGGCTACGAGCTCTTCGGTTCTCGGAGTTTCACCGGACAGCCGTGGTTCAATACTCGAGAGGGAGTTGGGATCGTTGACTTTGTGATCGGCGGGAACTCACATGCCGCCGGGGGCTGGCTCGACGCTGCGTTTGGGTACTTCGGCGCTTCAGGGGCCCCAATGAACTTTGTTGGATGGGGAGTACTGCTCTCATTGATCGTTCTTGGGGTGCGCTACCGCGCGTCCACCAAGGTTCGGACACTGGGTCTCGCCACGTTCTTCATTGTTCTCCTGAGCCTCGGCCAAGGTCTCACCGCCCACCGAGGCGGTGTGCCGTTTCTCAATTGGGCTCCCTGGAGGCTGGCTAATCACCTACCGGTTCTTGATCAGTTGACGGTGAGTCGACTCTCGTTCTTGATGTACTTCCTGCTTGCTTGTCTTCTCGTCGTTCTCTGGGAGGAGTTGCGGCGCGAACTTTCAGCCCGAAATCTGACTCGAAGCAACCTTGCGCTCGCACTGACCGCGGTCGTTGCGGTGGCGTTCGTGCCGATTGTCATTGCACAGTCACTGCCGCTTGCGACATCAACAGAAGGTTCTCCCCCTCCTTACGTTGTCGCCTTTGGCGCCCATCCGGATCACGGTGCCCGGGTGTTGTTCCTGCCCTACCCATCAACGCCACCCGCGCTGTCGAGTCCATTGGCGTGGCAGTCGACGACAGGATTCACGTATTCAATGCTGGGCGGCTACCTCGCGGTGCCAGCTCCCGGAACGACCGCGTCAATGTTCTTTGTTCGACCAACCGGTGCGGAAGGAGCGCTGCTCTCCCTTGGCGATATGTTCGGCGCGCATCGCGTGACGAATCGACAGCTGGCACTCATCAACATGGCGATTCGGGACCGCAGACCAACGACGGTCATGGTGCTTCCCACGTTCAATGGCTCGTCGTGGATTGCGGCGGTCATGACGAATGCGCTCGGGCGGCTTCCGAAAGTCCATGGCTCGGTCCTCGTGTGGCGACACGTCGATGGCCCAAGTCCACTTGGCCTAACCGCAGCACAATTGGCCGTCTGCGTTCATGCTCCGCCGAGCAGTGATCCCTTGGCGGTGCCACGATGCGTGCTCGAGACAGCGAAGCAATGAAGCACCCGGAGTAGTCTCAGCGAGGTACGTCGACCTTGAGGAGTCCGCAATGGAGATCATCACCCTTGGGACAGGAAGTCCAATTCCAAGTCCCGATCGAGCAGGTCCGTCGACGCTCGTCCGAGTCGAAGGTCGCAGCTTTCTCGTCGACTGCGGGCGAGGAGTCCAGATGCGAATGGCCGCAGCGATGGCCGCCGCCCCTCAGCTCACCGCAATCTTGTTGACCCACCTGCACAGCGATCACGTGTGTGATTTGAATGACCTCATTACCTCCCGCTGGGTCATGACGCCCTTCCCGAATCCGTTGACGATCATTGGCCCAGTCGGGACTCGCCGATTCGTGGAACGAACGCTCCAAATGCTCGAAGACGACATTGGTTACCGCATTGCCCACCATGAGGATTTGACCGAGGGTCCTGTCGTGAACGTCATCGAAGTTGAAAGCGGCATTGCCTTTGATGATGGGACCGTCAGAATTTTGGCGGAGCCTACCGATCATGCACCTGTAGCGCCAACGGTTGGCTACCGGTTTGAAGCAATGGGGAAGAGCGCAGTCCTCGCTGGCGACACGGTTCCCTGTCCGGGGCTTGACCTCCTCGTGGCTGGTGCTGACGTCTATGTACAGACGGTCATTCGTCGTCAACTGGTCGAGCAGGTCCCGATGCAGCGGTTCCAAGACATTTTGGATTATCACTCGACGACGGAGTCCGCAGCAGAGACTGCGGCCCGCGGTGGTGTGCAACAACTCGTCTTCACGCACCTTGTCCCTCAACCTGCACCTGGGACGGAACAGGACTGGCTCGATGATGCTGCCCGGCACTTCACCGGGAACGTGCACTTGGCGGTCGATTTGTTCTCTCTCAGCATTTGATCGATTCGGCCACGCTCGCCCAAGAAACTTGAGACGAAGCCGGTACACTTCAGCCCGAAGCGAGCCAGCGCAACAAGAGTGCACACCTCTCGTTGAATTGGCAACTTGAAGGGTTGAACGATGGGGACGATGGTTGAGGGGTCGATGACGAACTCGATCGTCCCTGACGTTGCGGGGGCTCCTCGCCGCCGATACCTCAATGTCGGTCTCCTGACGTGCCTCTCGGTTGTCGGCATCATCTCGTTACTGATCGATGGACCTGCATTCTTTAGGGGACACCCAGCCCACTCGCTGATTATTCCCGGCGGCGATGTGGCCGAACAGGTCTGGTTCCTTGCCTGGCTTCCCCATGCACTGCTGCATGGCCTCAACCCTTTCTTGAGTCAGCAGCTTTTTGCGGGTTCTGGTGGGGTGAACCTGATGGTGAATACCTCGGTGTTCGCTCCCGCCCTTTTCCTCGCACCAATCACGCTTCTTGGCGGACCGACCTTGGCGTTCAATGTTGGGGTCGTCTTGACGCCGGTAGTTGCTGCGTGGCCAACCTACGTGCTTGCGAGGCGGTTTACGCAGTCCATAACGCTCGCCACGTTTGCCGTCTTGCTCTTTGTCTTTTCACCCTATGTCTTGTCGAATCTTGCCTTCGGACACTTTCACCAGACCGTCTCGTTCTTCCCCCCAGTCGTCGCGCTGCTCGGGATGGACCTCGTCACGAAGAAGCGTTCGGCACGGAGGATCGGTGTGCTCGGAGCGTTAGCGGTGATCGCTCAATACTTCACCGGCTCGGAACTTCTCGCCATGACCGCCGTTGAAGTTGGTATTGGACTTCTGGTGGTTGCGGTGCTCCGACCACGGTTGCTCATCGAAGTCTGGAGAAGAGCCGCGATAGCGCTCCTTTGGACCGCTGGAATTTCCGCAGTCGTTCTCGCGTATCCCTTGTGGATGGAGTTCTTCGGTCCTCGACACACGACGGGGAGTCCTTGGGGAGGACCGTTCACCTTCGGGGGCCCTCTCTCAGGGTTTGTCTCTTCACCCATTGGCCTAGGGCATGGGGACAGGATTACCGCCCTTACTCATGTTCTTGATTCGAGAGGAGTACCACTCTCGTTCCTTGGATGGGGAATGGTCCTGTCAATCATTGTTTTTACCATTTGGCTTCGGAAGGATCGTCGCGTCCTCGCCCTCTCGAGCGCTGCGGTCATCTCGGCGCTGCTCTCACTCGGGATTTCGATCCGTCTGACGACGAACTCGAATGACCTATCCTCATGGGCACCCTGGCGTCTCATCTATCACCTCCCAATTTTCGAGCAACTCATTCCGAGTCGGTTTATCCAGATGGTGACCCTTCCGGCCGTGCTCGTCTGTCTTCTTGGTTGGGAGCGACTTCGGCTGGTCATCGCATCGACGGAGAGGAAATCCCTTCTTGCGGTCTTGGTCGGCGCAGTGGCCGTGGTGCTCGTGCCACAGGTACTGGCGGCACCAGTGCCATTCCCTTCGAGTCCGACGCAGATCGGGTCTGCATGGTTCGCTCGTTACGGCGCCAACGCTCCGCCTAACTCCCGCGTCCTGATCTTTCCGTATATTGACTCGGGCTTCGGTCCTGGTAGTGCTCCGATGACGTGGCAGGCCACCTCGAACTTCTCCTATGCGATCGTTGGCGGTTACGTACTGGTTCCAACGACTGGGAGCACCGCATCGGCTTGGAGGGTGAATCCGACCGGATCCGAAGGAGCGCTCCAGTCACTCATGACCTCGTTCGCCGTTAAGAAGTTGACCCCAGCCCAACGAGCGGGCATCGCTCAGGCCGTGATTGATCGAAAGGTCACGACGGTGGTGCTCATGCCCATTATCGGCAACAACAACTTGGCCGAAGCAGAGTTGACGGCAGCCTTGGGCCTCCGTCCTCGAATTACCAGCAATGGTTGGCTGATTTGGCGCCGTTTGCAACAGGTGCATCCGCTCTCGCTGCCGAACAAAGTCATTGAGGACTGTGCCATTCCGGGCCCTTCCAAGTTTCCGCGGGATGTGGTGTCTTGTGTCCTGAAGGCTGCCGGGGTCCAAGCAAAATCCTCCGGCAGCCCGACCAAGCCTGTCCACTAGATTGGTTGAAACGAACGGTCGACGGGCCGTTGCGGAGCGGAGGAATCCATGGCGCAAGAGGTAGAGATCGGCATCTTCAAATCGGGTCGCAAGGCCTACGGTTTCGATGACATTGCGATCGTTCCGACTCGTCGGACCCGCGACCCTGAAGACGTGGACATCTCTTGGCAGATTGACGCCTACAAATTCGAGTTGCCCCTCATGGCCTCGGCCATGGACGGGGTTGTCTCACCGGCCACTGCGATTGCCCTCGGCAAAATGGGAGGCGTCGGTGTCTTGAACCTCGAAGGGCTCTGGACTCGCTACGAAGACCCAACGCCGCTCTTTGATGAGATTCGCGAGCTCGATGATGAGAAGGCGACCTCACGAATGCAACAGATGTACGCCGAGCCCATCAAGCTTGAACTCGTGAGCGAGCGCATTCGTGAGATCAAGGCCGCTGGTGTCACCGCTTCTGCGTCAGTCACGCCTCAACGCACTGCGTTCATGCAACAGGCCATCAAAGATGCCGGCCTTGATCTTCTCGTGATTCAAGGCACGGTGGTGTCGGCTGAGCACGTGAGCAAGACCGTTGAGCCGTTGAACCTGAAGTCCTTCATTCGAGAGTTTGAAATTCCAACCATCGTTGGTGGTTGTGCGAGCTACCAGGCAGCACTCCACTTGATGCGAACCGGTGCTGCAGGCGTTCTCGTAGGCGTTGGTCCGGGTAATGCCTGCACCACTCGTGGCGTGCTCGGCATTGGTGTGCCGCAAGCGACTGCTATTGCCGATGTGGCGGGTGCCCGCATGCGCCACTTGGATGAGACTGGTGTGTACTGTCACGTCATTGCCGACGGGGGTATGTCCAAGGGCGGCGACATCGCAAAGGCCATTGCTTGCGGTGCTGATGCCGTCATGATTGGCTCACCGCTGTCCTCGGCGGTTGAGGCTCCGGCTCGAGGATTCCACTGGGGCATGGCGACCTTTCACCCGACGCTTCCTCGAGGCGCTCGAGTCAAGACCACGGTCCGCGGCACATTGGAAGAGATTCTCCTTGGCCCGGCGCATGAAAACGATGGCCGGATGAACCTCATGGGTGCGCTCAGAACCTCGATGGCGACCTGTGGCTATGAGACGGTTAAGGAGTTTCAGAAGGCCGAAGTCATGGTGGCCCCCTCACTCCAAACTGAAGGTAAGCAACTGCAGCGTGCGCAGAACGTCGGCATGGGGCATTGACCGACGTCGTTCTCGTCGTTGACTTTGGTGCGCAGTACGCGCAGTTGATTGCACGCCGAGTCCGCGAGGCTCGCGTCTATTCGGAAATCGTTCCGACAACGATCACCGCCGATGCAGTTCGGGCAAAGGGCGCACGAGGGATCATCTTGTCGGGCGGACCGAGTTCGGTCTACGCCGAAGGCGCGCCTGGCATTGATCCCGAGATCTTCTCGCTTGGAATTCCGGTGCTTGGCATTTGCTATGGCGCACAGTTGCTTGCCCAAGCTCTTGGCGGAACGGTTGAGGCAACCGGGCGCGGTGGCTACGGACGAGCAGCAATGACGCTTCATGGCGGCTCGCCACTGACGGTCGACTTTCCCCAAGTTTCCGATGTGTGGATGAGTCACGGTGACTCAATTACCGCACTCCCCTCGTCGGTTGCGGTGCTTGCCTCAACAGAAGATGCACCGGTTGCGTTCTTTGGTGACGAGGAAGCCCGTGCCTACGGCGTGCAGTTCCATCCTGAGGTTGCGCACTCTGACCATGGTCAGGATTTGATTGAGCGCTTCCTCCATGATGTGTGTGAGCTTCCTGGGACCTGGACGCATGCGTCGATCATTGAGACCCAAGTGGAGGCAGTTCGAGCGCAGGTTGGTTCGAAGAAGGTGCTCTGTGCATTGTCCGGTGGGGTTGATTCGGCGGTCGCTGCCGCACTCGTCCACAAAGCCATTGGTGAGCAGTTGACCTGCGTGTTTGTTGACACGGGACTGATGCGGCGGGGTGAAGGTGAGCAGATTGAAGCAACGTTCACCAAGCACTTCCAAGTGGATCTCATTCACGTCAAAGCTGCGGATCGATACTTCGCCGCGCTGGCGGGGGTTACCGATCCGGAGCGGAAGCGAAAGATCATTGGGGAGTTGTTCATTCGCATCTTTGAAGAGGTCGCTCGCGACCTTGGAGCTGGACTTGGTGAAGAGGGGCCAAAGTTCCTCGTTCAAGGAACGCTCTATCCAGATGTCATTGAATCTGGCTCCGGCCACGCCGCGAACATCAAGTCACATCACAATGTTGGTGGCCTGCCCGACGACCTCGACTTCTCCTTGGTCGAACCGCTTCGACTTCTGTTCAAAGATGAGGTTCGCGCCGTTGGGGAAGAGCTTGGTCTTCCCTCTGACCTCGTCTGGAGGCAGCCGTTTCCCGGTCCGGGCCTCGGTGTCAGGATTATTGGTGAAGTCACGCGGGAACGTGCAGAAATCCTTGCCAATGCCGACCACGTGGTGCTCGATGAGATCCGCAAGGCTGGCCTCTATCGAGAACTCTGGCAATCTTTTGCCATCCTTCCCGCCGTTCGCACCGTTGGCGTGATGGGCGATGGCAGGACGTATGCATATCCGATTGTGATTCGTGCCGTCACGTCTGACGATGCGATGACGGCCGACTGGGCCCGTCTTCCTTATGAGCTCCTCGAGCGCATTGCCAGCCGACTCATCAATGAAGTTGATGGCGTGAATCGAGTTGCCCTTGACATCACGTCGAAGCCTCCCGGCACCATCGAGTGGGAGTAGGCAGGAACCTCTCCCTGCTCAACTGGTCAGACGAAACTCTTCAACTCGACCAGACGTCGGCGTGCCCACAAAGGTCACGAGCCGCGCATTGTCAATGGTCGGAAGGATCCAGGTCGTTGATGGGCTGGTGAAGAGCGAGCTCGTGATTCTCCCGGTGGTGACAGAAACGACGTCCACCCGGTCGTGGCGCTTCCCAGCGTGAGAGAGCACGTAGAACTGCAGGCCGTCATTGGAGAGACCAAGGCGAAATGCCGATGGGTTGACGAGAATGGAACCACTGATTCTTCCTGAAGGTGCGCTCACGTAGGAGAGTCGACCGCCGACGCGGAGTGCGTAAATTTGGCCTCGGTCAGACGTCAGCACCATGCCAATCGTTGACGAAGGGAGCTTGACGGTTCTTGTCGGCGTTGGCGAGAGTGCGTCAAAAGAAAGCGCAGCCTGCTGGTTCCCCTCTTCGACCAGCGCATCGAAGGTGTGGCCGTCGGTGCTGCCGTTGAGGTCGAGTACTGACCCCGCCACCACGACCGATCCTTGATGTGTCCCTGACTTGGCATCCCAGAAACTCAGGAGTCCTCCGTGATCTGGGCCGGAGAATCCCGCAGCGAGTCTTGGACCCGATTGCGCCAAGGTGGTTGCGCGACCCGCATTTTCAAGGGGGAGCGATCGAAGTACTTTCTTCGAGTCAAGGCTGAGTTCACTCAAGCGGTTGCCCAGCGGAGAGGAAGAAGTCACCCAGGTCTTCGTCGTCGCCGTTGGTGCGGTTCCAGCCGTTGTGCCTGCCGGCGACGGCGCGGACAGAAGAGGCTTTGAGGCATCTGCGGGAATTGGGCTGACCGGTTGCACCACGCCGACGACGACCAAGATGGCGACCGCCGCGAGGACGACACTCAGCCCTGCAGCGATGACGAGCGTTCTGATCTTCACGAGCTTGTCTCCTTTGGGACTTGTCCGAACCTACCCTTCAGCTGCGAAGCCGGGAGAATCATTCGTCCCGCCAGCTCCTCCAGAGCGCGGCATACGAACCTTCTGCAGCGAGGAGTTCGTCATGGGTTCCAAGCTCTGCGATGCGGCCCTCTTCAACGACGGCAACTCGGTCGGCATCGTGAGCGGTGTGCAGACGATGCGCAATGGCGACAACCGTTCGTCCTTCAACGACTGCGGACAGCGATCGTTCGAGGTGACGAGCAGCCCGAGGATCGAGAAGGCTCGTCGCCTCATCGAGCACGAGGGTGTGTGGATCGGCCAAGACAAGGCGGGCAAGGCTCAACTGCTGAGCTTGGCTTGGACTGAGCTGCACGCCAATGCTGCCGATTTCTGTCGCCAACCCGGCGGGGAGAAGTTCGACCCACTCCTCTGCATCAACCGCTTCGAGCGCACTCATGAGCTCCTCGTCGGTGGCGCCAGGACGAGCGAGGAGGAGATTGTCTCGCACACTTCCGATGAAGAGATGGTGCTCCTGGGTGACGAGGGCAACGTGGCCACGCAGGTCATCGAGGAGTAACTCAGTGAGTGAGGTCCCGCCCACATCAATACGGCCACTTCGTGGTGCATCAATCCCGGCGAGTAGACGGCCAAGCGTTGACTTTCCTGCTCCTGAAGGTCCAACGATTGCGAGACGTTCCCCAGGCCTCAGCGCTACGGAAACGTCTTGTAAGACGTCGTGGCCCTCTCGATAGGCGTAGAACACGTGAGAAGCGGTGATGGCTTCGTCCGTTGGCACCGACCCCGTCGGTGTTCGGTCATCGTCGACGAGCGAAACACCAAAGAGTCGTGCGAGTGATGACGTGCCAATCTGCAACTCATCAAGCCACGAGAGGAGTCGATCTAACGGATCTCCGAGCTGCTGGACGTAGAGGGTGACTGCAGTGATTTGACCAACGGTCGCATGGTGCGAGAAGACCAGAAATCCGCCCGTGAGGAGCGAGAGTGCGACTGGCAGGGTGATGCCACCATCGACAAAGGGGAAGAAGATGCAGCGAAGGAACAAGTTCTTTCGCTCCCAGCGGTAGCAATTCGCCAGATTCCCTCGAATGCGGTGCTTCTGCCGTTCGGCCAGTTGGAGTGCCTCAATCGTGCGGGCGCCATCTGCGGTTTCCGAGAACGTCCCAGAGAGCAGTCCATAACTGGCGCGCTCTGCTCGGTAACTCTCGGGCGCTCGCCTCAAGTACCAACGCGTGCCGATGAGGAAGAGGGGGACACCACTCAAGCAGACGAGGCCCATGATCGGCAGCGTCCAGACCACAGCAACCATGGTCACCACCAAGGTGACGATGGCAACCAAGGACTCAGGGACCGCGAAGCGAACGGTATAGGCGAGCGCTTCCATATCCGAGGTTGTTCGAGCAAGGAGGTCTCCCGTTCCCGCGCGCTCGACCACTGAGAGAGGAAGGTCAAGCAGTTTGCCGAGAAAGTCCTCACGAAGTTCCGCGAAGACCTCTTCACCGAGGACATACGAGGCCTTTCTCGTGAGGAAGGTGAAGCAACTTTGCCCGAGCAGGGCAAGGGCAAGGATGCCGACGATCCAGTTGATTGCTCCACTCGTGAGATGGCCGCTCTGGATTTGGTTGACCAAATGACCGAGGAGAAATGGACCGACCAGTCCAAGAATCGCCGCAATACCCTGCGTCAGCACAATGAGGAGGAACCCCCGACGGTGGCGGAGGATGTAACCGAATGCAATGCGGCGCGTCGTTGAGACGTCGGCAACAGGAAGTGGGGTCGCCATTACTCCACCCCCCTCAAAACCGTTGATCGGTAGTCGTCGCGGCTGAGGAGCTCCCGATGAGTGCCTGTCGCGACCAGTGTCTCGCCCTCAAGGTAGGCAACGACGTCGCAGCGGTCGAGCAAGAGCGGGGACGAGGTAACGATGACCGTTGTGCGACCAGTTCGTGCCGCCTTCAAGCGTTCAGCAATGGACATTTCTGTGTGCGCATCAACGGCGCTCGTTGGCTCAATGAGGATGAGCACTTCCTCTGCAGCGAGCAGAACCCGTGCAAGAGCGAGTCGTTGGCGTTGTCCTCCAGAGAACGACCGACCACGTTCTTCCACAACTTCGTCGAGTCCAAGAGGAAGGGCCTCGATGACATCGTGCGCCGAAGCAACGGTGAGCGCAGCAGCAAGATCGAGATCGGTCGCCCTCTCAGTTGGATCGAGTTCAGTGCGCAGTGGCCCAGTGAAGAGACGAGGTTCAGTCTCTGAAACGACGATGCGGCGTCTGACCTCTGCAATCGCGAGATCGGTCAGTTGCACTCCGCCAAAGCTCGCGGCTGGAGTAGCGAAGGCGCCGAGACGCTCTGCTAATTGGGCGCTCGCTGCTGGGTCAGTTCCACACAGTCCAATGAGGAGCCCAGAAGCAATGGTGAGACCAGTTGGGCCATCGACGAGTTCCGACCCTTCCGGTGGAGGTTCGACCAAGTTTGCCGTTCTTGACTCGGAGGAAATGGTGAGGATGGCGAGCACCTTGCGTGCGCCAACATTTGCTCTCGTGACCTTCTCCACAAATTCAGTGGCGGTGCGAAGTGGCGCGACGAGGAACACGGCAAAGCCGTAGAACGCGACAAGTTGACCAGCATTGATCGACCCGTCAAGAGTGAGGCGAGCCCCAACCCACGTCACAATCAGGATGAAGATGGCAGGAAGCGCTACCTGAGCGGTATCAAGAGTCGCCTGCGGGATCGCTGCAGCAATCCCAGCAGTTCGCACGGCTTGGCTCTTGTCTTGGTAGCGACTCAGGAAGACCTGTTCTCCTCCGATTCCCCGAAGAATTCGCAGTCCAGCGACCGTGTCGGCACCGATTGCGGTGAGTTTGCCTGCTTGTTCACGCACCGCCATCTGGCGCTTTTGGAGGGGCTTGATCAGTGGGCTGATACCAAAGACGAGCAGCGGAACCCCGATGAGCACGATAAGGCCAAGCGAAACACTCGTCTGCAACATGATGATGGCGACGACGATGTAGGACACAATGGCACCCGCAAATCGAGCAATGACGTCGTAGGCGCCACCAATCCTGGTGGCGTCTGAAGCCATGGTGTTGACGACGTCGCCCGTAGGGATCACCGAAGTAATGGGCGTGGCGGTATCGGCTAGATGTTCGCCAAGCAGTTGGATGGTTCGAAATGAGGCGACCATCCAGTTGGTGACGGCGAAGCGGTGCCGAATGATTCCCGAGACGGCGAGGATGACCCCAAGCCCGAGGATAACCCCCGACCAGAGCCAGAGTCCCTGATGATCCTTGTTCCCAATTGCGTTCACGCCTCGGCCAATGGCGACGGGAGTGAGTGCCTGGGCGAGCATCCAGGTGACGCCGAAGACAATGCCACCAAGGATGGAAGAGAGCTGCTGGCGTCCCACCCAGAGCAGGTAGCGACCAGGCGACCGGAGATCCGGCGTACCAGGATTGTCGAGAGGCAGGACGCGCATAGCCCAGCGACGCTAGTAGATGGAGCCGTTCCCGCGTCGACCAACCTGCCGGTACGCTCGATCACTATGACCTTCGCTCGCCTCGTCGCTTCCTCTGCGACGCTCGTGGGTGCAAGGTGAGCGGCTTCGATCAAGAGAATCTCTTCGGAGAACTCCACGCCCAAGTTGCTCGATCGCAACCAAAGACTCCCGATCAGTTGGTCGAAGGGCTGACGGCCCCACAGCGAGCAGCGGTCGAGCACCGCGGTGGTCCATTGCTCATCGTTGCTGGTGCAGGCTCGGGAAAGACGAGGGTGCTTACCCGGCGAATCGCCCACTTGCTCGCGACTGGCGATGCTGCCCCGCATGAAATTCTTGCGATCACCTTTACGAACAAAGCTGCAAATGAAATGGTTGAGCGGCTCGTCGACCTCGTAGGGGATCGAGCGCGTCGCATGTGGGTGATGACGTTTCACAAGGCCTTTTTTCGGATGTTGCAAACAGAAGCAGAACGGCTGGGGTACCGCTCTCGCCTGACGCTCTATGACGACACCGATTCACGACGTCTCATTCAAGAGATCTTGCGCGAGCGAGACGTCGACCCGAAGAAGGTCACGCCAAAGGGCGTGTCCGGAAGGATCAGCCTCGCCAAGGCGACCTTGCAGAGCCCTGAGGAGTATGCCGAGGGCAATGGTTCCTACCAAGGGCCGTTTCATCAGATTTCCGCGGAGGTCTATGCCGAGTATGAACGACGGCTCTTCGCCGCATCGGCCGTTGACTTTGATGACCTGCTCTTAAAGCCCGTTGAGCTCTTTCGACGTCACGAAGATGTCCGACTTGCCTATGCCGACCACTTTCGGCATGTGTTGGTCGATGAGTTCCAGGACACCAACCGGGCGCAGAATGAGCTCGTCTTCCAACTGACGCGCGACCACCGGCAGGTCTGTGTTGTCGGAGACTCGGATCAGAGCATCTACCGGTTCAGGGCCGCTGATATTCGAAATATTTTGGATTTTGAGTCGACCTTCCCAGATGCAGAAGTGGTCGTCCTCGAACAGAACTTCCGTTCGACACAGCGGATTTTGGACGCAGCGAATGCGGTGATCTCGAACAATGCCGGCCGAGTGGTGAAGAACTTGTTCACCGAAGAAGGGCAAGGAAACCCCATCACGGTCTATGGCGCTATGGATGAGCGCGATGAAGCCGCCTGGGTCGCGGCCGAAGTCATTCGACTCTCGAGGGAGCAATCCTTAGCTTTCGACGAACTAGCGGTGTTCTATCGGACCAACGCGCAGAGTCGTGTTCTGGAAGAAGAGTTCAATCGAGCTGGCATTCCTCATCGACTCGTCGGCGCCACCCGCTTCTACGACCGTCGAGAGATTCGTGACCTTCTCGCGTATGTTCGATTGCTCGTGAATCCTGACGATGAGATGTCGGCACGTCGCATCGTGAATGTGCCAAAGCGCGGCATTGGGGCAACGTCGGTGACCCGGCTGGGGGCGTTTGCGGCCGAGAATGGCATTACCTTCGCCGCTGCGCTCGGTCGGGCAGGAGAAGCGGGGTTGACGGCAAAGGCAGCCAAGGCGTCAAACGAACTGTTCATCTTGCTCACGGACCTTCGTCAAGAACTCTTGATGAAGCGCCCGAGCGAATTGCTTGCTGAAGTGTTCCATCGTTCAGGAATTGAGACCGAGCTTCAAGCCGAGCAGTCCGTTGACGCCGCAAGTCGTCTTGAGAACTTGGGCGAACTGATCAATTCGGTTGCTCAGCTTGAAGCCGATGGCGGCATTGAGTCCATTGATGAGTTTCTCGAGTCCGCTGCGCTGACGTCAGCCCAAGATGATCTCAACGATGACGCTCCAAAAGTCAGCCTCATGACGCTCCACGTCGCGAAGGGGTTGGAGTACCAAGCGGTGTTCGTTACGGGTCTTGAAGAGGGGATCTTTCCGCACTTCTCCGCCCGAGATGATGAGGAGCAGCTAGAAGAGGAACGACGTCTTGCCTACGTTGGCATCACTCGAGCTCGACAGCATTTGGCCCTCACCCACGCAGAGCGCAGATTCAGATTCGGGGGCGAGCAGGGTTCTGGTTTCTCTAATTCTCTTCCCAGCCGATTCCTCCGTGAAATCCCCGAGGATCTCACGGTTCGCCTTGGCTCCTCCGGCATGCCACGCCCCAGTCGATGGGGTGATGACCCAATCTTCGAACGGCCTGTCGATGACGGAAGCAGAACCTTTGGACGCCCGATCCCCAGGCGAACACCGGCGCCTACCTCAGGTGCTGAGCAACTTGGTCTGGTAGCGGGAGACCTCGTCCTTCATGAACGGTGGGGAGAAGGAACGGTCCTCTCGACCTCTGGGTCAGGGGAGATGGCTGCTGCCAAGGTCCGGTTCGGCGAGGTTGGCGAGAAGAACCTCCTTCTCTCCGTAGCGCCACTTCGTCGGGCATAACAACACTCTGGGCGGTGCCAGTAGGTCGTTTTCGGGTGGAAGAATGTACCGATGCCTTCACCTACCCCCCGGCACGGTCGGCCGACCAAGAAGACCTATCTTCGGCGCCGAATTTTGATGGGGGTATTGGGCCTCGGACTCGTTCTCGTTACCCTCTCCGCGTACTCATTCGGAACGTTCATGGTCAATCCGGCCTACGGGACCTCGATGGGAGCCCGGGCAGCGGAGTGGGCGCGTGAACATGGCGGCGGCTCAGCCGTGACCTCAATTGAGAATTGGTGGTACACCAATCACCCACCCGCAAAGGGCGGCAAGCCACCGAAGGGCGCTATTTCTCAGGGCAAGGGAGACAAGGGACCACGTGGTGGGCACCTTCCAGTTCCAGCCCCTGTTGTTTCGCCGGCGTCCCCAACTCTTCCAGGGGAGGGAGTTTGGTCGCCCGTCGGCAACTCCGTTGGCGGCTATCCAGCAATTCTTCGAACGACGGTCCGAGTTGATGCAGTCCACACCAGCGACGTCGCAGCC
>CAIXCS010000248.1 GCA_903918025.1 uncultured Actinomycetes bacterium
CTAGCAACAACTGCAAGACGCCCATGAAGTTCGACTTACCGGAGCCGAAGCTGCCATGAAGGACCGCTGCTTTAGAGGCATTTCCGGTGACCGCGGACCTGATGAGACCAACGGCCTGCATGAAGGCTTCGAGGAGTTGCTCGGTGACGACACCTTCTTAGCCACCTTGTCGTCAGGGGCGACTTCAGGCGCCGGTGGTTGGGGCGAATTCGAATCGGCTTGGACCGCATCGACCTATGACGCAGCACGCAACGCTCCACATGGTGCACCGGATTGGACCCGGCTAGTCCAGGCACTCGTCGGCACCTGGCTCACCAGCTATGCCGCCGGTGCCGCCGCCAACCGGGCTGGCTACGTCTCATTCGAGGACGGACTGTCAGCTATCAGCATCCACGCCCAAAGCCTTGGCTATGCCGGTGTCATCCTGTTCTTGGACGAACTGATCCTTTGGTTTATCTCCCGTATGGCGGACATGGCCTGGGTGAACGAAGAAGCATCGAAGCTGTCTGAGCTGGTGGAAGCGCCCAGTGCTGGCCGCCCGGTCCCGATCGTGTCGATCATCGCTCGCCAGCGCGACCTCCGCGAACTCGTGGGCGATGGCGTCCCAGGCGTTGAGAGGGTGAGCTTCGCTGACCAACTCAAGTTCCAAGCAGATCGCTTCAGCACGATCAAACTGGACGACTCCAACCTGCCATTGGTGGCGAACCGTCGACTTCTCAAGCCGATCGATGATGAGGCGAAGGCCGTGTTGGACGCAGCGTTCGCCTCGATGTCGCTTTCTCCCCGAGTGCATGACGTGCTGTTGGCCGAGTTGGGCACGGACGAGGTATTCCGCCTTACCTACCCGTTCTCGCCTGCCTTCATGACGGTCCTGGTCGATCTGGCTGGAGCGCTCCAGCGAACGAGAACTGGTTTGAGGGTCCTCCTCGAGTTGCTGGTGGACCGAAGGGACTACATCGAGGTTGGACAGTTGGTTCCAGTTGGCGATCTCTACGGCGTGATCGATTCTGGCGATGAAGCACTATCCGATGCCATGCGATCCGCTTTTGAGCAGGCTCGGAAGGTCTACAAGGAGCAGTTGCGCCCCGCACTGCTTGGAGAGCATCACCTCGGTCCTGAGGACCCACCGACCACGGCCTTTATCAACGATGACCGGCTGGTCAAGACCTTGCTGCTGGCAGCACTTGTTCCTGAGTCGATCCCATTCAAAAACCTGACCGTGGAGCGGCTGGTCGCACTCAACCACGGCACGATCTCCTCGCCGATCCCCGGGCAAGAGACGGCAATCGCCATCAACAAGCTCAACCACCTGGCAGCTCACGTTGGCCTACTCAGTATCGGTAGCGATGCCAACAACCCCACGGTATCCATCTCGCTGTCAGGGGTGGATCCGGCGGCCATCCTCGGGTCGGCCGACAGCATCGATAACTCGGCCGCTCGACGGACGTTGGTGCGTGAACTGGTGATGAGCATGCTGGCGCTCCCGACGGGGGAGTTGCAGAGCACGTATCCGTTCGTCTGGAACGGCCTGCGGCGCGATGTCTCGGTGGTGTTCGGGAACATACGCGACACCTCGAATCTGCCTGACGCTGCATTCAGCAATGACGGACCGAACTGGAAACTCATCGTGGACTTCCCCTTCGACGAAGGTCCATTCACTCCCCAAGATGACCTCGAGCGACTCGAAGGCTTCCGCTCCAGCGGTGCCTC
>CAIXCS010000249.1 GCA_903918025.1 uncultured Actinomycetes bacterium
CGGCAACTCGTTAATAGCGAAGATGCCTCGGTTCACTCGAGGAACAAGGCCATAGTGCACGGTGAGTTCGTCAGAGAGGTAGCGACCCTCTGCCACCTTGATGGGGTCGACCTCGCCAATGAGGTCAGCAATTGACGTGTCGGGCGTTGCGAGCTTCTCGCCATAGCGATCGTCTCGATGCAGCCAGGCAATCGGCGTGTCATCCCCGCGTTCTCCCACAAGGTTCCTCGCGTAACGAGACACAGGGTTGTAGGGGTCATCGTTGATTTCAGATCCCTCGATGACCGGAATCCACTCGTCGAGCAAATTCACCATCGCTCGGATGAGGCGCGTCTTCGCTTGGCCACGCTCACCGAGCAGGATGATGTCGTGGCCAGCCAAGATCGCCGTCTCGAGTTGTGGGATAACCGTCTGGTCGTAGCCCATGACACCAGTCACAATTGGCTCGCCAGCTGCAATCTTTGCGGTGGCGTTCTTTCGAAGTTCTGCGCCAACAGAAATTGACTCCCAGCCTGAAGCACGAAGGGCACCAAGGGTCGTTGGTGCCCCTTCTGGTTGGAGCGGACCAAGATGGGATGTGGCGGCGTCAAGGGTCGTCATGGTTTGACTCTAGGGGTCGCCGCAGCAAACCGTCAGATTGACCTTGTGGTCCGGCTTCTGACCCTTAAACGGATACCGGCCACAGCCCGGTTAGATTGGCGGAGGTTTGCAGTTGAGTTGAGGACCCTCAAGGGTCAACGGAGGAGGAACACCACGTGGCTGTCGACGACGCAACGATCACTGAAGTCCAACTCGGCGGACGGCGAGGTGGACCCGATGTGGCCACGCTCCGAACCGACAAGTGGTGGAAACTCCCCGTTACGACAGTGGCAGTCCTCTCCGCCTTCATTGTCTACGCAACGTGGGCTGCATTTTTCGGCACCTCCAATTTCTTCTACGCCGCACACAACCTGCTCTCGCCCTTCTACTCCCCGTGTCTCGGCAACATCTGTAAGACCCAGGGCGTGACGACTTCACCATTCCTTGGTTGGTGGCAACTTTCGCCAGCACTGATCATTCTTGTGTTCCCGCTTGGGTTCCGAATGACGTGCTACTACTACCGCAAGGCCTACTACCGGTCGTTCTGGCGTTCTCCGGTTGCGTGCGCCGTCCAAGATGCGCACTCGACCTACTCCGGTGAGACAAGAGCCCCGCTCATCCTCCAGAACATCCACCGGTACTTCTTCTACTTCGGTCTCGTCTTCAATGTGCTCTTGACCATTGATGCCGTCCAAGCATTTATTTGGCCAGGTGGTGGGGTCCACATGAGTATTGGCACGCTGGTGCTCTGCCTCAATGCCTCGCTCCTGTGGCTCTACTCGCTGAGCTGCCACGCGTGCCGCCACCTGTGTGGTGGACAGGTTCGCAACTTCTCGAAGCACCCAATCCGCCACAAGTTGTGGAAGTTCGTTACCCCGCTCAATGCCAAGCACATGCAGTTCGCGTGGATGAGCCTCGTCGTCGTGGCAATGACCGACGTCTATGTGCGTCTTGTTGCCAGCGGCACCATCACCGACTTCAAGATTTTCTAGGCCTCTGAGGAAGAGAAACGGACTGAACATGGCTGACTACGAGCACCACTCCTACGACGTAATCATCATTGGCGCCGGTGGCGCTGGCCTCCGGGCGGCAATCGAGGCCAAGCAGCGTGGCCTCAGGGTTGCCCTCATCTGCAAGTCGCTTCTTGGCAAGGCACACACGGTCATGGCCGAAGGTGGCGTCGCCGCAGCAATGGGGAACGTCTACCCAGAGGACAACTGGCAGGTCCACTTTCGCGACACCATGCGCGGCGGCAAGATGCTCAACAACTGGCGCATGGCGCAGTTGCATGCACAAGAAGCCCCAGACCGGGTCCTCGAACTCGAAGAGTGGGGTGCGCTGTTCGACCGGACCAAGGACGGAAAGATCACGCAGCGTGACTTCGGCGGCCACCGCTACGCCCGGCTCGCTCACGTTGGGGACCGTACGGGTCTTGAACTCATTCGCACGCTCCAGCAGAAGGCCGTGTCGATGGACATCGACGTCTTCATGGAGTGCAAGATCCTCCGCTTGCTTCGCGACGACAACGGCGCAGTCTCGGGCGCCGTTGGCTACTGGCGCCCGACTGGCGAATTCATCACCTTCTCGGCCAAGGCAGTCATCTTGGCGACCGGTGGCGTTGGCAAGTCGTGGAAGTACACCTCGAACTCCTGGGAAGGCACCGGAGACGGACATGCCATTGCCCTCTGGGCCGGGGCTGAGCTCATTGACATGGAGTGCATCCAGTTCCACCCAACCGGAATGGTGTGGCCACTATCGGTTCGAGGCATCCTCGTGACTGAAGGTGTTCGCGGTGACGGTGGCGTCCTTCGGAACTCTGAAGGAAAGCGCTTCATGTTCGACTACGTCGCTGACATGTTCAGGGCGGAAACGGCTGAATCCGAAGAGGAAGCGGACAAGTGGTACGACGACCACACCGCTGGCCGCCGACCTCCAGAACTGCTGCCACGTGACGAGGTGGCTCGCTCAATCAACACTGAAGTGAAGGCCGGGCGCGGCAGCCCCCACGGCGGAGTCTTCCTCGACATTGCCTCACGCCGCAGTGCCGAGTTCATCCGTCGCCGACTCCCGTCGATGTACCACCAGTTCATGGAACTCGCTGGCGTCGACATCACCGCAACTCCAATGGAAGTTGGACCAACGTGCCACTACATCATGGGCGGCGTTCGGGTTGAAGCGGACACCGCCGCGACGGGAATTCCCGGACTCTTTGCCGCCGGAGAAGTTGCCGGTGGCATGCACGGATCCAACCGACTCGGCGGCAACTCGCTCTCAGACCTCATTGTCTTCGGACGACGGGCTGGAATGGGTGCTGCTGACTACGTTGAGGGCCGGGCCGATGCCCAGACGCTCGACGTTGCACAGGTCCAGAGCATTATTGACGAGTCACTCGAGCCCTACACCCGTGAGACTGGCGAGAACCCCTACGACATCCAGCGTGATCTCCAAGAACTCATGCAGTCGAACGTTGGCATCATTCGCACCGGTTCAGAGCTCGATGAGGCGCTTGTTCAACTCGAAGCGCTGAAGGTCCGAGTCGACAACATTTCGGTCAAGGGCGGTCGGGTCTACAACCCTGCGTGGAACCTCGCAACGGACCTCCCGGCAATGCTCACGGTGTCAACGTGCGCCGCGCTCGGTGCCCAGGCCCGTAAGGAGAGTCGTGGCGGTCACACCCGTGAAGACTTCCCGAAGGCCGATCCCGAGTTCGGGAAGGTCAACATGGTGCTCTCACAGCCAACTGGCTCGGGAATGAATGCCGATGTAAAGCTTGACCCGCAACCAATTCTCACCATGCCTGATGAGTTGAAGGCTCTCTTCGAGGAGGCAAAGTAAATGGCTGACCTGACCATGCGCATCTGGAGAGGCGACCAGGACGGTGGGGAACTCGTCGACTACGAGATTGAGTCGCAAGAGGGCGAGGTCGTCCTCGACGTCATCCACCGCCTTCAGGCAACGCAGATTCCTGACCTTGCTTGTCGCTGGAATTGCAAGGCCGGCAAGTGCGGATCTTGCTCGGCCGAGATCAACGGCATGCCTCGACTCATGTGCATGACCCGCATGGATCAATTGCCAGACGGGCCGATCACGGTCACCCCAATGCGAGCGTTTCCGATCATCCGAGACCTCGTTACTGACGTCTCCTTCAACTTCGAGATGGCAAAGCGGGTTCCCGCCTTCAATCCGCCGCCGATGCCAGAAGGTGGCTACCGGATGCAGCAGATTGATGTTGAGCGAGGCCAAGAGTTCCGCAAGTGCATTGAGTGCTTCATGTGTCAGAACGTGTGCCACGTCATTCGAGACCACGAGGAGAACAAGGCCAACTACGCCGGACCTCGCTTCTTCATTCGCTACGCCGAACTCGAGATGCATCCGCTCGACACCAATGACCGTCGCGAACTCGTTCGAGAGAAGATGGGACTTGGGCTCTGCAACATCACGAAGTGCTGCACTGAAGTCTGCCCAGAGCACATCAAGATCACCGACAACGCCATCATCCCGCTGAAAGAACGGGCCGTTGACGCACACTATGACCCAGTGGCATGGCTTGGCCGCAAGATCACCCGCCGCACGAAGCGCTCGGCCGCTGAGGCCGCAGCCGACCGTCCGTAGGGATCATGGACGTGACCGCCTTCAATGAGGCGGGTTCGACCTTGACCTCCGAGGAACAGGACCTTCTCGTTCAGCTCCTCGATGGCGAGTCATTTCGTCAGATTGCAGAGGTCGATGAGGGCACTCAGGGAGTCGGTCGCACCATTACGTTTGCTCCCGGACTTGTGCAGATGGAAGTGAACGCAGCGACAGACCGAGCAGAAGTCACCGTTTCACTCGAGGCAGGTCTCACTCCCCTCTTCGACCGTGGATCCGTGACGCCGGCAGCGGGGATCGCTGACGGACGGATCACCGTTCATGGCAACGCGTCACTGCTCACCGAAGCTCAACGACTCCTCTCCTCGCTTCACGCTCGCTGTTCATGAGCGATTCGGCCCTTCCACTGTTTGAAGATGATCTCGATCATCCTGGACTGATTTCGGCACCTGCGGTGCGCACTATTGCCCTCCCAAAGCGAACGGTGCTGTGCTTCTTCCAAGACGTCATTCAGGACCTCGTCGCTGCGGGAACCCTCACTGAGCTCCACCAGCTCCGCTCTGAAATCGGAAGCAATCCTGTCTATGCAATGGAGGTAGGCGGCGAGATGATTTCCGTCGTGCACCCCGGTGTTGGAGCGCCACTTGCCGCAGGCTTCTTGGAGGAGATGGTCGCGAATGGCACGACGCATGTGGTGGCGGTCGGTGGAGCTGGAGCGCTCGTTCCTGAATTAGTACTCGGTCATCCCATGGTCGTGACCGAAGCAGTTCGAGACGAGGGAACCTCGTTTCACTACCTCGCCCCCAGCCGCACCGTCACCGCTGACCCTCACGGTGTCGAGATACTCACGAGCCTCCTTCAAGAACGGGCAATTGAGCATCTCGCTGCAAAAGTCTGGACAACCGATGCGCTTTATCGAGAGACGAGAACTCGAGTTGAACGCCGCATTGGGGAAGGTTGCGTCGCAGTTGAGATGGAAGCAGCAGCGTTCATGGCGGTCGCCCGCTTCCGCAAGATCTCGTTTGCCCAACTTCTCTATGCGGGAGATTCTCTTGCCGGGGACGTTTGGGATGAGCGTGACTGGATGGACCACTCCTCGTCGAGAACCGCGATGTTCCAACTCGCAACCGAAGCAGTCGTTCGGCTCTAGGCGCCCCGTGAAGGGCGACGTGTCAAGAACGGCAGCACCCTGCCGAATTGCGCTACTCGCGTAGATCTCAACCCTCTTGCTCACAGAAGCAATATTCCCCTCTCACACCCAGCGAGAGGGGAATATTGAGACAGGTGCGTTAGCCCAGCAGGCCAAGTCCTTCAACATCGCTGCGCTCGCCGAGCAATTCTTCGGTAGTTGCGGCAATCCGGCTCTTGGCAAAGTCATCATGCGCAAGGCCTTCGAGCACCGACCAGCCGCCTTCACCGTCTGCGATGATTGGATAGCCGAACTGAAGGCCCTCTGGGACTCCGTATTCGCCGTTTGAGCAAACTGCCACCGAGACGCTGTCACCGGGCGCAGTCTTCGTTCGAAGCCCAACGACGGTGTCAATCGCAGCATTGGCAGCGGAAGCTGCAGAGGACAGCCCACGGGCTTCAATGATCGCCGCTCCACGCTTTTGAACCGTGGAGATGAAGTCTCCTTCAAGCCACGCTTGATCGGTGATGACGTCGGTGGTTGGCTTGCCACCAATGGTGGAGTTGGCAAAGTCAGGGAATTGCGTGGCGGAGTGATTACCCCAAATTGCAATTCTCTTGACGTCCGCAACGGAAACACCGGCCTTCTTTGCCAACTGGGTCTGCGCGCGGTTTTGGTCGAGGCGAGTCATTGCGAACCAGCGATCGGCTGGAATCTCTGGGGCATTGGCGCGAGCAATGAGGCAGTTGGTGTTGCAAGGGTTCCCAACAACGAGGACTCGAACATCACTGGCCGCATTCTTGGCAATTGCTTGACCCTGGGGCTTGAAGATGCCTCCATTGACGTTGAGAAGGTCTCCTCGCTCCATCCCGGCCTTGCGAGGAATCGAGCCAACAAGCAGTGCCCACGAGGTGCCACTAAAGGCGGTGTCGAGACTCGACGTTGCCTCGACACCTGCGAGGAGTGGGAACGCACAATCGTCGAGTTCCATGACGACACCTTCGAGCGCCTTCATTGCCGGCTCAATCTCGAGCAGGCGCAAGACAACCGGCTGGTCCGCTCCAAGCAGTTGGCCACTTGCGATGCGAAAGAGGAGTTGGTAGCCAATCTGTCCGGCAGCCCCGGTGACGGTGACGTGCAGTGGTGATTTCGACATGGTGATTCCCTTCAGATGGTGGATTGGTAGAGAGTTGGTGGGTTACAGCCGGTCAGCAATGGCGCTGGCGAATTCAGAACACTTCACTTCGGTCGCACCGTCCATGAGCCGCGCAAAGTCATAGGTCACGATCTTGTCGGCAATCGTCGCTTCAAGCGCCGTCACGATGTCCTTCGCCGCTTCGGTCCACCCAAGGTGCTCGAACATCATGACGCCCGATAACAGCACCGAACCTGGGTTGACCTTGTCTTGCCCCGCATACTTCGGTGCGGTGCCGTGGGTTGCTTCAAAGATCCCATGACCCGTGACGTAGTTGATGTTCCCCCCGGGAGCAATACCAATGCCCCCGACTTGGGCGGCAAGCGCATCAGAGAGGTAGTCACCATTGAGGTTGGTCGTTGCGATCACGTCAAACTCACTCGGGCGGGTCAGCACTTGCTGGAGGGTGATGTCGGCAATCGAGTCGCGAACGAGAATCTTTGAGCCTGGCTTGCCATCGCAGTCATCCCAGCCAACGGCGACATCGCTGAACTCTTCACGGACGAGTTCGTAGCCCCACTTCATGAAGGCACCTTCGGTGAACTTCTGGATGTTGCCCTTGTGGACAATGGTCACCGATGGGCGGTCGAAGTCAATCGCATACTGAATTGCCGCACGGATGAGTCGCTTTGATCCCATCTCAGAGATTGGCTTGATGCCAATCCCCGAACCTTCACGAATCTTCCAACCCATTTCCTCGGCCAAGAAGGTTCGGAGCTTCTCGACCTCAGGGGTTCCGGCTTCTGCTTCCAAACCGGCGTAGATATCTTCGGTGTTCTCACGGAAAATGACCATGTCAACGAGTTCAGGATGGAGCACTGGCGACGGAACGCCTTGGAACCAGCGCACGGGGCGAAGGCAGACGTAGAGATCAAGAAGCTGCCGGAGCGCCACATTGAGTGAACGGATTCCCCCACCAATTGGGGTCGTGAGCGGTCCCTTGATCCCAATCAGGTGGTCGCGAAACGCCGTCACCGTCTCGTCAGGGAGCCAGTTGCCCGTCTCATTAAAGGCCTTCTCCCCGGCCAAGACTTCAACCCAGGCAACCTGCTTTCCGTGCTTCTTTGCAGCGGCATCGAGGACGAGTTTGGCCGCTGGCCAAATGTCAACACCAGTGCCATCACCTTCAATGAAGGGAATGATTGGGACTTCGGGAACGTGAAGGCGGCCATCGGCCCCCATGGTGATCATCTCAGGCATGGCGCAATTGTACGCCCTCGTCAGAGGGGTCTTCGAAGTGACCCTGCTTCGTCAATCACGGGCCGACCAGGACTCCACCGCTCAGGGTCCATCCAGCCGGGAGCGATGCCGGAATACCGGCAATTCCAGAAGAAACGACCCCAGTCAGCGTGGCGTTCGAGAGATTTGCTCCACTCAGTGTCGCTCCAGTGAGGTTTGCGCCCGTCAAGTTTGCCGAGGAGAGATTTGCACTGGTGAGGTTCTTGCCCGTGAGATTCGCTCGAGCCAGATTTGCCGTTGGCCCAAGGAGGTAACCGCCAATAACGGACCAGCCCGAGGGAAGCGATGAGGCACTGCCGGTGATGCCACCAGAGCTGACTCCGTCAAGGACCGCGCTCGTGAAGACCGTTGAGGCAACGTTTGCTCCGGTCAATGTTGCGCCGGTCAGGTTCGCTCCCGTGAGGTCAATTGATGACAAGTTGGCTCCGGTCAGGTTCGCTCCGGGCCCGACGAGGAATCCGCCCGCCCAGCGCCACCCGCTCGGCAACGTGAGTGGGATCGAAGCATTGTTTCCTGACTGAAGACCGGCCAAGTTTGCACTCCCAAGCAAGAGGCTCGTAAGGGTCGCCCCAGTGAGATTCGCTCCTCCAAGATTCGCTGAGGACAAGTCAAGCGCAGTCAGATTGAGGTTGGTCAAATTTGCGCCGGACAGGTTGGCAGTTGGTCCGAGGATGTACCCACCAACTGCTCGCCAACTAGCTGGGAGAGCCGAAGGGGCAGCGGTCGATCCAGAGATCACGCCATTCAACTTGGCCAACGAAAGATCGATAGAGGCGAAATTGTCACCGGTGAGGTTCGCACCTGGTCCAACAAGGAATCCGCCAAAAACTGACCAGTCCGTCGGGTACTTCGTCGCAACAGACGTCACGACTCCCGACGAACTGACGCCGGTGAGGGTGGCGCCACTCAAGTCCGCTCCGGTCAAGTTTGTCGCTGCCAACACCGCGTTGGTGAGGTTGGCGGAGCCAATGTTGATCCCCGACAGATTGGCACTGGTCAGATTGGCAGCGGGTCCAAGCAGAAACCCATTGAGGGTGATTTGCCATGGACTTGGCAGGACCGCCGGGACACCAACGATGCCACCCGATCGAACGCCCGACAGCGTTGCACTTCCGAGCGTCGCTGACGTCAGCGTCGTCTGAGTAAGCGTCGCATTGGTCATTGTTGCACCAGCCAACTGGACTGAGGTCAGATCGGCTCCAGTGAGGTTGGCTCCAGTGAGGTTGGCCGTAGCCATTTGGGCACCAATGAAGGTCGCACCACTGAGGTTCGAGCCCGAGAGAATCGAACTTGCAAGGTTGGCTCCATCTAGCTCCGCACAAACGACGGCCTGAAGGCCCAAGTTCGAACACGTGAGGTTTGCACCAGAGAGATCTGCGCTGGAAAGGTTCGCCCCCGAGAGTTGAGCGCCAGGACCCACGAAGTAACCAGAAGCGAGTTTCCAACTCGTCGGTAGTGTCAGCGCCGTGGCAGTTACCGAGCCGGAGCTTGCCCCAGTCAAGAATGCTCCGGACAAAGTGGTGGAGGTAAACGAGGCTCCTATGAGCGAGGAATTAGCAAAATCTGCTCCGGTGAGGTTTGAGCTGACAAAGTGCACTCCAGCAACGTTCGCGCCAACGAAGGTGGTGCCATTCGCAGTAATCGAAGTGAACGTTTGAGCGTGCAAATCGAGACCGGTCAAGTTGGCGGCAGAGAGGCTGGTCCTTAGGAAGGTCGCTCCTTGAATGTTGGCACCAGTGAGATTGGCGAAACCAAGATTGGTACCAGTCAAGTTCGCATTGGAAAGATTCGCCAGTGAGAGGTTGGACCCTCCAAGGTTGAAACCGCTGAGATTCACACCAGAAAGATTCGAACCTGGTCCAACGAGATAGCCACTGACCACCTTCCATCCTGTTGGGAAGGCTGTAGGTGCATTCGCGATCGATCCCGAGATGACGCCAAAGAGGTTTGCGTTGGACAGATCGAGACCGGTGAGATCAAGTCCCGTCAAGACCGCACCTGTGAGATTCGCACTCGGTCCAGTTACGTACCCACCAATGACACCCCAACCAGACGGAAGGCTCGCCGGATGTCCGAGCACGCCACCGGATGCAACTCCGGTCAAGGTTGCACCCGTGAAATTGGTGTTCGTGAGATTGGCATTCGTGAGGATTGCATTGGTCAGGTCTTGGTTGGACAGATTCGCATTCGCAAGGTTCGCGCCAGGTCCAACAAGCCACCCTGACAGTGCCTGCCATCCGGTTGGGAGTGTTGATGGCGCCGTGGTCCCTCCGGAAGTGACTCCCGTCATTGTTGCGCCAGTGAGGTCGGCACCGGCCAAGTTCACCGACGCGAAATTGGCTCCGTTGAGGTTCGCGCCAGGTCCAACAAGATATCCATTGCCCACGAGCAACCATCCTGCGGGCAATTGCGCTGGCGTCCCGACGATGCCGCCACTACTGACCGACGTGAGGATGGCACCGGCAAAATTGACTCCAGTCAGCGTTGCGTTGGCGAAGTTCACCCCAGTGAGGTCTTGACCAGCGAAGGAGGTCCCGGACAAATTCTGACTGCGCAGATCAGCTCCTGGACCAACAAGGTAGCCACTAATCAGGTGCCAACCAAGTGGGAGCGTTGCTCCAATGGCGGTCACTCCGCCCGATTTCACACCCGAGAGCGTTGCTCCAGAGAGATCAACGTTCGAGAGGTCGGTGCCGGCGAGATTCGCATTGGTGAGGTTCGCACTTGGCCCAACGAGGTAACCACCGACGACCTTCCAGCCGGACGGAAGCGCTGCAGGAGTTCCCGTGACGGACCCAGAGACAACACCACTGAGCGTGGTATTTGAAAGATCGACCCCACTGAGCGTTGCTCCTACGAGACTTGCGCCATTGAGTGCAGAGCCAGAGAGATTGGCTCCGGTGAGATCGACACCCTCGAGGTCACCAAGGGTGAGATCAGCATTCGAAAGCGCAGCACTCTTGAGTTTCGCTCCTGGTCCAACGAGGTATCCGAAGATCAACTTCCAGTTCGTCGGTAGGCCAGATGGGGTGCCGGTAATCCCTCCTGAGGTCACTCCCGTCAAGATGCTGCCCGAGAGATCGACGGCGTTCAGCACCGCATTGTGCAGATTGGCGGTTGGGCCAACGAGATAGCCACCAATGAGGGACCAGGAAGTTGGGAGCGACGCCGGCGTCCCAACAATTGAACCTGACGACACTCGATCCAAGATTGCACCGGACAAGATGGCATTCGTCAGGGTCGTTCCCGAAAGGTCAACCCCAGCGAGATTCGCACTCTGCAAGTTTGCGCCTGGCCCGACCAGGTAGCCACCGAGGAGGGACCAGCCCACTGGCAGTGCCATCGGGGTTCCAAGGATTGAACCGGAGTGAACCCCCGTCAACGTCGCACCCAAGAGACTGGTGCCTGCAAGATTGGTGTTGGAAAGATCCGCTGAACTGAAACTTGCATTCTGCAGATTTGATCCAGGCCCGACGAGGTAGCCCATAACCAACTTCCACGTTGGCGGCAAGCCACTCGGGGTTCCAACGATTCCGCCTGAACTGAGACCCACCAAGGTCGCACCCGACAAGTTCGCGCCAGTAAGCGTGGCCCCTGCAACATTGGCGGAAGTCAGATCTGCCGATGAGAGTGCAGCGTTCGTAAGATTTGCTTTCGGTCCTACGAGGTAGCCGCTCGAGAGGATCCAACCGGTTGGCAACGCTCCAGCCACACCAACAATCGATCCCGAACTCACGCCGTTGAGATTCGCCTGATCGAGGTTTGCATCAGTGAGATCAGTTCCAGAAAGATTCGCATTGACAAGGTTCGCCCCGGCCAAGTTGGCACTCGGCCCGATCAGGTATCCAGCAATGAGCTCCCAGGGTGACGGTATGGATGCCGGCACGCCGACAACCCCACCCGACGTCACCCCGAAGAGGTTCGCTCCATTGAATTGCGCACCACCTAACTGCGCGTTGGCCAGGTTGACATTGGTGAGGTCGAGATTTGAGAGCACCGCATTGGTCAGATCCGCACCAGCGCCGAGAAGATATCCGCCAAGAAGATTCCAATTCGTTGGCAACCGCGAAGGCAGCCCCAGAATCGAACCCGAACTCACGCCGGTCAAAATGGCATTGTTGAGATTGGCCCCGGTCAAGGTGGCGCCTTGAAGCTTTGCCCCAGTCAGATTTGCACCAAGCAAGTTTGCTCCGGTGAGGTCAACGCTTGATGCATCAACCCCAACGAGATTGGCGCCAGCCAATTTGACCCCTGGACCAGCGAAGTAGCCATTCAGCAGCTTGAAGCTCGTCGGCAGCGCGAGTGGCGTCCCAATGAGTGATCCCGACTGTGCTCCGGTCAACGACGCTCCAAGAAGGTCGAGGTTGGTAATCGTTGCGCCAGTCAGCGAAGCTCCCGTCAGGTTTGCGCCTGTCAGGTTTGCGCCTGTCAGGTTTGCCCCGTTGAGGTTGGCGCCGGTGAGGTTGGCACTTGGTCCAAGGAAGTAGCCGCCCGCCACCTTCCAACCAGACGGGAGGGCAATTGGTTGACCAACAACTAAACCGCTTGCGAGATTCGTGAGCGTGGCGCCGCTGAACGACGCATTCGACACCGTGGCTTTGGTGAAGTTTGCTCCAGCCAACTGAGCATTGGTGAAGGTCGCACCAGAACAGATCGCACCGGTGAAGTCGTCGCCGAGAAGATTCGCGCTTCGAAAGTTTGCATTCGCAACATTGAGTCCTGCGAATGAGATGTTTGAGAGATCATCACCGAAGAAGTTCCCGCCGGCGAGGTTTGCACTTGGCCCAATGAGGAAGCCATAGATGAGCTGCCAATTGCCTGGGAGTGCTGCAGGTGTACCCGTGACGCTTCCTGAACTCACTCCAGCGAGGTTCGCTCCAGAGAGGTCCGCCAGCGTCAAATTCGCACCACTGAGTGCTGCACCATGAAGATCAGCATTCTGAAGGTTCGCACCGGGGCCAATGAGATAGCCAGTTCGGAAGATCCAACTGGCGGGAAGACTCGACGGACTCCCCGAAATTCCTCCAGTGATTACACCCGTGAGAGTGGCGCTTGAGAACTGTGACCCACTCAACGTTGCTCCAGTAAAGGTTGCACCCGACAGGTTGGCTCCGGAGAAGTTGGTCGCCGTGAGGTTGAGTCCAGCGAATGACGTATGGGCAAAATTCGCACCGCGAAGATCCGCTCCAGAGCCAACGAGGTAACCACCATCTAATTGAACCCAGCCATTGGGAAGCTGTGGCGTTCCGATGATGCCACCGGAAGCAACACCAATCATCCCGGCGTTGGTCAGATTTGCTCCGGTGAGATTGGCATTGGTGAAGACCGCGCCATTGAGGACCTGGTTGAAGAACTGGGCACCAATGAGGTTCGCACCATTACCAACGAGATACCCGTTCACGAGCAGCCAGCCGGTCGGCAGTGCACTTGGGAACCCGGTGATTCCACCTGAAGTAACGCCAGTCAACGTTGCCTTCGAAAGATTGGCTCCCGACAAGTTGGTATTAGAGAGCGTGGCTCCGGTCAGGTCAACCGTGCCCAAGTTGATGTTGCTGATGTCGGCGCCCGAGAGATCGGCTCCTGCGGAGAATGCGTGGCTACCCGTTCCAAGAAGGAAGCCATTCGAGAGTCGCCATCCGTCCGGGAGAGCCGCTGGGATACCGGTTACTCCACCCGAGATGACCCCAGTGAGGGTCGATCCGGTCAGGTTCGCATTGTTGAGCGTGACACTCGTAAAGTTCGTCCCCGAAAGATTCAAACTCAAGAGCGAAGCACCGGAGAGGTTGGCTCCTGGGCCAATCAGATACCCACCGACAAGTTTCCAATTCGTCGGCAAGTTCACTGGCGTGCCCGTGATGCCTCCAGAACTCACTCCGAGAAGGGTCGCTCCGGCCAAGCGAACCCCTTGCAGGCTGACATTGGAAAGATCAGCCGCGGTCAGGTCAGCATTCGAGAGGTCGACATTCGGTCCAAGGAATGAACCAATGACCACTTTCCATCCGGCCGGCATCGCTCTCGGCGTGCCAATGATGTGTCCGGAGACGGCACCGACGAGCGTGGCTCCAGTGAGGTCGGCACCCGTCAAGTTGGCACCGGTCATCGTCGAATTGGTCAGATTCGCATTGGTGAGCCGTGCATTGGTGAGATCGAGTGAGGCGAGGTTGACCGAGGTGAAGTTGGCACCAGTGAGATTGGCGGTCGGTCCAACGAGGTATCGAGCGACAACATGCCATCCGGTTGGAAGTGTCGGAGTCCCGGTAATGCCTCCAGAGACAATTGCTGCAAGAGTCGATCCAGAGAATCGAGCATTCGTGAGATTGGTGCTCGTGAGGATGGTGCCGTTGAGGTTGGCATTCACAATTCCCGCACCAGAGAGCTGAGCCCCGGTCAAATTGGTATTGGTGAAATTGACGTTGGCGAGATTCGCATTGTTCAGCGAAGCATTGGTGAGGACTGCACCAGTGAGATCTGCACCGGGACCAATGAGATACCCGCCGAGAAGTTGCCAGTCAGTAGGAAGCGATGCAGGCCGACCAATAATGCCGCCTGAGGACACATTTAAGAAGTTCGACGAAGCAAAGTTCGCATTATTGAGGTCCGCGCCGGTGAGCTTCGCTCCAGAAAGATCTTGACTGGTGAGGTTCGCTCCGGAGAGATTCGCTCCTTGACCGACAAGGTAGCCATTCACCAACTTCCAACCTGAGGGAAGCGCATCAGGTACGCCAATGATGCCCCCCGACGCCACTCCCGTGAGCGTCACATGGCTGAGGTTTGCTCCACCGAGATGGGTCCCGGTGAAAATTGCACCGGTGAGATCAACCGTTCCGAAATCAAGTCCAGTGAAGTTGAGGCCCGTGAGGTTCGCTCCTGGATAGACGAAGATCCCACCCACCGTCGCACCAAAGGAGACCGGGGGTGAGACCCCAGGTGGTGAAGAGCCAACGGCAGTCCGAGCGACGACGCTGAAGGTGTAGGCGGTGCCGTTGGTAAGGCCACTGATTGTGCAGGAGAGCGCTGTGGACGTGCAGGTCCCCGTCCCTGGACTCGCAGTCACGCTATAGCCGAGCAGCACTCCTCCACCGAGAGAGGTGGGACGAACCCAAGAGATTGTGGCCTTTGTATTCGAAGGAACCGCCACAACATTGGTTGGGGCTGTTGGAATCGAAGATGGTGTTACCACCTTGCTCATTGCCGCGATCGACGAGCCAGTCGCGTTGGTGGCGATCACCGAGAAACCAACCGGGACGCCGTTGGTCAGACCAACAACCGTGCAGGTGAGTTCACCAAGCGAGGTGCAGCCACCCCCTCGCGGGATGGTCGAGACGGTGTAGCCAGAAATTGCTGAACCACCTCCAACAACAGGGGCACCCCAGGTCACCACAACACTCTGATCACCAGGTCGAGCAGTCACATTGGTTGGGGCTGATGGCCGGGTCAGGTGCGGGACCACGGAAGGCTGCGGAGTCCCAGCCGGACCGAGACCCGCGCGATTTCGAGCCTTTACGGCAATTGAGTAGCGCGTTCCGTTGGTCAGACCATTGATCTGGCACGTGAGCGCACG
>CAIXCS010000250.1 GCA_903918025.1 uncultured Actinomycetes bacterium
CGTCGAGTTCAGTTGACTCGCCAAGCCGAAGAGCGCTGCTCCACTCGCAGTATCCAAAGGCCTTTCCAAATGCTGCGTGGTACACCGGCGACAACCTTGAAATGGCGTTCGGTCAGGGTGGGACACAGGTAACCCCAATTGGACTCGCCACTGCCTATGCCACGTTTGCCAACGGTGGGACAAGGTTCCAACCTGAAGTTGCTGCGAGGATTGTTCGACCTGATGGAACCGTTCAGGTTCGCTACTCCCCAAGGAGTCTTGGCACTGTTCCGTTGCCACCTGCGGTGCGCAACCCAATCTTGCAGGGGCTTATTGGCGTGGTGAATGATCCGTCGGGCACGGGATATGGCACCTTCCATTCCTATTCAACCTATGACGAATCAAAATTCATTGTTGCTGGCAAGACCGGAACCGCCTCAAATCAACCGGGTCAAGAACCAAACTCGTGGTTTGTTGGCTTTGGTCCGGTGGCCGCACCGCGCTACGTCGTGCTCTCAGTGATTGACCAAGGTGGCTATGGAGCTTCAGCTGCCGCCCCAGTTGTTGCAAAATTGTTCAATTACTTGGTCGCTCACCCGGTGGTTCCTGCAACGCTTACGCCACGGAGCAACACCACGACCACCGTTTCACCTTCCTCGTCGGTTCCTTCAACCACCGCTCCTGCGTCACGCCTGCACTGATCCTTCGTTGACATCGAGGATCGGAGATGCTGGACCTCCTTCGGGGTAGGCTGTGCTCTTCAGGAACTGGAGGACTCGCTCGTGGTTAGCGATCAAGAGGGTGGTGTGAGGGTGGCAGCAATCTGCAACTCATTCCGCGTCTTGCGCTGCCAGAGTGTTCTTCGTTCGGGAGGCCGACTGGTGCGTCAGCTGCGCCGCCGCCGCCCGACATCGCCTGCAGCAGTCGCAACTATGTCTCCGTCTGATCAAGGTCAATCAACAGAAGTAACGCATTCAATCGTGAAGTCGACTGCTGGGGAACCCCAGCCGAAGAGTTCATCAGAAACCGCACCGTGGTGTGCAGAGTTGCTCGCGCGTTCACGCGCAGACACGGCCGTTGTCGGCCACCTCGCCACATCCAACGTGCTCCCACTTATGAGGAGGGTCCACAATCGTGGCCACGAACGAGTTCGAAGAACACCAAGAGTCGACGTCAATCGACACGCCGATGATCGCTGCATCTGGCGAGGCTCCACCGAGCATCGAAGCGGTGCGTCCAAGAATTGGCGACACTCGGCCTGCGCCTGATGGTGCTCAAGGTGCCCCAGAGGGGCCCCAGGAAGAGCGGCCTCAAAGCAGTAGCGGAGGCCGCAGGAATGGTCAACAGCGACAACGAAATGGGCGACCACCCGCGTCGGTAGAGCCTGGTATTGAACCCCGCCCCGTTGAGGCCACGACGCCGACTGACGATGGGGAGTCCACCGGTCAGAAGAAGAGCAGAAGCCGCCGAAGAGGTGGACGAAATCGTGCAGGTAGATCGACCGGTCGTTACCTCATGTGCGTGCATGTGCAGCCCCACGCGACCCACATTGCGATGCTTGAGGGCCGGAGTCTCGTTGAGCACTTCGTCGCTCGTCCAGCAGATGCGACCAATCAAATTGACGGCAATATCTATCGTGGCCGTGTTCAGAATGTTCTTCCTGGCATGGAAGCGGCATTCGTTGACATTGGCATTCCAAAGAATGCGGTGCTCTACCGAGGTGACCTCCAACTCGAAGACGAGGCAGACGAGGAACAGAAGTCGGCTGACTCCCGCATTGAAGATGTGCTGAAGGCGGGTCAACTCATCCTCTGTCAGGTCACGAAGAATCCCATCGGTGCAAAGGGAGCCCGCCTTACCCAAGAGGTCTCACTGCCAGGAAGATTTGCGGTTCTGGTGCCGAATTCGTCTGCGGCGGGCATCTCGAAGCGACTTGGGGATAGCGAGCGGCGCAGGCTTCGGAAGATCATTGATTCAGTCAAGCCAAGTCAACACGGCATCATCGTGAGGACCGCGGCTGAAGGGGTTTCTGAGGACGATCTCCGACGCGATATTGAGAGTTTGGTTGAGCGGTGGACCGCAATTGAAGCCGAAGCGAATCGTTCCAACCTTCCAGGTCTTGTGTATCGCGAGCCAGACATGGCGCTCAAGATGCTTCGCGAGGAGTTGAACGACGACTACCGCGGCGTACTCATTGACGATTTTGAGATCTACCGCCAAGTTCGCGACTACGTCGCAG
>CAIXCS010000251.1 GCA_903918025.1 uncultured Actinomycetes bacterium
CCACTCGGGAAGGCGAGGAATTATCCCGAGCACGGGCAGGCCCTCAGTCATGGACTCGAGCTGCTGTTGGGACTTGATGCGATCGTCGAGGAACTCGCGGATCAAGACATAGGCCACCGCGAGGAGCAGGCCGAGGAAACCCGCCAAGATGGCGTCAACGAGTGGCTTGGGTGACGACGGCGAGGTGGGCACGGTGGCTGGTGCAACGACTTGACCTCCAGAGGGAGCCTGTGCCGCGTTCACCTGCAGCTGCGAGAGCTGGGTCCGCAGCGCCTGCTGCTGTGCGGTGAGGTTGCCGAGCCGGGTCACCAGCGCGCTCAACGCGCCACCCTTCAAGCTGACAACTTGGCCCTGGAGGTCAGTAATTTGGGACTGAAGGGCGTTGACCTGTGACTGGAGTTGGCTCGATGCAGCATGGACCGTCCCGAGGTAGCGGTCCTGTGAACTCTTGATGTAGGCGTAGGCGTAGGCGTTGGCCGCGCGGGCCGCGAAGGCCCGATGCGACGAGGTAACGGTGATCGCCGCGACGGCGGTCAAGCCAACCTGAACGACCTGGGGCCTGGGCGGCACCTGTCGGAGAGCCAGCGTGGCGAGGGCCCTTACACTCGCTCCGTTCACAATTTGGATCTGGGTAGCAATGTCCTGGGGGGTCAACGCCACCACAGTCCCGCCAGAGCTATAGGTCTGCGAGACAAACAGCAGATTGGATGTGGCGGTGTACTGCTTGGCGCGGACGGAGTCGAGTCCGACGGCAGCGCCAATGAAAACGACGATCGCGGCCAGCACCAGTAATTTGCGATTCCAGACGATCTTCCAGTAGTCGAGTAGACCCAATTGGACGTCGAGATGAACGGAAGGCATCCGGTCACGTTAGCAAACTCGTGGCCGCGCCCGGGTAGCAGCGCAATGCCCTAAAGCGGCCGTGCCGGGACTCCAACAACGGTGGTGCCTGCCTCAACGTCACGCACCACCGCGGCCCCGGCGCCAACGTAACTGCCCGCGCCAATATTAAGGTTCTGAATCACGCTGGCACCGGTGCCCACCGTGACATCGTCCCCCAGCACAACGGAACCGCTCAGATTCGCCCCGGGCATCAAGGTGACGTAGGAACCGATAGTCGTGTCGTGCCCAACGGTGGCGTGCAGGTTGAGGTGGCAATGTCGACCGATTGCTACGTTGGTCGTGATAGACGCCTGAGCACAGATGATGCTCCCGGGGCCAAGTGTCACCTGTGAACCAACAGTTGCCGATGGGTGCACGAGAACGGCGGCTGGCAATCGCACGGCCGAGAATTGGCCATCAATCCGGCGCCTTACTGAAGGATCAACGACTCCCACTACATAAGCACAGTCCAGAGCGCCTATTCGATCACTTCCCCCAAGCAATGTTGCCCCTCGGACCTCGAGTAGATCCTTGTTGACGGGTCCGTCATCTAGGAAGCCCAGGAACTCAATGGCGCCTCCGGACGCGTTGATGGCGTCAACTACGTCGAGTACTTCCCGCCCGAAACCTCCCGCTCCAACAATCACCAGGCGGCCAGCGGTGAATATTTTCTCCATATCGTACCCCCGTCGATGTCACCACCCAAAGTTAACGAAATTATGGTAACACTGGGCGCGTGAGATTTTGTCTAGAGCGGGGCATTGCTGGACTTTTGCTCTTACTTCTCTCCCCCATCCTCACGATCATTGGCTGCGTAATCCGGCTAGTACTAGGTCGACCTGTCACCTACCGGCAAGAACGACTCGGGCTTGCTGGTCAGCCATTTCAGCTCATCAAGTTCCGATCGATGACCGACGACCGAGACTCGAGTGGGGAGTTGCTCAGTGATAGGGAACGCCTGAATCCTCTTGGCCAGTTCCTCAGATCCACCAGCCTTGACGAGCTGCCTGAACTCATCAACGTATTTCTTGGCCAGATGGCCTTCGTTGGACCACGACCGCTGCCGACCGGCTATCGGAATCGGTTCACAGAGCGAGAGCATCGACGCCTCGAAGTGCTCCCTGGTCTCACCGGATTAGCCCAAGTCAGGGGCCGCAATGCGCTCGGCTGGACGGAGCGTTTGGAGTTGGACGTCTGGTATGTCGAGAATCGCTCATGGAAGTTAGACCTTAGGATCCTCCTTCAAACCGTCTTCGTAGTCGTATCGCGCCGGGGAATCGCAGAGGAGTCAGGGGTCACAATGAGCGAGTTGCCTGAGCTAGGTGATCGGTTTCCTGGGAGGGGGCAATGAGCCGTATTCACCTTTCGGCGCCAGATGTTCGAGGCAGAGAAGAGCAATATGTTCTTGAGGCGATCCGATCAAATTGGGTGGCGCCACTTGGTCCAGATCTAGATCAATTCGAGCGGGAGATCGCCGCACGTTGCGGGGTGAGCTTCGCCGTCGGCCTTTCGAGTGGAACCGCCGCGCTTCACCTAGCACTTGTCACGGCCGGCATTGGGCCTGGTGATGTTGTTCTCGTGCCCACCCTCACGTTCGTACCTACCGCAAACGTCGTTCGCTACGTCGGCGCTGAGCCAGTCTTCATCGACGTTGATGAAACCTCGTGGAACTTGTCAGCACCACTCCTAGCGGAAGAGCTGGAGGCTGCGGCGAAGCGGGGAGCGAAGGTGGCAGCGGTCATGGCGGTCGACCTCTACGGCCAATGCGCTGACTACGACGCCATCGTTCCTCTCGCAGCGGAACATGGAACCCTACTCATTGAGGATGCTGCAGAGGCACTTGGTGCTACCAGATCAGGAAAGCCAGCCGGCGCCTTCGGAGATGTGGCGGCGCTTTCGTTCAACGGGAACAAGATCATCACGACGAGCGGTGGAGGCATGCTGTTAACCAACAGCGAAGAGGTTGCAGATCACGCTCGCAAGCTCGCTACGCAAGCCAGGGAGCCAGCCCCCCACTACGAGCACACCGAGGTCGGATACAATTATCGGCTCTCCAATATTCTTGCAGCTTTCGGAAGAGCCCAACTCGAGACCCTCGATGACCGAATTCAACGTCGCACTGCAACCAGGGAGGCCTACCGCTTGGTAATTGATCGTCACGAAGGTGTCAGCTTAATGCCGATTGCGGACGCGAGTACTTCGAATGCGTGGTTGACATGCATCATGCTCGACTCAAAGCGAACTGGCACGAGCCCCGAGAACCTGCGCTTGCACCTTGAATCACACGATGTCGAGTCGAGGCCAATCTGGAAGCCGATGCATCGCCAGCCGCTTTACTCAACTGCGCGTGCCAGGCTTGACGGTACCGCCGACCGGATCTTCGAGCGCGGGTTGTGCCTCCCAAGCGGAAGCGGCATGACCGAAGCGCAACTTGAGCTCGTGCTTGGCTTGATCGACGACCACCTTCTTCGAGCAGGCACTTCGTAGCCTTGGTCACCGTGAGCCGACTGACGAAGTCCCCGTGAACGGGGGCCAGGTCAGCCTCTCGTGCGAATCTGAGGGACTGCTGCACGTTTAGGTGACATGTTTGACCTGCCCCCTATTTGGTTTCCCTTGTTCTTGTTGTTTCAAGCGGCGGATTCAATCGGTGAGCGCAATGACCTCAGCGAGCAACTCCGATGGTGTCATGAATTGAAGTGTCTCGCGAGGCCGGCCGTCCAGGCTCCGCTGAATGCGCTCCAAATCCTCAGCTGCCTGTTTCGACAGGTCTGTCCTCTTGGATAGATAGTGGAAAAGCAGTCCGTTGGTGTTCTCGTTCGACCCTCGCTGCCAAGGTGAGTGCGGATCACAGAAGCAGATCGGTATGCCAGTGGCGACGCTGAACTCAGCGTGACGAGCCATCTCCCATGACGAGGTCTCCCTCCCAGTGGCTCAGGACCACTCGATCCTCGACCACTGATTCGCGACATGGCCGACGAAGGCTGGCCACCCGAAGTGCGCTCACTCGGACGAACATTGAAGCGTTGGCGCAACCAGATTATTGCGTGGCACAAACTGCACATCACCAACGGACCGACCGAGTACATGAACAATCTCGCCAAGCGAGTGAAGCGCGTCGCGTTTGGCTTCCGCTCTTTCAAGAACTACCGAATCCGCGCACTTCTCTTCGCCGGCAAACCGGATTGGTCATTACTCGCGACGATCACACCACGGTGAAATCCGAAGACCCCCTTAAGTGGAAACTAAGCCCTCAGCAGTCCCGTCATCGTGAAATGGTGTTGGCCCAACTCTGCAAACATCGGTCAATCTTGTTCGGTAGAGAACCGCTGACAAGTACGGCACCAAGCCATGTGGAGAGACTAAATCCAACGGCCAC
>CAIXCS010000252.1 GCA_903918025.1 uncultured Actinomycetes bacterium
AAGAAAGAGGAGTAGTGAAAACTCGGAGAGTTTCTCGCAAGATGGGTGGAGTAGTCGCCCTGACGGCAGCGTCCTTGTTCGCCGCCAACAGCGTGGGGGCGGCGGGATCCATTGCAGACACGAATGCACAGGTATTTAGTGCCGTTCACGTTTCAAAGTCAGCCACGGTCCCGAAAGTGCTCAATCCACCGCTCTCATCGTTTCAAACTCCTGTGACTAGCTATCGTCAGACCGGTGTCTCTCTGGGAGACGCTTGCACGCCAAACTTGACCACACATGCATCGCTCATCAAAAGTCCACAGGCGTGCACATTTGGAAATCCAACAGCATCGAAGACCATTGTCTTGTACGGCGATTCCAATGTTGGGAACTGGCTCCCGGCACTCTCGATTGGACTAGCAACATCGAGTTACAAACTCTCGGTGTTTCTCTACGCTGGATGCCCCTCAGCGGATCTGCACTACACCGTGGCGAATCTTGCTCCAGCCGCATTGGCCACAGCGTGCAACACCTGGCACGCGGCTGTTGAGCGTTCAATCCTCGCCATAAAGCCCGTAGCGATTCTGACGTCATCGTCATATGAACTCTCGAAGATATCTACGGCTGATTGGGCAGCGGGAATGAAGCGGTTCTATACCAACGCAACCGGTGGAAGCCGAACGGCAAAGCGAATCATCCTTGGAACAACGCCATTCTTTGCAATTCCGGTCCCAACCTGTCTCGCTCGAGCAAAGTTGTTGTCGCAGTGCTCGCTCAGCACGTCATCGAGCTATGGGACCATCTTGAAGGTTCGCGACCCTGCTGCCGCAGCTGCAATCGGAGGCAAAGTCCTCGCGACCAGTCAATGGTTTTGTGATGCGACGAACTGTCCGCCAGTTGTCGCAGGAAATATTGTCGCTGCGGACCATGACCACCTAACGATTGCCGCGAGCACGTACCTCTCCGGAGTAGCGACTCGGGCGGTGCTCGCAGCAGTGACTGCCTGACCCAGAACGCGTCGTGAGAGGCGTAAGGACTCGCTGACTGGCGTGAAACCCGGCAGTGTTTATCGATGGCCTTCTCCCAAAGTGGGATGTCAATCTTCGCGCTCGCTGGTCTCTTCGGCTGCATTGCCGTATTCGCCCGAAAGGCGCCAAGTCGCGGCGGGGATCTCCAGCCCAGATCTCATCATGAAGGTTTTCACCTTCAACGATTTGCTCGTCGACTCGTTGTACTGGCGATAGTCGTCGCTCCGATTGCAGTGAGCCAACTCATGAACCGAGCTTCGGGAGGCACGGCCAACTCATCGTGGACACTCAGGTGGAACTCCATTCAAGAGGGGTTCCATCTCTGGTTCACGTCTGTTCATACTTTTGTTGTTGGTGCCGGCCCGGGGCAAGTTCCAAGGCTTTTCGTCGTGAGCGCTCCGGGAATCATAAAATTCTATGGATTCGTAAAGATCGTGACGATCTGGTCGATCCTGATCAACTATGTCGTTGAAGTTGGGGTTTTGGGCCTCATTGTGTGGCTCTTCGTGTTTGTGAGGATCGCTGGTTCGGTTCGCCTCTCACCAATTCCGAAGATCGCGAGCGCCATCGTGTTCCTCCTGTGGTTTGTGGGTGTCGTTGCGACGACGAGTTACTCCACCCTGACGCCAGTTTGGTTGCTGCTCGGATTCCTCTTTACATGGGACCTGCTCCCGACGACGGCGCCTCCATCTCCGCTAGGGAGTGCACTCGATCGACCACTATTTCGTTGAGTTTGCAATCAAATCAACCTTCTCGGTGCCCCTCGCAGTTCACTCTTCACCAATCCAAGATGAGGGATCGATTTCGATGGGCAGCGAGGAAGCTGTCTGCTTGCTGAAATGAGAGATCCTCTCGATGACAATCCTCAGGCTTTCGACCATAAAATTTCTATCTTCGGTGGTACCTTCGGTGTTCGTTGACGTGGCCGTTCGCAATCTCGAAGCCCGAAAAGAAAGAGGAGTAGTGAAAACTCGGAGAGTTTCTCGCAAGATGGGTGGAGTAGTCGCCCTGACGGCAGCGTCCTTGTTCGCCGCCAACAGCGT
>CAIXCS010000253.1 GCA_903918025.1 uncultured Actinomycetes bacterium
AAGAAGGCTCCTGCAAAGAAGGCAGCAGCCAAGCGCTGAGTTGCCAGAATGCAGTTCAGTTGTGTACTCGAGGTGGGGCATCAGCCTCACCTCGAGTCGCGTCTGGGTTACTTCAGAAACTCTGAAAGATCGAGGGCTTCGAGGTCTTCTGGGTCATCAATATCGAGAGCGAGGGTCTTCGATCGAACAATGGAAGTGTCGAGTCCCAGCCGCGCAGCTTCGGCTACATGCAAACGGAATGAGTTCGGTCCATAGGAGAAGTTGAAGGCCGCATTGGTGGGGACTGCCAGAACGTTCGTTCCGTCGTCGCGTTGGTCGGGAACAAGCGTGACGCCTCTACCAAGTTCCAGAGCCCCAAGTTCCTCTGGGTGAGCAAGATCCCCATGAGCGATCACCACGTGGTCAACTCCACGAGCGGCGAGTGCATCAACTCCAGCGCGAACCGCTCCGTTGAGGCCGAGCTCCGGCGTCCAAAGCACTTCAGCCCCCAAGGCCTCCGCCCAAGACGCCACGGCTTCATCGTCACACACGACAGCAACAGGATAGGGAGCAGCCGCTGCGATTACTCGAGTGGCAAGCGCACGCATGAGCTGTTCACGCTGCTTGTCGCTCAACACAGGTTGCAAGCGCCTCTTTGCCGATCCAAATGACTTGACCGGAACAAGAACAACGACCTGTCCGCCTGAAGGGTTGTCTGCCACCGTGGTCTTGATGATGGCGACTTACCCTTCCTCAGTGAGACGGACCGTCGTGAATTTGAATGCTCCGAGTTCAAGCGTGCCGTCAAACTGACGAAGCGGCTCACCACGCAGGTTGACTTCCCACCCGCGAGCAGTCCCGAAATTGACCGAAGTTGTCGCACTTGTTGGATTGAAACATCGAAGCTCAAGGAGGCCACCGGAGCGTCGAATCGACGAGACAATTGCTCCTGTGACGTTGAGACGGGATCCGGCTGCTTGTCGGAAGCCACCACCTTCGGCGTGAAGGACATCCACAGGTTGCAGAACCTTGTCGGCAAAGTCCCACGGATCACGATCACCAATCGCAACGGAGTACCGGGCGTTGATGATCGAACCAACCATTTGCAATCCCTCAACCGGCGTCAGTGGTCCAGCAGGGAATGGGCGGTACTTCATGGCGAGCCTCGAGAGCATGCCGGTGGAACGGAGCAACGTCAGCGCCAAGGTGCCAGCCTCGGTCTCGTCAGTGTTTCGATCGACGAGTTCGTATTCGTTGAGACCTTCATGCACGACGGTCAGACCACCAGCTTGAATGAACCGCCGAGATGGAGCCGTTGCGAGTCCGAGTTCATCGGCACGACCTTCCGCAGTGAGACTCCGTTCAACCGTGCCGAAGACACACTCGGCGACAGAGTGTCGAGCGGGAGCAGGAAGCGGGAGGTGAATCCTGAGGCGGTGATCACGGGCAGGGTTGGAAAACGAGGTCGAAACGTGCACCGCGTCGTCATCTGCTTTGACCTCGACAATGGTCGTTACGACTCCTTCGACGGATCCCGTTCGCCGGTTTCTTGTTGCGTCAACATGACTCGGCCACTCATAGGTTGTGGTGATGGTGACGGAAGCTCGAATCGGCCCTCGGTGGAGTGGTGACACGACGACCGACGTGGGCGTGTCAATGAGTTGGTCGCCTGCAGGCGGTGAGTAGTTGTAGGAGTCCCCAAGGTCTCCCTCATCGACCAATTGACCAAAACCGGCGATGCCATTGATCGAAAAGGTGCCGTTGGACGGATCGATGATCACGTCAACGAGACCATTCGTCATCGACCAGGTGTCGCTTCCGTCAAGTGTCGTCGGATCAAGTTCCACCGGGTTGGTGGGCGCAACGGGCTGGAGTGGAGTCCAACTAAAACCGTCGACTGGGGCAACTGTCGTGGCAACGCGTCGGATCCTCGGTTGGTCAATAGCAATCTTCGCCTTGAGAGCAGGATTCGCGCCAACGCGCGTGTAGAGATCGCGACGCAATTCATCGAGCTCAACCAGCGGATTGGGGTTGGGACCGACGGAAATCGAAAGAGCAATCGTTTCGTCGTCGAGGTCGTCAACGGATGCGGCGAGTATCCACGCGTCATTGGTGATTCGAGGGCCATTGAGCAGTCCCAGAATGGTTCGAAGCGTCTCGCCATCGACATCCATTTGCGAAGGGAATGACGTTGCCTCAGAGAGGACCTGCATCGATGATTCGTCAACCTCATCGCCCGCCAGGACAAATTCAACCACGCCGCCTCGAGGAAATTGCGTTGAATTGAGCACGTACTCGCCACCCTCGGCGAAGCTCATTGCAACGTCATACAGCACCTTGCCTTCGACTCCTTCTGCAATGGAGCGGGCCTCAGCAAAACGGTGGAGTACCGCATCAACAACATCGTCGACGCTGCACGCGCAGATTGAGTCATGCGCACTATTGCGAATGACCTCAAGCCACGCGAGCTCGAGCAAGCGCTCCGGCCACTCGGCGGCGCTTCCAAAGAGTGCAGCGAGTGGTTCTGCCCGTCGCTCAAGTGCGCGTTCAGTGATCCCTGCCGCAAGTTTGACGTCTACTCGATTGGACGTCACACCCATGAGCATGTTCGAGCGGAATCCCGAACGGAGTTCACCGGTCCACTCCTCGAGCCCCTCTCGCTCGACCAATTGGAGATACTCGGGAAGTGAGGTGATCTGGAAGTCAAACTCATCTTGGAGTGCATTTGCCTCTGCAAGGACTCGACCGAGGTGCGCCTGTGGCAGGAGGTGATCAGAGCCATTCATGAGGAGGAGTGGCCCGATGAGGAAATCCCCGATCTCTTGGGCGTGGTCAGTAACTCGATGCACGAGGGCACGAGCATCGCTCGGGAGGGCTGCACCGTTTCCGTATCCGACGGGGAGATACTCGGCCCGAACCGAAGAGCCGTCCGGTGCCGTCCAACGAAAACCAGTCTTCGTGATGGCGCTTGGCACGCCTCTCCAGAGCACGGTGTCGGTGAGTCCTGCTTGAGCGAGAATTTGTGGCATCTGCGCAATGTGCCCGAACATGTCGGGGAGGTAGCCAACTTCCATGACGCCGCCAAATGCTGCGCCCCGATTGATGCCTAATTGGAGATTTCGGACGATGGTTTCGCCCGAGACGAGAAATTCATCCATGAGGATGTACCAAGGACCCATAGTGAGGCGACCCGATGCCGCCAACGCGCGCAAACGGTCCTCATTCTCTGGTCGGATCTCGAGGTAGTCATCGACAACGGCCATTTGCCCGTCGAGGAGGAAGCGGCGGTAACTCGGATCCTGCTCCATGAGGGGAAGCAGCGTGTCGAGCAACTCGACCAGCTTGAAACGGAATGTTTGGAATGGTTCATACCATTCACGGTCCCAGTGGGTGTGGGGGACGACGGCAACAGTTCGGCGCTCAGACATGGTTCTTAGGATACGACCAACTCGAATGGTCAGAGATAGGCTCGCCAAGTGGATCCCTCCAATCGGCTTTCGGGGGTTCTTGCATCACTCGCTGCTCGAAATCCCTCCGCACCCGCAGTACTCACTGCCGAAGGCGCTCTGGAAGCGACGCGTGGTGACCTCGAGGCGCTGGCAAACCACAGCGCGGTGGCCTACCAAGAAGGAGGCCTCCTCACGGGTCAGCGAGTCCTCGTGGCAATGCAGCCATGTCTCGCAACAATCGCGACCCTGCTTGCTTGTTGGAAGATTGGGTCGACCGTGGTGCCGGTGAGCCCGAAGAGTTTTCAGCAGGACCATGAGACCCTTGCAACACAGGTCAGTGCACCGTGGTTCCTTGACGAGAGTGGTCTTGGGGTTTCTGGGGCACTCCATTCCACTGGTGTTGCAGGGATTGGCGGGAATGGCGATGATGCGCTTCTCGTGATGACCTCTGGATCCTCAGGGACTCCGAAGGCCGTTCGCCATAGTCATGAAACCGTCATTGCGGGTTGCACGATGGTCACGAACGCGTGGGAAGTCACCGAACTCGATCGACTCGCCTTGGCGCTGCCATGGAGTCACGTTCACGGACTCATCATTGGGCTCCTTGGCACCCTGCTCGTCGGTGGCTCCATCGAGATCCACCCGAAGTTCGAACCCGAGGTTGTCGCGAGAGCGTCCGACAGGGGAGCGACCATGTTCTTCGGCGTGCCAACCATGTATCACCGCTTTGACCAGTTGGGACTCGCTAGCGGTCTTCAGGATCTTCGACTCTGCGTCTCGGGCTCCGCACCGCTCGATGCGGGGCTCTCAGAACGACTTGCTGCGAATGGTGTCGACGTTCTTGAACGCTATGGAATGACAGAGACACTGCTCACCATCTCCAACCCTCTCCATGGCAAGCGACGACCTGGTTGGGTCGGGTTGCCATTTGAGGGCGTTCGCGTCCGAACAACGGCAACGGGGGAGCTGTTGGTCAACACGCCAGCTGCCTCTCCCGGATGCATCTCACCTAGAGACGAAGAACTCC
>CAIXCS010000254.1 GCA_903918025.1 uncultured Actinomycetes bacterium
AGCACGGTCTTTGTAGTGGTCCAGGATCCTTCACGATTGCTCAAGGCAAGTGCTAAGACTCAAGTGACCGAAGGGACACCATGAACGAGAGCAAAACAAACAACCCACTGAAGAAGCGGCGTGATTGGGGCATGCTCGGCCTCGGAGCGGCCTCAGTCCTTCTCATCTGGTTCGCACTGGCGAATACGGCCGAAGTCACGGTCTCTTTCTGGGGCTATCACGGACACACCCATGTCATTTCCGTGATCGTCATTTGTGCGGTCCTTGGCGGGTGCGCTGGCTTCGCTCTTGGTCGCCGACGAAATCGTGATCGAAGTCCTCGTTGAGTTAGGCGGATCGGCGCTTCAGTGACGATGCATTGAGCGCGAGCAGCACGACACCGAGGATGACGAACGACCAGAGAATGACGGTCGTCGATGAGGCGATCAAGACGATGAAGAAGCACAGGCCACACGCAATCGCTGAGAGCAGTCCGCGCATCTCTTGGGCGCGATGCTGAAGCTCTGCAGTTTTGGTTCCGAGTTCGTGGCTCTTCTGCTTATTCTGCAGCCACGCCCACGAATTGCTGAGGGCGAGGCGTGACCGCGCTGCTTTGCTTGATGGTCCACGAATCCAAGCCACAAGGACAATCACGAGGCCGAGTAGGGCAACCCACCGAATCTCGTTGACGAGTCCTCGCAACAGGATCTTCCAAACAGCTGCTGCGACGTCGGAATTGGGTACTGCATTGATGAAGGTCTTCCGAGCAAAAACAAGAATTGCTTCGAGCACGACAAGACCAATGACTCCTGCGGCAGCGAGTCGGAGCACGGTCTTTCGACGATCGACGGTCAACAACAAGGCTCCAACAATGAAGAGCGCAAGGACGATCGGCAGCACGACTCGCAATTTGATACCCAGGTGGAATGCCGTTTGGACCGTGTGAAGTTGGTGAGCGGTAACAACGACAAACCCCTTGGACTGAGCATGCTGGATAGTGGCCAAGATTGGGTTGAAGAGTGTGATGCCTTTTGCATTCAGGGTCTTGATGGAATTGATCAGGACTTTGTTGAGTTCGACCGAGATCTTCGTAGCCTTCCCGCTCTGGGTGTCACCAGAGAGGACGGACACCGCCGCGTGATGCGTCAACCTGTTCGAGGCATTCCAAAATTTGGCGAATTGAGGGGACGCTACGACGGAGAGAGCCGCCTTGTTCGCCTCTCGGCGAAGTGCAGTAGTCAGCGGAGCGGCCAGAAACTTCGTTGGGGCGGGAAGTTTTTCGGTCAACTTGGCCTGAACATGGACGGCGGTGAAGAGTTGATCAACCACCAACGTCGCGATTTCTTGCTGGACGACAGGCTCATCAATGAGCGGTGCGAGCGTCGAAACATAGTGATCGGTGTTCGTCACCGTTCGAAGTGCCCAAGTTCCCGTGACGGTGAGTGGAACGAGGATGCCAACGAGCACGACCATGAACCACGTGGCAATTCGACGGATTCGATGAGGGGTCGACGGCGTGGTGGAAGACGTTGGAGTGATGGACATGGAACAACGGTAGCGAAGTAGCCCGAACAAGGGCGCGATGGGGCGCGCGGCAGAGCGATGCCGCGTGTGGCTAACGTGGGATCAAACCAGTGCCATGCTGGTCAGAGGGAGGAGGACTGAGCAATGCCACTTTCAGAGCACGAGCAACGAATTCTCCAAGAGCTTGAAGAGTCGCTCTCTGCCCAAGATCCTGCCTTCGTTGACAAAGTTCGCAATGAGACGGTGTACCGCCACGAGGGGCGTCAGCTCAAGTGGGGTGTTGCTGGATTTACCCTTGGGCTCGTGATCCTGGTTGCTTGCTTCACGACTTCGGTACTTCTTGGATTTGTCGGCGTGGCCATCATGTTCGGCTCGGCCTTTGTCATGCACCGCAGCCTCCGAGCGATGGGCCGAGCGAGTTGGCATGACCTCACTCGATCCTTCACCGAAGACGAAGCTTCTGGTGTTGGGGGAGTTGAGGATCGTATCCATGACGCGAGGGACTGGTTCAAGGACCGCTTTCGACGCGACGAGCCGTAACCATGGACCGGGAACGAACTCCTCTCATCACCGAGGTTCCCGAAAATTCTCAAGTTGACGTAGCGCACTTCCAGACAAACCACCCGGTAAAGATCAGGCCAATGGTCGTTCCGGTCCTCCGTCATCCTTCTCTCTGGATTGAGGGACTCAAGTCAGTGGTGCGAATGGCGCCAAACGGTTGGTGGAAACGTCGACCCTTCCTTCCCATCCCTTCGTCGTCGTATTGGCACTTCCGGATGGTGACGGTATTTGGAGGCGATGGATCCGGGCGACTCGACGAACAACAAGTCATCGGGTTCCTCAGGTGGTCTCGGCGAATGGGGCGGGGGAGTTCCTAGCGACATGTCGAGCAAAGTGTTGTTGCTGAATGCGTCATTTGAACCGCTCGGCATCGTAACTGACCGACGAGCGGTTGTCTTGTTACTTGCAGGCAGAGTTGAAGCTATTGCCGTCCATGCGGACCCGCCGGTCCTCCACAGCCCTTCTCGCTCAATTGAAGTCCCTGCCATCGTTCGTCTCAGTCATATGGTCAAAGTTGGCCGGAATCGATCCTCGCCGCCTCCTTCACGCCGCGGCGTTCTTCGAAGAGATGGCGGAAGATGCGCGTACTGCAATGCAAGCGCTGACACCGTTGATCACGTTGTACCAAAGAGCAGGGGTGGTGCCACGTCGTGGACCAATCTCGTTGCCGCGTGCAGGCGCCACAACATGGAGAAGGGTGACCGCCTCCTCGCTGAACTTGGCTGGGAGTTGAATTTCGAGCCAGTGGCACCTCGGACTCGCTTTGCACTTGTCCGGCAAGCGAATGAGGCGGATCCTCTCTGGGAGCCGTACCTCCAAGCATCCTGAGTTCTCGAGGTTCACCGTAGGAACTTGACGGAGCCAGAGGCTCGCAGATTCTTCCTCGCTCCTCGCTCCTCGCTCCTCGCTCCTCGCTCCTCGCTCCCCATTGCGAGTGAGCGGTTTGCACTGCGCTCGCTAGTTCCACAACGACCCGAAATCTGTAGGTGACGGGCAACGGCTCCCTCACTTCATTTCCGGAGCTTGTTTGAACCCCTGATGGCAGTCCTCGACCACCAGGTGGCGCTGCTTTCCCACAAAGTGGGGAGAAGGTGCAACAGAGTGTTGCAAAGTGTCACTCAGTGGGTTATTGTGTCAATCACGAGTTCCAAGGGGCGGAGAATCCCAAGGGGCGGGGGATTAAGGGCGGGCGAACGTGTTCGTAGGCAGCAGTGAGCACAACTTGGATAGCAAGGGCCGTCTGGTCTTGCCGCACAAGTTCCGCGATGCCTTTGAAGGCAAGGCCTACTTGTCGCTCTCGAACGATGACGTCCTCGGCCTTTGGACCGAGTCTGAGTTTCTGCGTCGGATGCAGATTCTCTCTGCCCGAATGGATGACAACGTTGCCGAGGAACGTCGATTCCGTCGTCTCACCTCGATGTCACAAGAGGTGGAGATCGAGCCGAGTCAGGGTCGCATCGCCATTCCGGAACGCCTTCGGCGGCATTCGAATCTCACCATTGGTTCCCCCGTGCTCATCACTGGTTTCTACAAGCACATCGAACTTTGGAATCCGGGCGACTTCGAAGCCCGAGTCCTGAACGACCTTCAAGAAGGAGGAACGCCGGCGTGAGCACCTACGGGTCCACGCGAATCAACTCTTGCTCCCATCACGCTGAGACCATGCGCAGCCCTTCGACCGTCCCGGTCGAAGATCTCTCCTCCGCCCTCTTCTCCGCGTGTCGCCCTCAACGTTG
>CAIXCS010000255.1 GCA_903918025.1 uncultured Actinomycetes bacterium
AACCACCAACGCCGTTGCACCAAGGCTGGAGGTCAAAGCCCAATCCGCTACGAGTTACTCTTGGCTCGTCGCAACCAAATTGCTGCATAAACCGTGTCCACTATTTCTGGGCAGCCTCAGGCCGGACAGGAAGAACAGAGCCACTTCCGCGGATCAACGCACGTCGCACCGGTTCTTGCTCATGGTGTCGACGAAAGGTCTCTGTGAAGGAGCAGGTTCTCTCAGCGTGTCAACCCATCGTGAAACCCGACGGAGCGCTCAGGACTGCAGTTCAAGCGCCGATTGACGCTCTGTTTGCCTCTTCACGGTCTTCGTGAAGTAGTCGAGCACTGCGTAGAGCGCGCCGGCTCCGAAGATTCCAAAGAAGATCGAGAAGTCGGCGCCGCCGTACCAGCCTGCTTGACAGGTGCCATGCACCAGATCAGCAGCACATACTCCGCCGAAGTGATTTGAAACCGGTGTCATCCAGTGAAAGGGAAAGGAAACCGGTGGGGGAGCCTTTGAGAAGGCAGAGAGCGCGAGAAGGAGCCCCACGACGAACGCCACCATTGCATTCCAGTTCACGCCGCCTTTGGCGAAGTAGAGACCGCCTCGGTCCGACCTCTGGAGCTCCTGAGCGCTGTATTTGAACTTCCGGAGCATCCAATCAACGATGAAGATCCCGAACCATGGTGCAATCCACACAATGATCACGCCGACGAATTCCTTCATGTAGAGCGAGAACGTGGACTGGAACGTCGCATACAGGGTCAAACTTCCGGCAATCGCGCTGTCAAGGAGAACCGCCTGATATCTCTTGAGCTTGAGTCCCATTGCTTGAAGTGACACGCCCGATGAGTAGAGGTCAAGCGAGTTGATGCCAAAGAGTTGGACAATGGCAACGATCAAGAAGATGGCGAGGAACCAACTTGGGAGTGGACCGTGTTGGAACGCCTCGAATGGATTTGATCCATTCCACGCAACAGACGCCGCATCTTGTGACCAGGCTGTCGATCCGGACAAGAAGGTAAAGGCCATTGCGCCGATCACCATCAAAGCAATTTCTGGAAGCGCCGTGCTCAAAAAGATCCAACCAACTACCTGTCGGCGGGAGGCGTCTCGTGGGAGGTATCTCGTGTAGTCATTGCCGCACTCCGTCCACCCGAGTCCAGAGAGTGCGATGGTGAACGCGAGCCCAGCAGTCCACAGCTGCCAGCCACTCGCAAATGGTGCAGCGTGAATCGCATGGAAGTGGTCTGCGGCAAAGACTGCGAACGCTAGGAAGATCAGGGCGAACGGGATGATCAACGACCGCAAGACCTTGACCATGGTTGCGTGTCCGAAGTAGGGCAAGACCGCTTGGATCGCCGTAGCCAGAATGATAAAGAGCACACGAGCGGTCGAGTTGGCATGAAAGCCCGCCATCTGGGTGAGGACGACAGCGGCACCGACGATGAGGATGAGCCCTTCGGTTTCAAATCCAAGCTGCGTCATCCAGTTGAAGAAGGAGATCAGCTTGGCTCCTCGAGTGCCAAATGGCGCACGACTGATGGTGAAGGCAGTTGTTCCCGCTTCTGGACCCTGAAGCGACGCAAGTCCGAGAAGGAAGAACGACAGGTTGCCAACAACGATGAGCACCACGGCCGACCAGAACGAGAATCCGAACCCCATGAGGAGTGCGCCATAAATGAAGTACTCAACGTTGAGCGAGGATCCAGCCCACATCGCGCCGATGTTTCTCGGCGTTGCCCACCGATCAGAAGCCGGAACGAAGTCAATCCCGCGTTGCTCGACATGAAACGCAATATCGTCGTTTGGCGCGACGGCATCGTTGGGTGTAGTCACTCTGCTCCTCAGCGCGTTCGTCAGCTTGTGAACCATCTCAACGGTACTGAGAAATGCACAGGGCTCGCACCCCCTCAGTAGGATTCGGAAACTGTGACGACTTCTCCCACTCCCGACGCGCTGGTTATTGCTCAGGGCCTTGAGAAGACCTTTGGCACGTTTCGTGCCGTTGATGGCATTGATTTCCGAATTGCCAAGGGGGAGTCGTTCGGCTTTCTCGGACCGAATGGCGCGGGGAAGACCTCAACCATGCGGATGGTTGCGTGCATGTCGCCGTTCACCGGTGGTTCGCTCTCTGTGCTCGGCATGAATCCAATGACGGAAGGACCCCAAATTCGGGCGAGGCTCGGCTTGGTCCCTCAAGAAGACACCCTTGATGAGGAACTGACGGTTCTCGACAACCTCTTGATCTATGGCAGGTACTTCGATCTTCCGAAGAAGGTCATTCGAGAGCGAGCAGCGCAGCTCCTTGATTTCGCCCAATTGACCGAACGCCGAGACGACAAGGTAGAGCCGCTGTCGGGGGGAATGAAGCGAAGACTGACGATCGCTCGCTCGCTCATTTCGGAACCGGAAGTCTTGATCCTCGATGAGCCCACCACCGGCCTCGATCCCCAGGCGCGCCACCTCCTCTGGGACCGGCTCTATCGCCTGAAGAGCCAAGGGGTAACCCTGATCATCACCACGCACTACATGGATGAGGCCGAACAGCTCTGCGACCGCCTCGTCGTTATGGACAAGGGACGAATTGTTGCCGAAGGGTCACCCCGCGCACTCATTGCGGAGCACTCCACTCGAGAAGTTGTCGAGTTGCGATTCGGGATTGACCAACAAGCGGAGAACGCCTCAGGGCTCCATGACCTTGCCGAGCGCGTCGAGGTGCTTCCGGATCGAGTGCTGCTCTACGTTCACGATGGCGATGCGACGGTGGCGGCCGTTCACTCGCGAGGTCTCACGCCTGAGAGTGCGCTCGTTCGACGTTCAACGCTCGAAGACGTGTTCTTGCACTTGACGGGCAGGACGCTCGTTGACTGAGGTGGCGCAGCTTTCGTCAAGGGGACGACACGTTGGTCGTCCCACGTGGGCACGTGCACTCTGGGCACATGGCTTCTTCTACTCACGAGTCTGGAAGGGCTCAGTAACAACGTCCTTCCTCTTTCCTGTTCTCTATTTGGCCGCAATGGGCGTAGGTCTTGGGACCTTGGTCGACCATCACACCCATACGGTCGGCGGGGTTCGGTACCTTGATTTCCTCGCCCCCGGGCTGCTTGCGGGAACGATCTTGCAGGTCTCGGTCAATGAGTCGACGTATCCCGTGATGGCAAGAATTAAGTGGATTCGAAGCTACTGGGCCATGCTCGCGACGCCTCTATCGGTCAGAGATGTGCTCATTGGGCACCTTGGTTGGGCGGTGATCCGGGGTGTGATGGTGTCGTCGATCTTCCTCGGGGTCATGGCGGTCTTTGGAGCGGTGCACTCAGTGTTGGCGGTGCTCGTGGTTCCGGTTGCAATGTTGGCGTCGCTGGCGTTTGCGTCGCCGACGACGGCATTCGCCGCAACCACGTCGAAGGAAAATGGTTTCGCCCTTCTCTACCGTTTCGGCGTCATCCCACTCTTCTTATTCTCGGCAACGTTCTTTCCGCTCGGTCAGCTTCCAACAGCGATTCGCTATCTCGCACAATTGACGCCGTTGCTCCATGCGGTGAATCTCATACGCGGCCTCACCCTTGGCCGCCTAGTGGTCGTCCAGAACCTCTTCGACCTCGCCTACCTCATTGGGTTCGCACTCCTTGGCTGCGCGCTTGCAGATCGAGCATTCAGGAAGCGACTGGTCGTCTGATGGCCACTGCCACGGCCGCACGTCCTCTTGCATGGAAGGTGCTCGGTTCTCGAAGAGCGTTGAGACTGGTTGAACGCAACGTGTACGTCTATCGGAGAGAGTGGCTGCTCATTGTCTCCGGGTTCCTTGAACCAATTTTTTACCTCTTCTCGATTGGCCTCGGTCTCAATCATCTGATCGGAACGATCACGCTCGATGGCCACCAAGTCAAGTACACGGCGTTTGTCGCTCCGGGCTTGCTCGCCACTGCCGCCATGGATGGAGCACTGCTCGACTCGACGTTCAACTTGTTCTTCAAATTGAAGATCTCGAAGACCTACGACGCCGTTCTCGCGACGCCTCTTGGTCCCGATGATGTGGCGCTCGGTGAACTCATCTGGAGTGTGATGCGGGGTGGGACCTACGCCACGATTTTTCTCGGAGTCATGGCGGTTTCTGGGATGGTCGCGACACCATGGGCCCTGCTCTGTATCCCCGCCGCAATTCTCATGGGAGCGGCCTTTGGCGCTGTTGGGATGGCGTTGACCACCTTCATGCGAAGTTGGCAGGACTTTGATTTGGTGAGTCTTGCGATCATTCCAATGTTCCTGTTCTCGGCAACCTTCTATCCATTGACCGTGTATCCAGGTTGGCTTCAAGGCATTGTTCGCGTCACACCGCTCTACCAAGGCGTGGTGCTGTCACGGTCACTCGCACTTGGGCAGTTCTCCCCGACGCTCATTGGCCACATTGCCTATCTCGCGGTGATGGCGGTCCTTGGACTCAGCATTGCCAGCGCTCGGATGCGGAAACTCGTCCTCTCCTGAGAGCACGCGAAGGCTTCTCAGGCAGTGTGCCTTGACAGTTGCGCTGGCATTGGTAATGTTCCGTTCACGCAAGTGCAACAGAAGTTGGAACTGCGAGAAGTCATCCAAACCAAAAGTACCGATCAGCACTTCCCAGGGGGGTAGTCATGGCAACAGCAATCGACCGCAGGTCATTCCTCGCACGCAGTGCAGCGACCGCAGGTGGGGTAGTCACCGCCGGCACGCTCGCTGACTTGGCGATGGCAGAGACCGCAGGCGCAACAACCTTCTCCGGAACGCTCCGCGTTGGTCTTCTCGACCTTCCGACCGGTGGTGTTGGTCCGGCGTGGGGAAAGATGGACTCCGCTGGTTTCTCAATCATGCGCGCCATTTATGACCCACTCTTCGTGATCGACAGCACGGGCGTCCCTCGCGGATTCTTGGCCGAGTCGGGAACTCCTTCGAAGGACTACAAGTCTTGGACGATCAAGCTCCGTTCCGGCATCAAGTTCCACGACGGTAGCGACCTCAACGCGGACGCACTCATTGCCAACATGAATGGATGGATCAACCCGAACGCGATTGCGCACTACGCAGTTGCGCCACTGATCCAACCAAAGGGCAGTTCAGTTGCCGCGACCACCAAAGTTGACAACTTGACCGTGACGGTGAAGCTCAACTACCCATGGGTCTCGTTCCTCAACACCTTGGCCGAGCAGCAGATTGCCTATGTGCAGTCAGTGGGATGCATCAATGCCAACAAGGCAAAGGGTGGGGATGGAGACAAGGCGCCGGTCGGGACTGGTCCTTTCATCTTCAGTTCCTGTGACTGGCTCGAAGCGAGTGTGTTCAAGGCGAACCACAATCCGAACTACTGGATCGCCGGTTTGCCGAATGTCGACAAGATTGAGTTCCACCCAATCGTCGATGGTGTTTCACGCGTTGCCGCTCTCGGTACGGGTGGGACGGACATGGACATCATTGTGGTCAGTGAGCCCAATGCGATCAAGGCCTACAAGAACAACCCAGCTGCAGCTAACTCAGACTTGGGCCACTACCTTGATGACTCTTCGTCGGCTGGTTACAAGATTCGGACGCCAGCGGTGAACTCGATTCAGTTCAACTGCCGGACCGCTCTTGGGTACAAGGCGTCGCCGTTCTCGAACTACATCGGGGGTGGAAAGGCATCGTTCACTGGCAAGGGATTCCTTGCACGTAAGGCAGTTTCAGAGGCCATCGACCGCCACGCGGTGAATGCGACCGTTGGATTCGGTATCACGCCGAACGCTGACCAGGTGTTCCCACCTTCGTCGGTCTACGGAAAGTCAAAGACGGCGTTCCCTCCGTACTCTGCAAGCAAGGCAACGGCTGATGCGAAGAAGGCTGGACTGACGAAGTTCAACCTGATGTCAACATCGGACTCCTCCGCAGTTGCTACGGCAAACGCCGTTCAGGGCTTCTGCAAGACGGCCGGTATTGATGTCACGATTGTCTACAAGGATGCCTCGACGCTGATCAACGCTGCGCTCGTCGGTAACTACGACGCAACGCTGTGGACCCAGTTCGGTGGCGTGAACCCAGACGTCAACTTCCCATGGTGGAACACACTCGATGGCTCAAATGGTGCCCTCGTTTCAATCAACATGGCCGGTAACTTCGACCCGGTGATTGAGACTGGCATGCTTTCGGCGATGGGTGCTGGTACCCCGAAGACGCAGTTGTCGAAGTGGAATGCGGTGCAGAGCCAGATCAACAAGGACATTCCTTACTGCTGGCTCAGCTACCAGGTGTCGGCGATCATTTCGCACACCCACTGCAGTGGTTGGCAGACTCCAACGGTCACCGTTGGTGGAAGTCCGATCCAGTTGCTGAGCCACGAAGGCACGACGGCTTGGTGGAGCACGGCAACACTGTCCTAGTTCTGACAGATGTTTTGGTAGTTCGCTCTCGGCGGCGCTTCTTCGGAGGCGCCGCCGAGGCGCGTTCCTAGAAGAATTCCAAGGCCTATCCTCCTCCTGTGGCGTCTCCATTCGTTCCCCGTGCGGTCTTTGATCCGGACTATGACCTTCTGCATGACGAGTACTTGACCTCGTGGCAGACCGAACAGGATCTCCTCGAGCTCACGTTGGCTCTCCAAGGCCGAACGGGTCGGGTGCTTGATGTCCCCTGTGGAACCGGACGGTTGGCACATCGTCTCGGGCTGCTTGGTTACGACGTCTTGGGCGTGGACGAGAGTGAGCGATTCATTTCTCTTGGGAGACGGCAGGCCGAGGGTCTCAACGGCGCAGCGGAACTCCGAGTTGGTGATCTGCGGGCATTGGAGGGGCTCGGAACCTTTGATGTGATCATCAACTGGTTCAATTCCTTTGGGTACTTCTCGACAGCAACCAACCAGAGAGTTCTCCAAGGATTTTCCTCAGCTCTTCGACCCGGTGGGTGTCTGATTATCAACACGCTTGACCTCGCAGAAGTCGCAGCAGTGCTGCAAGATGGGCCGCTTCAAGAAGAGGTGCTCGTTGGGTCGCGACGCATCACGACGTCTGCCTCGCTTGACGACCGCCGACTGGTCACCATTCGGTCAGCAGAAGGTGGTGGTGAGACATCCGTGGTGCGATCGTCTGTAGAACTCTTGGATCAGGAGCAATGGCTCGTCTGGCTGTCGAGCTCAGGTTTTGGTGAGATTTCGTTTCTTCCTCGTTCACATCCAACGAACGGGACAAAAGAAGTCGAATTGACGATTCGAGCTATCAAGTCGTCGTCGCGACTCAATGGCTAACTTTGCCGTCGACTTTCCTCCAGCGGTAGGCAATTCCAAGGCCAACGACGACTGAGGCACCCGCCATTGCAACGAACGGAAGCCAAGCAGCGCGCCCGAACAGCAGTCCGCCCGTGATCGCCGCAATCGTCATGGCCCCCATCTGACAGGTGGCGTAGAGGCCCTGGAGCCTTCCGTGCGCATCGTTTGCTGCGCCAACGGTCAAGAGCGACTGACCAGCTGGCAGCGCGGCCGCAAGTGCGAAGGCCTCAATGGTGGCGAGTGCCAACATGATCCAGACATGGGTCAAGAATGGATACAGCGAACAGAGTGCCGCTTCGACCCCAACGCCAATGAGAGCAAGCAGTCGTCGATCAAAGTGGTCCGCCATCCACCCGGCAGGTCGAGAGGCCAAGACAAACGGTGCCGAGAAGCAGATCCAGCTGAGGTTGATTGCAAGATCGCCTGCACCCTTTTCTCGGAGGAGCAAACTCCAACTGGCGTCGTAGGTGCCAATGACGAGGCCAAACGCGACGGCAAGTAAAAGTGACCCCTTGGCGGCGTCAGAGAGCATCAATCTCGAGAGCGTCGCACCTCGGTCCCGATTGGTATGGAGCGAATGAAGTTCTGGACGAAGGAGGACGGGGATTGAGGAGGAGAGCGTGAGCAACGCAGTGGTGGCAAACAGCCAGTTCATATGGGTCACGCCGAAGGCTGCACCAAGAATTGGCCCGACGATGGTTCCCGATAACTGTGCCCCGTAGATGGTTGCGAAGGCGCGCCCTCGTCGCTCAGGAGCGACGACGAGACCCACGATTGAGAGGGAGGCGACTTCTGCCTCTCCGGCACCGAGGCCCTGGGTAAAACGGAGGAGCACCGCTGCAAGCGGGCTCGAGAGGAACAGGAATGATCCAATCGAAATCGCGTAGAGCAGTTGGCCGCCCAGAAGGACATTGCGAGCCCCAATTCGGTCGATCAACTTCCCGGCTGGGTACTGTCCAACGAGACCGGCGAAGAAGAATGCACCGATAACCAGACCGACGAGCGTTGAGGACGCACCCTCACGGTGGAGGTAGACAGGAAAGAGTGGAAGGAAGGCGCCTCCAGCGACCCACTCTAGGAAGACCACCATCGCCAAGGTCTTGACGAGTCGGTCGGCCCGTGATTGATCATGGGGTGCGGCCCCAACTTCATTGTGCTGCGTCACTGACTCTCCAATCGGCGTCCAAGCCTACCGGTGGACTTGCGGTTCTCCATGCGAGAAACTTTGCAGGTGCAACGTCTTTCGGTGATTGGGACGTCTGGCGTTGGGAAGACGTCGCTCGCAAAGCGTTTGGCCAGTCGACTGGATCTTCGTCACATCGAAATCGATGGCATCTTTCACCAAGCCAACTGGACACCACTTGACGAGGCAACCTTTCGTGCGGTGATGGCGGAACGATGTGCCGGCGAGCGTTGGGTCACCGACGCCAACTACTCCGTCGTTCGAGATCTGATTCTCCGCCGGGCCGACACCATTATTTGGCTCGACTACTCAAGAGCAGTGACCACCGCTCGAGTTGTTCGGCGAACGCTCAGGCGAGCAATCACCCGAGAAGAGTTGTGGAATGGGAATCGAGAGCCAATCAGCGGTCTCTTCCGCTGGGATCCAGAGCGGTCCATCATCCGCTGGTCTTGGACAAGTTACGGCTCGAAACGAGCACAGTACTCGTCTGACTTTGAGGGTGGCCACTTCGGTGACGCAGCGGTTCTTCGATTTCGAACACCCGCCGAAACAGAGCGTTGGCTCAAGGCGCTGCCAAATCCAGGTCGGATCTAGGCTTCCTGCATGGTGAGTAACAGGTTTGACCAAAGTTTCTCGGAGAGTCCATTTCCTGATGGTCGATGGGGCAGGTCGGACTCGAAACTTGCTGGGCCGCTCAAGGCATTTGCGGCGACAAGCATTGGATCTCGAACCATCAGGGCTCTGGTGCCAGTCGATACCAAGATTTTGATGAAGAGCAATGGCCGGTTCACCGTTCTCGGTCCATTTGGGCTCCCACTCCTCCTGCTCACGACCATTGGCCGAACCTCAGGACTCGAGCGCACGACCCCGCTGGTCTACTTACCAATCGGTGAGGCACTGACCGTTGTTGGATCGAATTTTGGTCAGGAACGCCACCCGGCATGGGCACTCAATTTGGCGTCGACGCCGAAGGCAACAGTTTCCATCAAGGGCGGAGTCTTTTCGGTGGCCGCGACCGAACTCGACGGTGAGGCTCGCCAAGAGGTCTTTGAAGCGTTCGTCACCATGGCGAAGACCTATGACGCGTATCGTCACCGAACCAATCGTGAGATCAAGGTGTTCTCGCTCCGACTGCTCGAGGACTGAGATGGATCTCGGTCTCGAAGGTTCGGTTGTGGTGATTACTGGTGGAACTGATGGACTTGGCGTTGCCCTCGCTCGGCGGCTTGTCCTTGAAGGTGCTGCTGTCGCGATCTGCAGCAGAAGAAGCGATGCGGTCACGGCTGCATGTGAAGAACTCATCGGGCTTTCGAGTAGTCAGCAGGTTCTCGGGCTGGTGGTTGACGTCACCGACCCAACCGCAATTGAGGAGTTTGCACTGGCGACTTTGGCTCGCTTTGGCCGAGTGGATGGTCTCGTCAATAATGCTGGCCAATCCGCTGCTCAGGGCATTCTTGATGTCGATGATGCAGCGTGGCAGGCGGATCTTGATCTCAAACTCTTCGCCGCTATTCGAACTACCCGTGCTTTCGCCGAAGCGTTGAAAGCTTCCCAGGGCACCATTCTCAATGTGCTCGCCATCTCGGGAAAGCACCCTGGAGCATCAACCGCTCCAACGTCGATTTCTCGTGCGGCTGGGCTCGCCTTTACCAAAGCGACCTCGAAGGATCTTGGGCCGTTTGGCGTGACGGCAAATGCCATCTTGGTTGGCTTCATTGAGTCGGGTCAGTGGGTGCGCCGCGCGGAGGCTGCAGGGATCACCATGGACCATCTTGCTGAACAAGTCTCGTCCGGTATGGGGATACCGCTTGGTCGCATGGGTCGCGCGGAGGAATTTGCTGATCTTGCAGCTTTTCTCTTGTCTGCTCGAGCGCGGTATCTCAGTGGAGTCGGGATCAATCTCGACGGAGGACTCTCGAGCGCGGTCTAGAGGATTCCAGTTGCAATCAAGATGAGGATGGCGAGCACCGCATAGAGCGGTGGCTCAATGAATCTTCCGAACTTCGCCGTACTTCTGCGGACTCCTGCTGATCGACTGACCAAGGTGGCACCGATGAGCAGCAGGACGAGGGCCAAGGTCCAGACGCCAAGGAGGAGCCACTCTGAAGCTGGGTTGGAGGCTCGAAGGAGTGGCAGGTACGTCGCCGCGTTGTCTGCCGAGATTGCAAACGTGACCAAGAGTGCTCCCATGAACCCCCGGACGGCTGGAGGCGTTCCTCCTTCTTGGCGGAGTTGAAGAACTCCACGAACCGAGAGCACTGCAGGGACGATCGCCAAGAAGGCAAAACTCCAGAGGGGTAGGCCGACGAGGACGTGACGAAGTGCGAAGCAGAGGCCAAACACCACCATTGAGGCGGTGAATTGACCGCGCCTGATTGAACGAGTCCGACCTTCAGGAGCAAGCGCGAGTTGAGCCGAGAAGACCAGGCCGTTGTCGACATTCGTCGCGATGAATGCACCGATGCCAAGCTCTACAGCTGAGAGTGAGGACAGGCTCAACGGGACTCCACGGCCGAAAGGCTACTTGGATGGAGCAGAAAGGTAAGAAGCGGCGCGAGGATGGCGTTGTGGACTCCACTGGACATCGCTTGGTCAGACCCCCAACCGAAACCGACCTCATCGAGGCGCAAAAGGTTGTCAGCGAACTCCTCACGCCAACACCTGTCCTTCACCTAGAAGTCAATGGACGACCGGTCTTCTTCAAGAATGAAGCGGCGCAGGTCACCGGGAGTTTCAAAGTCCGTGGGGCTCTGGCGGCGCTCTCCGCGGTGTCGCGTGAACATCCTGGACAAGAAATTCTGACGGTCTCTGCTGGAAATCACGGACTTGGCGTTGCGTATGCGAGCCGTCTGCTTGGCGTGCAAGCGACCATTGTCGTGCCGGCGACCGCCTCTCCTGCCAAAGTGGCCAAGCTCCGAGCCCTCGGGGCGAATCTTGTTGAGGTCGGCGAAGGCTTTGCTGCGGCCGAACACTACGCGCTGCATCGAGCAGAGCAAGAACATGCCTACTTCATCTCGCCCTACAACGATCCTCACGTCATCGCGGGTCAGGCAACGGTCGCTCGAGAGTTCTTGGACCAAGTCCCCGGTCTGTCGCAACTTGTCGTCCCTGTCGGAGGCGGAGGACTCGCTTCAGGCATTGTGGTGGCGACACGAGGGACCAACATCGACGTTCTCGGCGTGCAACCAAGTTCGAATGCTGCCATGGTTGCTGCCCTTACCGGTAGTCCATTCTTTGACGGAGTGACAGCTGCAGATGGGCTCGCTGGAGATGTCGAACGTGGATCGGTGACCATTGACCTGCTTCGTGCCGCTGGAGTTGTCGTGGTGACGGTCTCTGAATCTGCCATTGCTCGCGCCGTCGTGTTGGCATTCTCTGAACTCGGCATGGTGCTCGAGGCCTCAGGAGCGGTCGGTCTTGCTGCGCTCAGTGAAGGACTGGTGCCTCAGTCGGAGCGAACGGGAGTACTGCTCACCGGCCGAAACGTTTCAGTGGAACGATATCGAGAGCTCCTCAGCCAGGGTTCTCAGACGCTGTAACCGCCATCAACGTTGAGCACTTGACCAGAGATGAAGTTCGAGAGTGGGCTGGCGAGAAAACAGACCGCCTCGGCGACATCGGTTGCACGACCAAACCTTCGAAGAGGAATGTTCTGACGAGTGACGTCAAGTGCACGATCATCGAGGTCGCCGCTTGCGATCAGTCGCTCCGCCATTCCATCGGTCAACATTCCGGGTCCAACACAATTTGCCCGGATCCCATAGCGCCCCTCTTCCACCGCAATCGCCTTGATCAGGTGTTCAACAGCAGCTTTCGGTGTTGACGACAGACCATCTCGAACGGGAAAGCGAGAGGTTGCTGCGGTGGTCACGGCAACGATGGAGCCGCTCGATCGACGGAGGTGGAGCAAGGAGGGGTGAATGAGGTTGAAACAGGCCACAACTTCTGCTTGAACATGGGTTCCGAAGATCAACGGATCAACGGTCGAAAGATGCTGCTGCGGTATATGAGGACCGGCTGCATGGATGACGCTATGGAGTCCTCCATACTGAGCAGCGACGACAGCGACGACGGCAGCACAGTGTTCACGCTCCAACAGGTCGAGCTGCACGGCAGCCACCCGAAGACCTTCTTCAGTCAAGGTGGTGACGAGTTCAGTCGCTAGCCGCTCATTCGAGCGATACGTAAAGGTGACCGCTGCACCTTCTCGCGCGAGCTGAGTGACGATGGCTCGACCGATACCGCCCGTGCCACCGGTGACGAGTGCGCTTCCCGTGAGGTCGCCGAAGCGCTCAGCGCTCAACCGAAGGCACCCCGCGCGACAGCGTCATCGAAGGCTGCATCGTCGTAGCCAAGAAGGTCAGCCATCACAACTCTCGTGTGTTGTCCGACCGTCGGTGCCTTCTCCGGCACTGGGAGGACTTCGCCAACGAACTTGAGCGGTGCGGGCATCTGATCCGCACCAAGCCTGTCCGCAGGGATGAGAGGGAACCGGACCTTGAACTGCGGGTCGTCGAGCAAGGTCTTCGGGGTGTTAATCGGCGCAATGGCGGTATTGAACGTATTCGCAAAACTCAACCACTCGACTCCAGACTTCGTGAGAAAAATCTGCTGCAACTCGCGTTGCAGTTCGCGATTGCCTCGGGCGTGGTCGGCGTATTTGCTGCCTGGCCACCGCTCAAACAGATCCATTCGGCCGACGCCTTCGCAGAAGTTCTTCCAGAACTCCTGTTCTGATGCCATGAGCAGGACATGCTGCCCGTCGGCGGCCTCGTAGACCTGGTAGCGAACCCCTTCTTTCATGCCAGCAGTTCCTGGAGCACGTCGTTCATAGTTGTCCGACTTGTTTCCCGTAACTTCAGTCTCTGGGCGCTCGTAGGCCTTCCACGTCTCAGAACGGAGCCAGTCCATGGATGCGGCCGCGTCGGATTGTGCAATATCAATGAACGCAGGTTCGCCGGTTGCGCGCGCACGGAGCACCGCAGCCAGAATGCCGAGCGCTCCGAAGAGCGGACCTGCATGGATGCCGGTCGAGGGGTGCTCGGGGAGGTAGCAAAATCCCTCCTCGTCCGTTGCAACGTTCACGAGCCCGGCCCACACGTCGTAGGCAATGCCGTGAGAAGGAAGCTCGGCATAGGGGCCAGTCATGCCGTATCCCGAAATACAACAGAACACAATGCTTGGGTTGATCGCGGTGAGGGTTTCGAAGCCAAGTCCTCGACGTTCAAGTCCACCCGGTCGCATTGCCTCAATGACGACCTCCGCCGTACCGACGAGCTGCTTGAAGATGTCAATGCCCGCTTCGGTTCGAAGATCAAGCGTGATGGAGTGCTTTCCTCGGTTGATATGCAGATGCATCAGCGAATCACCTTCGACGATTGGCCACGTCATTTGGCGGACGTAGTCCCCAGCCGGAGGTTCGATCTTGATGACCTCAGCCCCGAGGTCGACGAGCGTGTTGGTGATCTCTGCCGGTCCGAGGGCCGAGCATTCAATGATGCGTAGTCCTGCCAACGGTGCGGTCGACATGTTCACCCTCCTGGTCTCGTGGAGCATCGTAGTGGAGCATTCCGCAAGGTCCGAGGGGTCAGATCCGGAGGCCGCTCGGTCACGAAGTCGGAGCGACCGCCTCGATTAAGGAGGCATCGTCATTGCGGATAGAGCCAACCGCTCGAGAGACACTGTGGTGCTTCAAAACCCCAAGTCGTGTTTCGAGAAGTCCATCAAGTGCTACCGCCGCTTCGTCGCCGGTGGCGGTCAACCATCGATCGATCGAGTCATGTTCGACAATGACCGGCATTCGGTCGTGGAGATGAGCGACATCTGCGTTTGCCGGGCGGGTAAGCACGGTGCAGGTCCGGACGATTCCAGAACTTCCTTCCGGCGCATCTGGATCTCGCCACTCCTCCCAGAGCCCTGCAAGCAGCGCAGGTTGGCCATCGACACGCGAAATGTAGTGAGGCTCCTTCAGCACAGGACCCGTTGTCGTCCATTCGTAGTAGCCGTCAACCGGAACGAGCAAGTGCCGAGTAGTAAAGGCTGCGCGAAACGATGGCTTGGTGGCCACGGTTTCGCTTCTTGCATTGAAGGTGCGTGAAGCAAATGAGCGGTCTTTGGCCCAACTCGGGAGAAGCCCCCACCGGAATTGACTGAGGACACGCCCCGACCCGTTCGGTGCATTGAGCAGGCCGGGAAGCGGGACCGTCGGAGGAAGATTCCAGCGGGGAACAAAGAGTTCTTCTTGGAGGGCAACACCGAGGTTCGCATCGAGAAGTCGAGCAAGTGAGGTGGGGGGAGTGAATAAGGCGAGTCGACCGCACATCTCTTCATTGTTACATCCTCATCACGTCAGGAGCCAGAGGTTTGCCACTGCATGGAGGTCAAGCAGTAATGGTGATCCAGGACCTCTCGAGTTCTAGGATCGGACCATGTTCACCCCAACCCGCCTCTCGCGGTCTGCATATCTTGGCCACTGGCAGAACGACCTCGATCGGATTGTTGAGGTTGCGCACCATCATGGACATCTCGCCGTTCCAACATGCCCAGACTGGACGGTCTATGACCTCGTCGATCACTTGGCCGGGGTCTATCAACACAAGGTTTGGGTTCTCGAACTTGGAAAGTTCCCTCCGAAGACCTGGAGCGAAGAGGCAACGGTTGAGCGCAAGAAGCGCGATCCACTCGAGCAATTGCAGCATTGGGCAGGTGAACTTCAAGACCAACTCTCGATCCGAGCAGATAGCGCGCCGGCGCCGACGTTCATGAAGGACGATCTCACCGTTGGGTTCTGGTGGCGCCGAATGGCGCTCGAAACCGTCGTGCATCGAAGCGATGTTGAGTTGAGTGTCGGCGTGCCAACCCCGCTTGACCCGGCACTCTGTCGTGATGGGATTGACGAGCTCCTCTGGTTTGCAACTGCTCCGTGGAACGATGGAGATCGGACGGGCTGGGATGGCCAACAGGTAGTCGTCGACGCTGGCACCCATCAGTGGTCAGTCACCCTTGATCCAACTGGATTCAAGACACTGCAAGGAGATTCTGGCGCCGAGACGAGAGTTTCTGGTGAACCCGAATCGCTGCTTCAGTGGTCGGCGGGACGGCGCCTTGGCGGGGTTGAACGCTCAGGAGATGCAGAGAGCATTCGGCTCGTCGAAGCGCACCTCGCGAGTTTCTAGGTCCTCAGTTCGGCGCTGCAACGAACGCAGCGAGCAGGAGCACCGTCGAGACGCAGAGTGCGAGTTCCCCCAACAAGAACGCGGCGGTTGGACTTGATCCACGTTGCCGTGAACGCCGGTAGATCATGATGGCCCCAACAAGGCCACCAAGCGTCACCACAGGAAAGAACACCTCCCAAGCAAGAGAGCTTCCAGGTGAGTTCCAAAGTTGGACGGTGGCACCTATGCCAAGGCTCAGCGTCGTGATGCAGACATAGGCGAGCAGAACCGCCAGCACGATGATGATGGGCTTTGGGTCGCCGTGTTGTCGACCCCTCTGTTGTGGAGGTTGCTCCTCGAGTGGCCGACTCCGTCGCCCATTCCGTGTCGTCGCCATTAGTGGAACACCGTCCCGCCGTCGGCAACGAGCACGGTTCCAGTGACGTAGCTCGAAGCGCCTGACAATAAGAACAACGCGGGGCCCACCATTTCGTCGGGACTTGCCAGTCGCCCCATCACCGTGGCGGCAGCCATGGCGTGCTGGGTGGCTTCGGCGTTATTGCGGACCATGTCGGTGTCGACGGGTCCAGGGGCGAGCGCGTTGACTCTGATTCCGTACTGTCCCAGTTCTGCAGCCATGGACTTGGTGAGCATCAGCAAACCCGCTTTGGCTGCGGTGTAGAGCGCCAGGTAGCGGCCCGAGGTAAACACGCCAATGGAGACGACGTTGAGGACCGCGGCACTTGGGCTCTCTCTCAAATAAGGGAGTGCCGCTTGGACGAGGAAGAGCGCTGCGCGCTCATTCACATCTTGTGTTTTTGACCAGGCATCCGGGGTGATTTGACCGATGGGAAGAGCCAGTGCGTTAGCTGCGTTGTTGACGACCAAATCCACCCGTCCATAGGCTGCGACGGTTTGTTCGACGAGTCGATCTAGGTCGTCGAGGTTGCCAATGTGACAGGGGACCGCGAGGGCAGTACCGCCACCGGCTTCAATCTCCGCAACGACAACATCGCAGGCTTCAGCTTTGCGGCTCGCAATGACGACGGTGGCTCCAGCATCAGCCAGCCCGAGAGCGATGGATCGACCGATTCCTCTACTGCCACCAGTGACGATGGCAACTTGGCCTGAGAGGTCGAAGAGACTGGTGATGCGTTGAAGCGCCATCTCTGAACCCTACCGCCCGGACCTTTGCAGTCTTTGGTGCCCAGTGCAGCACGAGACAGGATGTGGCTACTATACGAACGTATGTTCGCTTCTGTAGATCGCCTCGAGACTCGTCCTGCCCTTGATGAGCACCTCATTTCCCGAATTCGCCCAATGGTTGCACCTTCAGCCCGACTGCTCCCGGTGGTTGAGGCACTCCAGCCACTTCTGCCCGATGGAGGACTTCGTCGTGGTTCGACCACCGTCGTAGTCGCGCCACCAGGACATGGCGGAGCGACGCTCGCACTTACCTTGTTGTCGGCACCATCGGCGGCGGGTCATTGGTGTGGTGTTGTTGGGATGGGCGATCCGGGGATCACGGCCATGGCCGAACTTGGAGTGGATCTCCGTCGCGTCGTCTTTGTTCCAACCCCTGGAGGGAAGTGGGCCGAGGTTGCAGGTGAACTGATTGATGGCACTGACGTCATCTTGATTCGGCTTGGACTGCCCGTCCCACATGCGGTCGCTCGAAATCTCATCGCTAAAGCCCGAGACCGATCTGCAGTACTCGTCATCCTCACCGCTACGTCCGGCCAGTGGCCAATTGGTGGTGATGTTGAACTCTCCATTCCCCATGCTGCATGGGTTGGTGTCAATGCTGGTCATGGACACTTAGCTGGACGACGAGCGGCGGTTTCAGTGATTGGTCGTCGCGGAGCGAACCAGGAACACACCGCCACACTCTGGCTCCCCTCTGCCAGCGGAGATGTCACCGTGGCAGCGGCCCGGTGAGCCATGGAACGACTCGTGGTGATCCATTGCCCCGACCTCATTGAGGAAGGATCGAGGGGCGCTGAACTTCGAACCTTCGCAGCGGTACTGGCAGCCGTTGAGGAACTCTGTCCTTGGGTGACGCCAGTACGTCTCGGGATCTGCACCATTCCCGCACGAGGACCGAGCCGGCTTCTCGGTGGCGAGGGAGCAATGCTCCACGCACTTCGAGCGCAACTCGGCGCTGTTGCACTTGATGCCACCCCTCAACTTGGCATCGCCCCAGGGTTGTTCGGTGCCCAGTTGGCGGCACGAGAGGGAGAGATGGTTGACCAAGATGACCTCTCCTCGTTCTTGGCTCCTTGGCCAGTTTCCGTACTTGGTCGATCCGAACTCGCGAGTGTGCTTCCGAGAATCGGTGTTCGAACGCTCGGACAGTTCGCCTCCCTCGGGCATCGTGAGGTGTTTGCAAGGTTTGGTACCGATGCGGCAGCTTGTCATTCGGCGGCCAGCGGAGAGGTTGGAGAACTCGTAGGACTCCGTGATGCCGGTATCGCTCGACGGTTAGCGGCAGTTCTCGGACCCGTGCTCCCGGCGGCAGTGCAACCGAGTTTCTACGGTGGGACTGGATCAGCTGAGCGACGTGCAGCGAATTCCGCCACCCGCTTGCAACAGTGGCTTGGGCCTGAAGCCGTGGTGGTTGCCCGACCACAAGGTGGTCGAAATCCGAGTGATCAGGCCGAACTCGTGCCATTCGGGAGTTGGCCAGTTGATGGACGAAGTAAGGCTGCTCCATGGCCTGGGCAGCTTCCGCCACCAGCGCCGATCACCGTCTTTGGTGATCCGAGAGTGGTTGAGGTATTTGATAGCACTGCGAAGGTCATCACGGTCAGTCGACAGGGGTTTCTCACCGCGGTACCTGACCACTGTGCCGTTGAAGGTGGTCGGCTCCGTCGAATTGCTTCTTGGGCGGGGCCATGGCCAGTGGCAGAGCGCTGGTGGGTGACACCCAGGCGTCGGGTGCGACTTCAGGTAGTGACCGAGAGCGGTCAAGCCATCCTGCTCGTCTTTGAGCAACAGCAATGGTGGCTGGAAGCGGTCTACGACTAATGACTCGTTACGCAGAACTGCACGTCCACTCGGGTTTTAGTTTTCTCGATGGAGCGAGCGATCCCGAAGAATTAGTGGCTGAAGCGGCCCGACTCGGCCATTCAGCACTGGCGCTTACTGATCACAATGGTCTCTACGGAGTTGTTCGGTTTGCAACCGCGGCCCGGCTCGCTGGTCTTCCGACGGTCTTTGGGGCGGAACTGACGCTTGGATCGGGAGCACCGCGCGTGGGTGTTGTCGATCCCGAGGGCGAACACCTCATCGTGCTTGCCCGTGGCCCAGTTGGGTACTCCCGCCTCTCGAGCATGTTGGCAGAGAGCCATCTCGCCCGTGGATCGAAAGGGGAGTTGCAACTTGGGCTCAGTGATCTGGCCGCAGCGCATGGCGGTCACTGGCAGGTGTTGACTGGCTGCCGCAAGGGACCAGTCACCACCGCGCTCTTCCGTGATGGACCTGCGGCTGCACGTCGAGCCCTTGATCGCCTGATTGAGACCTTTGGCCGGGCAAATGTTGCGGTGGAACTTTGGGACCATGGTCATCCGCTCGACTCCAGTCGCAATGATGCTCTGGCTGAGATCGCTGTGGCCGCACGAGTCGATCTCGTTGCGACGAACAATGTTCACTACGCAACTGCCGAGAGCTTCATGCTCGCGAACACCCTGTCGGCCATTCGGGCTGGTACGAATTTGGCGGCGCTCGATGGATGGTTGGCTGCGGCACCGACCGCAGGCTTGCGTTCACCCGAAGAACAACTACGCCGCTTCGCTCGATGGCCGGGAGTTGTTGATCGTGCCGGAGAGATTGGGCTCGAGTGCGCCTTCGACCTGGCGCTCGTTGCCCCGAAGCTTCCTGATTTCCCCGTACCGGAAGGCCATACCGAGCAGAGTTGGCTCACCCATTTGGTTGAGCTTGGCGCCACACAGCGATACGGGCCTCGAGCTGATCCGTGGATTGAGGGAGCGTGGAAGCAGATTGACCATGAACTTGAGGTCATTGGAGGGCTCGGCTTCGCCGGATACTTCCTCGTTGTTTGGGATATCACGGAGTTCTGCCGACGGTCGAATATTTACTGTCAGGGTCGTGGCTCTGCCGCGAACTCTGCAGCGTGCTATTCGCTCGGCATCACGAATGCCGATGCAATCCGACTCAACTTGTTCTTTGAACGGTTCTTGTCGCCGGCTCGCGATGGTCCACCCGATATTGATGTTGATATTGAGTCGGGTCGGCGAGAGGAAGTTCTGCAGTACGTCTACAGCCGCTACGGCAGGCGGCACGCCGCCCAAGTAGCCAACGTCATCACCTATCGGTCGCGCTCGGCAATACGCGATGTGGCTCGAGCACTGGGCTATGACGCTGAAGCTGCAGCCACATGGAGCGGAACCATTGATGGCCCTGGTGGTCCTTCTGCCAATGGAGACCGGGTGGATGGGGATGGTGTCGAGGTCGCCCCACTGCCACCACTCGTGGCTGAACTCGCTGGCTCATTGCTCCTTCGACCACGCCATCTCGGGATTCACTCTGCCGGGATGGTGATCTGTGATCGCCCCATCATTGAGGTCTGTCCAGTGGAGTGGGCCCGGATGCCCGGTCGGACCGTGTTGCAGTGGGACAAGGATGACTGTGCGGCTATTGGGCTGGTGAAGTTCGATCTCCTCGGGCTTGGGATGCTCGAAGCACTGCACCGAATGGTCGATCTCGTCGCCCTCCATGAAGGCATCACCTTGGACCTTGGCGCACTTCCTCAAGAGTCGGCTGTCTACGACCTCTTGTGCCGTGCGGACACTGTCGGGATTTTCCAAGTTGAGTCGCGTGCCCAGATGGCAACGCTTCCAAGGCTTCGACCGCGCTGCTTCTACGATCTCGTTGTTGAGGTGGCGCTGATTCGGCCTGGGCCAATCCAGGGGCGAGCGGTCAACCCGTACCTTCGTCGCCGACAAGGTGAAGAGGAGATCACCTACCTCCATCCACTCTTGGAGCCGATTTTGGAGCGAACTCTTGGTATTCCACTCTTCCAGGAGCAACTCATGGAGATGGCAGTGGCAATTGCTGGGTTCAGTGCAACCGAAGCCGATGAACTTCGCCAGGCAATGGCGTCAAAACGCTCCACCGAACGTATGGAGCGACTCCGTGGTCGCCTCTATGCAGGTATGGCTGAGCGGGGAGTTACTGGCGAGGTGGCGGATCAGCTCTACGACGCGCTGGCAGCATTTGCCAACTTCGGGTTTCCGGAATCGCACTCGGTGTCCTTCGCCCATCTCGTCTACTGCTCATCGTGGCTCAAGCTCCACCATCCAGCAGCTTTTACCGCAGCACTCCTCAATGCACAGCCGATGGGGTTTTGGTCACCACAATCACTTCTTGCTGATGCCAAACGTCATGGGGTTGCCATCAGACGTCCACATGTCAATGAGAGTGTGGTTGACGCAACGCTTGAGCCGACAACCGAAGGCTTTGCCCTTCGTCTTGGGTTGGGATCCATTCGTGGAATCGGTCGATTGGCTGAGTTGATCGCCGAAGGGAAACCTTGGAGTTCTCTTGAAGACCTTGTGGCGAGAACTGGGGCGACTGCGGCTCACATAGAGGCACTTGCGATCTCGGGTGCGGTCGATGGACTCGCGTCGGTGACGAGCAAGGAGCGTCGACCGAGTCGACGTGCCCTTGTCTGGGCAGCAGGTGCCGCTGCCCAGGCAACCGCAGACTGTCTTCCTGGAATTGTCAGTGGGGTAGATGCACCATTGCTCGAGATGCCAACGGCCATGGAAGCTGTTGCCGATGATCTCTGGTCAATTGGGGTGACGCCCGAGGTCACCGCCATGAAACTTGCCCGTCCAGAACTTGAACGACGAGGAGTAGTCCGAGCAGAGTCGCTCCTCTCCCACGATGGTGATCGGGTACTCGTGTGTGGGGTGGTCACCCACCGCCAACACCCGGAAACAGCCCATGGGGCAGTGTTCTGCAATCTTGAAGATGAGACAGGTCATGTCAACGTGGTGTTCTCGAAAGGCGCATGGATGCGGTGGAGAACAGTTGCCCGCCATGCACCGGTCCTCCTCATCAGGGGGAGGTTGGAGCGGGGACGTGGTGTCGTCAACGTCGTGGCTGAACACGTCGAGCGGTATTCACCAGGAGCACCAGCTCCTCGGTCACGAGATTTCCGGTGAGGAGTCTTGCGGAGCGCAACGATACGATGAGGCCGTGGGAACAGTGCACATTGGCGACTACACCTATGGATATCCTCTGGTTTGGGACGATGACGACGGCACCGATCTCGTCATCGGTCGCTACTGCTCGATCTCTCAAGAAGTTCGCATCTTCCTCGGAGGCAATCACCGAACGGACTGGTTGACGACCTTCCCCTTCGACAGCAGCCATAGTCCCGCCCCGGAAAGAGGCCGGCTCAGTCGTTGGGGCAAAGGAACCGGTGTCACCATTGGCAATGATGTCTGGCTGGCGTATGGGGTCACCATTTTGTCGGGAGTGACCATTGGCGATGGCCATTGTCGCCGCGTGTTCGGTCGTCACGAGAGACGTGCCGCCCTACACCATCGTTGGGGGCAATCCAGCGGAGATTCGCCGCCACCGGTTCGATGAAGCGACGGTCACGACACTGCTTGAACTGGCATGGTGGAACTGGTCGGTTGAGCATGTCGCCGAGGCAATTCCCCTGCTCCAATCCGGAGACCTTGCTGCGCTTGAGCACTATTGGCGGACGTCAGTCCTCTAGCGACTCGTTGATCGACCGTTCGAGAGCGCCACGAACTTTTCCCAATGAGGAGAACATCGAGATGACGTGCCGACGGTCCGACACGCAGTGCTTACTTTGCAGGTGCAGCTGAAGCCGCACCTGCCCTGATCTGAGCAAGTTTGTCGGTCGTCGCGCTGTTCGACGGCAGTGCATCGCACCGCGTCACGTACTGCATGCCAATCCACACTCGATTGGCGGGAGCTTCCGCCTTAGGATTCGTACTCTGGCCTGAAGGAAGGTGTTCCAAGACGGAGTAATACGGCGTTGAATCAACCGCACAGAAGTGGTGGGTGATGACCACATTCGGGGCGGGACTCCCAGGAACAATCGACGTATTGGGTTCGCTAAAGCGTTGGTAGACCTGCGAGAGAATCACCCAGTGGGCCCGGTCAACCTGTTGGGCAAGCCCGGAGTCCCTTGTATTCGCAATGCCAGGGTTCATCTCGAGGTAGTAGGTCGAGGGCTTCAACTGCGGTTCGAACCAGTAGAAGATGGGTTCGTTGTAGTTGGTGAAGCGAAGGTCATTTGGTCCTTCGAAGAAGGTCTGACCCGGCGAAGAGAGCAAGGCAACGACCTCTCCTGCGCGATGCATCAAGACCGCACGAATCTGGTCATCGATCGGAATTGACCTGCCATTGAGGTGAACGGAGTGGCGGGCAATCATGCCGTCTGCCTTTCCACCCGGTACTAAGAGTTCAAGGTAGGGCAGCGTCCACAACGTGGTTGCGACGAGCGATCCAATGACGACCAGAAGCGTTGCCGTCGTTCCGACAACCCTTGGCATGGATCGGCAGCGTTGTCGAAGCAGAAGTGCGATGGCAACTGGGACAACCGCAAGCCAGAACGTTCCTACTTGGCGGAAGTGTGAGAAGTCAGCCCGTTGCAAGAAATTGGACGTCAGCAATGCCACGGCGGCAACGATTGCGATCCATCGCTTGTCTTTCACTCGTCGTCGTCCAACAACGGTTGCCACCGTCGCGATGAGACCAGCAACCATCAACCAAAAGAACAATGCCACTTGGCTCGCAAGCGGACCACCAATTGCTCGGTGAAGATACGCAAGCGAGGAAACCTTGGTGAAGAACTCACTGATGGAGGTCATCGATGGTGGAACGGGGAGCGCGCGCCCTGCTCGGAGGTGGAAGAGCGGGTCGATGACAAGATTTCGAAACACATTGCCGAATCCTGCAGTGGCAATGAAGTACACGTAGGGCAGGAGCGCAACCCCAAAGGCAATGAGGAATGGTTTGAGCGCACTCCAGCGACGCCAGAGCAAAATCGTTGCAGGAATGGCGACGACGAAGATGAGGTCAGGGCGAAAGCCGAGTGCGATGCCGTAACTTGCACCACTGAGGAGGAGCAGGTTCCGATGCGGTGGATCTCGATCGAGGGCAGAGGTAAGCGCCGCTAGCCCAAAGAGTGCAAAGCCAAGACCTCCCACCCATGAGTAGGCCATAAGCCCAAATGGCGCAATCGTGCACCATGAGATGGCAGCTCCGATCCATGCACCGCGCTTCGAATGGCGCCGGAGGAGCCAGTAAATCCCACCGACGAGCACCATTCGGTACAAAAGCCCAACCGTTCGTTCAATGTTCATTGACGGATGGGTGGCGGCGAATGCCACGGTTGGTACGTAGACGTTCAGCGGACCGTATTCAGTCCAAAAGTCTTTCGTTGGCACCGAGCCATGCAACGTCAAGGTTGCGTACTCGACGATTGAGCCTTCCTCCATTGACGTCCCAGGCATGTGGAACATTTGGGGAAGAGGAACCAAGAGGAGTGCACCAAGAATGAGCACGACCAGCGCACGGCCAATTCTTGGATTTCGAGCGAGAGCACTGAGATTGGTCACCTTGCGATGCTACTGAGGATCGGCCTTCCCACGCAGTACGTCCGACGTCGACCTACAGTTTTCTCATGACCACCTTCGCAACGTTCGAACGTCCTGCATGGCCAATTGCTGAAAATGAAGCGACAACACTTTGGCAATTCCTGGACTTCTTTCGGGCAACGTTGGCGAAAAAGTGTGAGGGATTGACGGAAGAGCAACTTCGAACATTTGCGGTTCCGCCCTCAACCCTCACGTTGCTTGGCATCGTCCGTCATCTTGCTGAAGTTGAGCGGTATTGGCTCGAAGTCGTGTTCCTTGGGCAACCAGATGAGCCAATGTTCAATCAGGATGAAAGCGATCCGGATTCAGACTTCAACGATCTTGAGAGTGCGTCGGTCGAAGAGGTCGCGGCGAAGTGGCTTGAGACTCGTTCGACCGTCATGGCCTATGCCGCGGCTCATGACTTGAGCGAAGAGGCGATTGGCGAGCGCAAGGGTCAAGTGCGCAACGTCACGCTCAGATTCATTGCGGTGCACTTGGTTGAGGAGTACGCCCGCCACTGTGGCCATGCCGACCTCCTCAGAGAAGTGCTCGACGGAGCCACTGGGCACTGACGCGACCGTTATCGCGTTCGGACGAGACCTCGACCAGTAATCATGGGGAGGTCGAGTGCGGTGACGAGCCCTGGAGCAGCAGCCACCACTGCTGGCACTGCATTGACGATGCGCATTGCGGTTGCCTTGAGGCCTGCGGTGTTGTGGTCGCCGTCAGTCCCAAGTAACTGGAGATCGACAATGTAGTTGGGCTCTCCCGAGACTTGAACCCGGTAGCACGAAGCACCGGCGGGCTGAGGCCAGTCGGGGGCAATGTCGTCATGGAGACGGGTGACATGTTCGAGAACAATCACTGCCTTCCCATCGACGTAGCCACGGAGTTCGAAGTGGAGTCCCGCAACGGTTCCTTCGGCAACGGGACCGGCATCGGTGTGAATAGGAAATGGTGCGGGCACGCGCTCGTACCATTCTTCAATTCGCTCGAGCTCGAGCCCGAGCCCGGCTGCCAGGATCCCAATGACCGATCCCCAAGCGAGGGTTGGCACTCCAGGCTGCAAGAGAAAGGGAATGTCGTCCATTGCTCGACCGAATCCCATGATGTCGAACAGCACCGCAGCCTGGTTATAGGTCGCGTAGTTGCAAATCTCGAAAGCCCGGACCTCTTCAATTCGCTCGGAGATTCCAGTGATGACGAGTGGGAGCGTGTCATTGCCAAAGCCAGGATCAATGCCGTTCACGAAGATCGACGCGCCACCCTCTTCGGCCGCTTCAATGACACCCTTGGCGAGTTCGTCAGCAACGCCATAGGGGTACTGAAGAAACACCGGGCCAGAGGAGACCACATTGATTCCTGCACGGAGGAAGGATGACAGGTCGGCAAGCCCCTCGAAGAGTCGATCGTCCACCCACGCGGTGTGAACGATGCAATCCGGCTTCATCGCCAACAAAGTGGGAGCATCATTCGATGCAAGAACACCAAGATCCCGGTCGAGTCCAGCGAGGCGGCCAGCATCCTTGCCAGCCTTCTCGGGGTTCGAAACATAGACACCAATGAGTTCCAACGTGGGGTTCGCATCAATACCTGCGATGGCGTGCTTCCCAACATTTCCCGTACTCCATGCGATGACCTTCAGTGTCATGATTCCCCCTTGTGTAGACCTACGGACAGTGTTGCAAAACGGTTATAGAGGTCGGGCATCCCAAAGTCCATGTTGGGGACTTCGAGGCCGCCGTCGATTTCAAGAATCTTGCCAGTCAGGTAACTCCCCGCCGGCGTCGCAAGGTACGCGACCCCCGTGGCGATGTCATCAATGGTCCCAATCCTGCCAAGAGGTGTTCGATCCTCCATGTGGGTCTTGAGCTCTGGAGAGGACATCACAATGTCGAGCGCTGAGGTTGCCGTTGAGCCAACCGCAATTGCGTTCACGCGAATACGAGGAGCCAAGTCCTTCGAGGCAAGGCGGGTGTAGTGGGCGAGCGCCGCCTTCACCGTGCCGTAGGCGAGGTAGCCACGACCGGCAACGCGTCCAACGACCGACGAGATATTGACAATGGCCCCGCCTCCGGTTTCGAGCATGGTTGGCACCGCTGCTCGAGTGAGTGCATGTGCGGTTGACACATTGAAGTGAAAAGCAGACTCAAGGGCACGCGTTGACGTGTCGAGGAGCGGCGTTGGCATGGTGCCACCAACGTTGTTGACCAAGATGTCGATGCGACCGAACGCGTCCTTGGCTTCATTGGCAAGATTTGCCACGGCGTCAAGATCAGAAAGATCACACGCCACGATGTGGGCTCGGCGTCCATAGGACTCGACGATGGTCTTTACCTCTTCGAGCTGATCGAGCGTCCGAGCCGCAATGACGACGTCCGCGCCACATTCGGCCAGCACGGCTGCACTGCCTGCACCAATTCCTCGGCCACCACCAGTGACAATGGCAACTTGGTCAGTGATATCAAATCGTTCGTGCAACATTGCAGCCCCCCTCGGCTCGTCGCAACACGTTAGCCAAGCAGCGAACGACCAAGGTTGTGCCCCTTCGGTCGTAGCATCAGAAGGTGCCTTCATCGCAAGCAGAGCCGGATCTCCACGTACTCGCGACTGGAGCGGGTGAAGCTGGGTGGGCAATTCGACGCTGGCCAGCGACCCTCACGCTTCTGGCCTGCATCCTGCTCTACGAGGTCTTACCCAATCAAATTGTGTTTGGCCCAAAGTGGCTGGTGGTGGTGCTTGAAGCCATCCCGATTATCTTCCTCACGCTCGGGCACCCGTATCGCCATCCAGGAGAACCTCGATTTGTCCGATGGTTCACGATTGGGACGATCGCGGTGGTCAACCTTTTCAACGTCCTTTCGATCATCCTGCTCATTGATCGACTGCTCAATGGGCACATCTCCAACGGGCGGGAACTGGTGTATTCGGCCGTTTCTGTTTGGTTTACCAACTGTTTGATCTTTGGGCTGTGGTTTTGGGAACTCGATCGCGGTGGTCCAGCCAAGCGGCACACCATCCATGAAGGACCTCCCGACTTTCTCTTCCCCCAAATGGTGAGTCCAGAATTCGGACGACCGGGTTGGATGCCAACATTTACGGACTACCTCTATGTGGGCTTCACCAACGCCACGGCGTTTTCGCCTACTGACACGATGCCCCTGACGACCACTGCGAAGTGGCTTATGTCGATTGAGTCATTGGCATCAATGGCGACCGTCGTGGTTGTGGCGGCGCGAGCGGTCAATATTCTTCAGGGGTAGTCCCTGCGAAGGATCAGAGTTCGATCTTGAGGTGGGCTGAGAGATCTCCCATGAGATCAACCATGACGTGGCGAGCGCTGAAGCGCCACTGGCCGTCCACGTTCTCGAAGCGGTCTCGATATCGCCCAGCAATAATTGGTTGAAGGGGGAGAAGGCCCGGCACTGCTTGTAGCACGGTGAAGTACGACGAGGCACTCCCGGTTGCGCCATCAACGGTGACGGCCACGTTGGTGGTGACGTGTTTGGTCTTCGGCGTCCCGTCGTCATACCGCTTTGTCGTCGAGGCGTAGAGCGCGGTGAGTGCATCAACCCCCTGTTGAGCTCCGTCAACGCCTTCGAAGGTGACGGCGGCATGGGCCAACACTTGAGCGACACCCTCGAAGTCACCCAGATCAATTCGTTCGGCGTAGGCGTAGATGCAATTTGCGATGTGTTGGGCATCGTCCATGAGGCGAGGCTAGGTCAACCAAGCAGACGATGGAGGGTGTTGGCAACGCGAGATGGTCTTCCCGTTATGCGCTCACTTCGATCTCCAAATGCAGCAACAGCAAGGCCGGCGTTCACACCAAGCCATCGAAGAGGCTCGGGTTCCCAGCGCGGAGAGTGATGGCCCACCCATGGCAGGTGGGTGAGAGGGGAGTCCTTGCCGAGAATGAGGTCGGCCAGCGTCTTGCCGGCGAGATGGCTCGTCGTGACGCCGTCTCCGACGTAGCCACCGGCAGAAGCAAGTCCTGATGGCTGATCGAAGGTGACTGATGAGGACCAATCTCGAGCCACACCAAGTGGGCCACCCCAGGCATAGTCAATGTCCATCGGCGTCAACAGGGGGAAGAGCTCGAGCAATGCCTTGTGGAGGGCAGTGAAGATCGAGAGGTCGCGATCAAACGACGCAGCAATTCGAGAACCGAAGTGGTAGGGAGCTCCACGGCCACCAAAGGCCAGTCGACCATCAGCCGTTCGTTGCCCGTAAACAATGAGATGTCGGTAGTCGGCGAAGGTGGCACGATCGCGCAGGCCAATTGAGGTCCAGGTGGCAGCATCAAGCGGTTGAGTGGCGAGCATGAGGGAGTAGAGCGGAATGATTGCTCGTCTTGTCGGTTCCAATTGCGAGGTCCACGCTTCGGTTGCACGGACGACGACCGTTGCCGTGACGTCGCCGAATGCGGTTCTTGCGATTGGTTTGGTCCTTGGTGAACCTGGCTCAATTCCAAGTGCGGCCGTTCCCTCAGCGATCCTTCCTCCTCGGGCTTCAACCGAGCGAGCGAGCCCTCGGACGAGTTTCAGTGGGTGGATCGCTGCACAGTGAGGCGTCCATGTGCCTCCAATGACTCCTTCTGCCGCACATCGAAGTTTCGCTTCCTCCTCCGAGAGCAGAATGAGATCCTCCCGGTTTCCCGTGCACCGCGTGCTTTCTGCGACATCGGTGACGGCACGCGCAAGTTGTGGCTTGGTTCTCGCCAAGGTGATGGTTCCGCCCTTGTGCTGATCTGCGTCGATCCCGTCAGCGTCAAGTGCTGCCAACAAGGTTGAGAGCGCGTCCTGCATGGCAAGGCGCATCTGGAGTGGTGCATCTGGCCCATGTGATCGTTCAAGTACACGATCACTTGTCGCGAACAGTGCCGAGGCCCAGCCACCATTTCTTCCTGAGGCTCCAAAGCCGCAGTGCTGGGCCTCGAGAATGAGGACGTTGAGGCTCGGATCTCGGACCAAGAGTTCTCGGGCCGTCCAAAGACCAGTAAACCCGCCACCAATGATGCAGACGTCAACATCTTCTGCACCAGACAACGTGGGTCGAGTCTTTCGTCCCTCTTCAATCGTTGCTTCCCAGAGCGAGCCACGGGCAGCCGCGCGCTTGAGGGAATCCATGGTCAGACTCGGTCGAGTGCCCCTTCGAGCACTGAACGAATGATGCTCGTGATGGTTGCGAACTCCGCAGGACCGGCAATGAGTGGAGGGGCAACTTGGATCACGGGATCGCCTCGGTCATCAGAGCGACAAATGAGGCCCCGCTCGAAGAGTTCCGTCGACAAGTAGTCGTCGATGAGCCGATCACATTCCTCTTCAGTGAACGTCTCTTTGGTGGCCTGATCCTTCACCATTTCAATGCCGAAGAAGAAACCATCACCGCGAATGTCGCCCACGATGGGTAGGTCTCGAAGCGTCTCAAGCGATGCCCGGAAGTTGCCTTCCTCAGCTCTGACGTGCTCCAAAATTCCCTCACGCTCAAAGGCGGCGAGGTTTGCCAACCCAACTGCTGCAGAAACTGGATGCCCGCCGAAGGTGTAGCCGTGGGTGAAGACGTTGTTGTCTCGCAAGAATGGCTCGATGAGGTGATCTCCAATGATGGCTGCACCAATTGGGGCGTAGGCAGAGGTCATTCCCTTTGCACAGGTCAAGATGTCTGGCTGAAAGCCATACCGCTCGGAAGCGAAGTAGTGACCAAGGCGACCAAAGGCATTGATGACCTCGTCGCAGACAAGCAGCACATTGTGGCGGTCGCAGATCTCTCGCACTCGCTTGGCGTAACCGGGCGGAGGGGTAAAGCAGCCGCCGGCATTTTGGACCGGCTCCAAAATGACCAATGCCACCGTCTCTGGACCTTCGGCCAAGATCGCTTCTTCAATCTGGTCAGCCGCCCAACGCCCAAAGGCCACAGGGTCATCCCCATGAATCGGAGCGCGATAGAAGTTCGTGTTCGGTGCCATCGCTACTCCCGGAACGAGCGGGCCGAAATGCTCCTTGTAGGGCTCAATTTGCGTCATCGCAAGGGCGCCCATTGCCGTGCCGTGGTAGGCGATCTCTCGACTGATGGCCTTGTACTTACCCGGATGTCCAGTGAGGCGGAAGTAGTTCCGAGCAAGTTTCCACGCGGACTCATTGGCCTCGGCCCCGCCGGTCGTGAAGAAGACGCGGTTGAGATTGCCCGGGGCAAGTTCCGCCAACCGTTCGGCGAGATCAATGACCGGTGGCGTCGCAAAGTTCCAAACGGGGAAGTAGGCAAGTTCTGCCGCTTGCTTCGCAGCAGCTTCAGCCAAGTCAGTTCTCCCATGGCCGAGTTGCACGGTGAAGAGGCTTGAGATGCCATCGAGGTAGCGCTTGCC
>CAIXCS010000256.1 GCA_903918025.1 uncultured Actinomycetes bacterium
CGAAGAATTGGAGAACCTCTGGAGCCTGACTGATGTCACCAGTTCGAACGTGCTCGTCGGAGTGGCACATTCCGGAGAAGGCCATTTTGACCCGAACCTCACCGGCATGTGGCTCATCGAGCTCGATCTCTTTGGTCTCCCACTTTCCGTGTAATTCCGAGACGACGCTTGCGCGTACCTTCATGGCCTACCCCCTGCATTGTGAACGGCAGCCCACGTGAGGCCACAGGCTCACCCCTGAGCCTGTCGCCACGCTACATCTGTTCGGGGGCGTCCATCCCTAAGAGTGACAGGCCGGTCGCGAGGGTTGATCGCACTACGCCGCACAGAGCCAGTCGACTGGACCGCTCAGACGGATCTGCGGCGACAAGGACTGGACAGTTCTCGTAGAAGGTGGTGAAGGTCTGGGCAAGTTCGAAGAGGTAGGTGCACAGCTTCGACGGCTGGAAGTCCTCAAGCGTTGAGGCAATCGCATCGGGAAACTGAAGCAACACCAACGCAAGGTCTCGCTCAGCGGCCGCACTGATCATGATTGGACCAGCAACAACGTCCTGTTCCTGGGCCTTCCGGAAGATCGAGCAAATTCTGGCGTGGGCGTACATGAGATAGGGACCGGTGTTCCCTCGATCAGCCAGCATCCGGTCATAGTCAAAGACGTAGTCCTTGATCCGTTCATTGGAGAGGTCGGCGTACTTAATCGAGCCAATACTCACCGACCGGGCGAGCTCGGCGACCTCGATTTCGGTTGAGCCAGGATTTCGCTCAAGGAGCGAGGCTGTGGCCCGTTCCATTGCCTCATCGAGGACATCCACCAATTTCACGACATCGCCGGAACGAGTCTTGAACTTCTTCTTGTCGGTCCCAAGCATGTTCCCAAAGCCAATATGAACCGCTTGCGAACCTTCCGGCAACCAACCAGCCATCGAAGCGACGGCGAAGCACATTTCAAGGTGCTGATTCTGGTCAGCGCCAACGACGTAGAGCAGTTGGCGTGCATGGAGGCGCCGTACTCGGTCACGGATACAGGCAAGGTCGGTTGCCGCATAGCCAAAGCCACCATCTGACTTCTGCACGATGAGCGGCAGTGGCTCACCCTCGCGATTGGTGAAACCTGGAGGAAAGGCGCAACGTGCTCCTCCCGAGATTTGAAGGAGTCCACGCGCGTCCAAATCGGTGACGACGTGCTGAAGATCATCGTTGTAGGCACTCTCGCCCATCACGTCTTGAGCGGTGAGCAAGACACCAAGACGTGCGTAGACCGTCGAAAAGTAGGCAACGGATTGGTCGACGAGCAACGTCCAGAGCCGAAGTGTCTCAACATCTCCCTGTTGGAGTGCCACCACCCTGGCTCGTGCACGGTCTTGGAAGGTAGGACTTGCCTCAAATGACGCTCGAGCCGAGCGGTAGAACCCGTCGAGGTCACCCACCGAGAGCGCCTCGACTCCAGCGGATTCACCAACGTCGACGAGATGCTCGATCAGCATGCCAAACGGCGTACCCCAGTCACCGAGGTGATTCTCGCGAATGACTGTTGCTCCAGAGAATGCCGAGAGCCGAACCAGCGCATCACCAATGACCGTCGACCGAAGGTGTCCGGCGTGCATCTCTTTCGCGACATTCGGTGACGAGTAGTCGACCACAACGGTGCCGTGATTGGTCACTGGTACGAGCAGTCGGTCGTCACGTGACGTGGCCTCAAGTTGGGCCATGACGAAGTCGGTATCGAGCGTCAGATTGAGAAAACCTGGTCCGGCAAGTTCAACCTCTCGAACAATCCCAGATGGATCAAAGGCACTCAGCACTCGTTCGGCGATCACCCGTGGTGACTCTCCGAGCGTCTTGGCCAACGCCAAGGCCCCGTTGGCTTGAAAATCCGCTCGATCTGATCGGCGAAGAACGGGATCGGCGCCAAGGGCAACCGAATCAAAGGCGGTCTGGAGACGAGCCGCTAGGAGTTGGGTGGTCGTTGCCATGGACTCCCATTGTCGCACTCGGTCGATCAGGCCGGTGCGCCTGAGAATCCATCATTGATGCCGACCTGGGGAAATGGGCCGAAGAAGCCATGCTCGAGCAAGCCGTAGCCAACCTTGTCCTCGTAGGTGAAGCGAGCACCATGGTCAACAATGCCGTACTGCGCGAGGCCTTTGATCTCGTCAACTTCCAGCGTCAGACCCTGAACAACAAGCTCGGGGCCTTGGTACATCCCATGACGCCAATCGGCGTCGATCCCGTAGCCCGTTCCAAGTGAGACGTAGTTGGAGATCAGTGGTTCGCACTCGATCACGATGCCAGCCTCTGGAAAGGTGACTTGTGAGTGGGTGAGCACCCTGGTGCCGGGCTCAAACGTATGGCGCCACTGCGCAGGACCGAGGTCCTCAATTTCTCGTGAAGGATCCGACCAAACCCGTTCGGACTGAACGAGGTGGCGAACACCATCTGGACCTTCGTGGCAGATATAGAAGATCGAGTGATCCTCGAACTGCATTGGGTAGTAGTTCCACATCCCGGGAAGCGTCAGAATTCCCTCTCGAATGCCAGGCGGCTCAGGTTCTCCAACGGGCCGAATTCCCCACGACCGATCACGAGATCCAAGGCCAGTGACGTCAAACGTTTTGCCATCAACGGTGATCGTTCCCGACCAGTTTCCCGTCTGAGCAAGCCGTTGGGTATCAAAGACCACCCGACCCTTCGACCGCAGGTACTGACGTGGTTCTTCGATCGCCTGAATGTGTCCCGTGAAGGTGAGATCCATTGAAACTGGATACTCACCTGACTCGAGTCGGACCCGAAGTTGGTGGAGTGGTTCGACGACCTCAATGGAGAAGGGTCCAACTGAAATGTCTGATCGCTCGATCAGCGGCTGTGACATTCGAACGATTTGTTGCTTCGAGCCAATCCGAACATCAACAAATGCGTCGGTCGTTCCGAGATTTGGATACTGGCCAAGCCCGAAAATCGCGAAGAACTCGTTCTCAACATCCAGACAGTTGAAGTAGTAGCGGTCGTAGAAGTTCCGATCCGACGTCGCCACATTGGCAATGAATTCCGCCGTCTGATGCAGAGGGAAGTCATCCCATTTCGACAAGGTCATGCAGTCCTCCTCGGGACAATGATGGCGTCAGCCGCAGCAGCCTCCACCGCAGCAGCCTCCACCCGATGGTTGTGACGCTGCACCAGAAAACCCTGTTGCAGCAAAGACGGGGAATAATTTGATCGCGCCGTCATGGCCCTCAGGACAAGAAGTCGGTGCATCAGCCATCGACATGGGTCGTTCCACCTCGAACGTTGTGCCGCAGGTCGAACACCGAAAGTCATAACGAGCCATCGCAGGAGCGTACCTTCGCTGCAACCCCCGCATGGAGGCCCTTCTCCGTCGGGCAGAATGGAGGCATGGCCACGACAAATCCGAACAGTTTCGGCGCCCGCACCTCGCTTGAGGTGAACGGCGCAACCTATGAGATCTTCTCCCTCAAGGCACCGGGCCTCGGTGGCTCAGAGATTCAGCGACTTCCCTTCTCCATCAAGGTGCTCCTTGAGAACCTCCTTCGCCATGAGGACGGTGTTTCGGTCACCATTGCCGAGATCGAGGCACTCGCCAACTGGGCCGATGACCCGACCGCCCACGGAGAAGCTGCGGGAGATGACGCACGAGAGATTCAATTCAATCCTGAGCGAGTGCTCATGCAGGATTTCACTGGGGTTCCAGCAGTCGTTGATCTCGCCGGCATGCGGGATGCCATTCTCGAGTTCGGTGGCGACCCAGAGGTCATTAACCCGCTGGTGCCGGTCGAACTTGTCATTGACCACTCCATCGTGGTGGAAGAGTCCGGCACGGCCAACTCACTCATGGAGAATGTTGCCGTCGAGTACTACCGAAATCTTGAGCGGTACGAGTTCTTGAAGTGGGCTCAGGGTTCGTTCAATAACTTCACCGTCGTGCCTCCTGGAATTGGCATCTGCCATCAGGTGAACCTCGAGCACCTCGCTCGAGTGGTCTTCGCAGAACCCGGTGGGCAGGCGTTCTGCGACACCGTTGTTGGCACGGACTCCCACACGACCATGGTGAACGGCCTTGGCGTCCTTGGCTGGGGCGTCGGAGGCATTGAAGCTGAGGCGGCCATGCTCGGCCAGCCCGTCTCCATGTTGGTGCCGCCCGTTGTTGGTCTTCGTCTCGCAGGCTCACTTCGCGAAGGGGTGACCGCAACTGATCTCGTTCTCCGAATCACCGAACTCCTGCGGAGCGTCGGTGTCGTTGGCAAGTTCGTCGAAGCTTTCGGGCCCGGCGTGTCTCAACTCAGTCTTGAGACAAGAGCAACCATTGGCAACATGTCGCCGGAGTATGGGGCCACGTGCACCATCTTCCCGATTGACGACAAGACCATCGAGTACTTGGAGTTCACGGGTCGAGACATTGGCCACCTCCGCGTTGTTGAGGCCTACGCAAAAGCCCAAGGGCTTTGGCACGATCCACTCTCCGAAGAGCCAGTGTTCTCACAAGTTGTCGAACTTGACCTCGACACCATTGTCCCGAGTCTCGCCGGACCATCGAGACCTCAAGACCGCATTGAATTGACGAAGACCAAGGCTGGTTTCGCCGAAGCGCTTGGACGTCCCGTCGTCAATGGCCTGACCAATGGCACAAGCCTTTCTGATGGTGACGTTGTCGTTGCGGCGATTACCTCCTGCACCAATACCTCAAACCCCTCCGTGCTCATCGCCGCCGGGCTCGTCGCCAAGGCTGCACACGAACGAGGGATGAAGGTAAAGCCGTGGGTGAAGACCTCACTCGCCCCAGGCTCGAGAGTCGTTGTTGATTACCTCGAGCGGGCCGAGTTGCTGCCGCACTTAGAAGCGCTCGGCTTCTACTTGGTTGGATTTGGATGCACGACCTGCATTGGCAATACCGGGCCACTGTTGCCGGGTGTCTCCGAAACCGTCAAAGAGCACGATCTCTCGGTCGTCTCTGTTTTGTCGGGAAACAGGAACTTTGAAGGTCGAATCCAACAAGACGTGAAGATGAACTACTTGGCGTCTCCACCACTCGTCGTTGCCTATGCCCTTGCTGGTTCAATGACGATTGACCTGACGACCGAACCACTTGGACAAGACCGAGACGGCAACGATGTCTTCCTCGCCGACTTGTGGCCGACCGACATGCACGTCGCCGAAACCATCCGAGGCTCAATCGACAGTCAGATGTTCGCCTCTCGCTATGCCACTGCCTTTGAGGGAGACAGCCACTGGAAGGCGGTCCCCGTGTCGGCAACGGAGGTCTACGAGTGGAACGACAGCTCGACCTACATCAAGAAGCCTTCGTATCTCTCGGGCCTCCCTGAGCACCCTGAACAAATTGAAGACTTCCTCGGAGGCCGGGCCCTCGCACGACTCGGCAACTCGGTGACCACCGACCACATTTCTCCTGCGGGAAACATCTCTCCGACCAGTTCCGCTGCGGCGTACTTGACCGAGCGAGGCGAAGAGCGGGCCAACTTCAATCAGTACGGCGCACGCCGAGGAAACTTCGAGGTCATGACTCGCGGCACCTTTGCCAATGTGCGACTTCGCAATCAGTTGGCTCCGGGCACTGAGGGTGGCTTCACCATGCACTTCCCCGACGGCGAGGTCATGCCGATCTACGATGCCTCGCTTCGCTACCAAGAAGATGGCGTTCCGCTCCTTATCTTCGCTGGGGCCGAGTACGGTTCCGGATCCAGCCGAGACTGGGCGGCAAAGGGTACTGCCCTGCTCGGCGTCAAGGCAGTGGTGGCGGAGTCCTATGAGCGAATCCATCGATCCAATCTCATTGGCATGGGCGTTCTGCCCCTCCAGTACCAACCAGGCGAGACCTTTGAGGGACTTGGGCTCGATGGCACCGAGGTTTTCACCGTTACTGGTCTCGATCCAATGAACCATGGGGTTGCCCCGTCGACGGTCACCGTCACGGCAACTCGAATCGATGGATCGACCATTTCGTTCGAGCCACGACTTCGGATCGACACGCCAATGGAACTCGCTTACTACCGCCACGGCGGGATTCTTCAGTACGTGCTCCGTCAATTAGCTGGGAAAGCCTGACCACTGATTGACAGGAGCGCGAACTAGCGTTGTTTGACCACAACGATGGACGGTGACCGTGGGTAGCGCTCTCAAACAATGGAGTTTCCGAAGCGGCGGCCTGCTCTTGGCTGCGACGATGCTCATTGGCTTCGCGCAAACTTCGGGGATTGCCGCGGCGGCGCCAAATCCAGATGCCGTCATCGCCCAAGAACTGAAGTCCCAACTCTCGGTCAACGTACTGCCGAAAGATCTCGAGCCAGGACTCTACGTCACCAACCAGAACATCTACGCAGTCGGCGGAGCGGCATATGCCACAGCTGCGTGCTCTCCGTATGGCTCTCCCTCTGAGGCCTACCACCCAGAACCCTGTTGGTTTGGCGACAAGAGTGCAACTCGAACGATCGCACTCTTCGGCGACTCCATGGCGCTCAACTGGATTCCCGCCCTCGATGTTCTTGGCAAGCACCTTCACTGGAAGGTAGCGATGTACTCCTTTTCGGGTTGCGTCCCAGCAGACGTATCGTCCGGTGCGCCTGGCGGAGCCTTCAATGCAACGCAAATTGCAGCTTGCGGTGCATGGCACTCAACCTTGCCGAAAGCAATTCGAGCCATCGGCGCGGAAGTGGTCATCGGGGCAAATGCGACGCCAACCCTCTTCTCTGGTGACACTGCGTTCTTGGCCGGACTCCGTCGCGTCTACGACCGCATGGACTCCGCCACGTATCACCCGACCAAATTGATCATGGGATTCACGCCACACCTGCACTGGAATGTTCCGGCCTGTCTCGCCACGCATCGCACGTCGATTGACTTCTGCACCATGCACTACTCACTCAGTGACACCTATGGCTATGGTCCGTCCGTCCGGCGTGATGACCGAATGAAGGCTGAAGTCGGTGCCACCGTGATTCCAACCGCTCGCTGGTTTTGCTACCACGGCGCTTGCCCAGTCGTGCTCAAGAACAAGTTGGTCTTCGTCGACGGTGACCACAC
>CAIXCS010000257.1 GCA_903918025.1 uncultured Actinomycetes bacterium
GTGCCTGTCGGCGTTGGTCGCCGCTGGCTGTGGCAGCGCTTCGTCAACGTCCCCTGCCACCGAGGCCTCGAACGCTCTTCAACAGTGGGTTTCCTTGACGCACTTTGATCAGGCAGTTGGCGACTTGCAAAATGACACCGCAAAGATCAATCAGTCCATTGCGCTTGCCCGACCGAAATTGACCCTCCAGACCCTCTGCGGAATCCTGCTCATTGACGTTCAAACCGCCAACAACAACCTTCCAACGCCAGATCGAACGGCGACGAAATTGGCGGCATCGGCCTATGGAGATCTTGGTGCAGGTGCCAATCAATGTTTCTCCGCCGCAACGGTTCGTTCTCCGGAGATGGTTCTGTCAACGGCAAGCAGAACGAAAGGCCTCATTGAATTGGCGCAGACGGTGAGTCGTATTGAGATCGTGACGGGTCAACCAGTTTCGACGACGACGACCACGACGTTGGCCCCATGACGGAGATGCGAGACGACGATGACCGTCGCACGCGGCGGGTGCTCTGGTCGCTGCCCACAGGCCTCTACATCGTTGGTGGGGGAGACGTCCGAGTCACTCCGAGCTCGGCCAATCTCATGACGGTCAACTTGGTCATGCAGGTGGCGACAGCTCCGCGTGTCATCGCGGTGTCATTCGAAGTGGCATCTCGAACCTTGCAGGCAGTTCGTGAGTTTCACCAGTTGTCGCTTTCCGTCCTTCATCGAAGTGATCGAGCGGTCGTTCGGAGATTCGTGAAGCCTGTTCTCGACGGGCTTGTTGAAGGGTCTTCTGGACCAGAAATGGCAGGCGAACCCGTCATCGTTGGGTCGACGGGACTTCCGCGTTTGTCCGGGGCTGCCGCATGGCTCGAGGGGAACGTGGTCGGAGAGACCTCGTTTGAGAGCCATGTCGTCGTGTTCGCGGAAATCTCGGCATCTGGTGAGTCGGAGGAGCCTTATGAGGTGCTTCGAATGGAAGACACAAGGATGAATTACGGCGGATAGCCACCTAGGTCGCGCCCAAAGGTTCAACTCTCGCTCAACCCTCTCGGACCGTGGTCGATGAGCGAAGGGTTGACGTCCGAAGAACGGTCGCCTTCGCCTTGCCGACTGGGACAAAGCACTCAGCAGGTGTCACCTCACGAGAGGTGATCGCGCTGAGTCTTGGCGCTACTGCTCTGAAGAAGTCTCGGAAGGTCGAAGATCGATCTTCAAGGTGAGAATCCCGTCGATGACCTGGGCATCAGCGTCACCGAGGATGGCATAGTCCATGAAATCAAGTTGTGCCTGTTCCTTAAACCGGGCGCGTTCAGGACCCTCGACGGGGGGAAGTCCTCTCGTCTTGACTGCCTCCGCTCGATTCCGGAAGCGTTCGATCATTGCGGCAGGGTCAAATTCCGACACGGAAGTTCCTCTCATCCTTGAAATTCATTGGTTCCATTGGCCATCGAATCATTCATGGCCTCTGGCCGATACACTAGGAGGCCGAACGCTGCTGGAGTCGCTGATTCCGCTCCGTTCTCGTCAACCGCAGTGACGGTCGCCGGTGGGAATCCTTCCACGACGGCTGGTGCTCGCGAGGGAGTGAGGAATCTCGTGAAGAAGGGTCGGCATCGTCGCTACGAGGAAGCGCGCGGCCTCAAGCGGTCACCCGGCATTGGCGCAAAGGCCTGTGTTGAGTGTGGCGCTGAGCCAGAAGATATCCACGCGACGTGGTGTCTGGCTGAGGATGACAGCTACGAGCGCATTCTCGGTGAAGTACCTTCAACTGGTTCCGACGAACCAGATCCACTCTACGAGGACTAGGTCGTTCGCTTCCTGACCGTTGGGTGAGGAAGGGCGGTTCCTTTGAGGCGCCGTTGACTCAGGTACGTACCGAGTTGGTCGTAGATCGTCCTGCCAACCATCTCGGTAAGTTCTTCAGCCATGGTCTCAAAGACCGTTGCCTTGCCTTGGAACGCCGCGGGATCTTCAGTGCACCACCAATGAAAGTCATCGCCGCCTGCGCCCCAATGCTTCCGATCCCACTGAGTGATCGTCGTCGTGACGTGGCCTGAAGCACTCACGGACTCTTCGCGACGGAGCGGCAATTGCCAACACACTTCGGGCTTCATGGCGACGTAGCTCGTGCCTCGCTCGAGTGCCGCATAGTGAAGGGCGCAACCCGCTCCGGCGTGGAAGTCAGGTCGGTTGAGAAAGATGCAGGCATCATCAATAAGTCGAGTCGTGACGGTGCCGTCCTTGTCTCGCTTCGTGATGCCACGTGCACCTTTGGCCTTGAATTGCCACTCTTTGTCGCTGAGTGTGGCAGCCCAACCCTCAACCTTTCGGACGTCGTCATCATCAATGAAGTGTGCGCCGTAGGAGCAGCAGCCCTGCACCAACTCTTCTGCAGGACCAGTGAGGACGCCTTGACACCCATTGCCAAAGATGCAGGACCAGTTGCTCGTCAAGAACGTGACGTCAAAGACCCAGGTTCGTTCTTCAGTTCCATCGGCAAAGCTCACCCATTCGTGAAGGTCAGCAGGGAGTTTCGTAGCCATGGTGGGCGAGGTTACCCCGAGGCTCCTCAGGTTGAGGATGCACTTCTGCTGGAATCCGCCCTTACACTTGCACCATGACCACTTCGATCGACGAGACGGCAACGACCGACCTCTCCTTGCCCGTGATCTCAATGACTGACGAAGCCCGCGTCATCGTGAGCGATGCGTTGGCGAGCGAGCCTGATCCAGAGACGATGGCGCTCTGGCTTGAGGTTCGAGCAGTTGAGGCAGGCAACTTCACCTATGACCTCTATTTCCAGGCCAAGGCAGATGCCGGTTCGGAAGACTCAGTGTCAACGGTTGATGGCCTCACGACCATCATCCCCGCTCGATCGATTCCCCGCCTCAAGGGCGCAAGTCTCGAGTTCTCAACAGAAGGCTCTGGCGGTCTCGTCATTGTCAACCCAAACAAGCCGGGCCCCGAACAGGGTGCTCAAATTCCTGGCGAGATCTTGGCGCAGGGTATCGATGGCCAATTGGGTCGACGCATTACGGATCTTCTGGAAGCAGCCGTCAACCCATCGATTGCGGGGCACGGTGGCCGCTGTGACCTCGTCGCCGTCGATGAGGTGAACAAGCATGCCTACGTGCGCTTGTCGGGTGGGTGCCAAGGATGCGCAATGAGTCGGATGACGCTGAGTGAGGGAATTGAAACCATGCTCCGCGAAGAAATCCCAGAGCTCGGCGACCTGATTGACGTGACCGACCATGGTTCGGGCGACAACCCGTACTACTAGGCCGTTTGAGGTCCTTCACTAAAGGACCACTTGAGGGTGGCGACTAGATTGGTTGCGTGCTCCGTTTCCTCACTGCAGGCGAATCTCATGGTCAAGCGCTCTCGGTCATCATCGAAGGCCTGCCTGCAGGCCTCGAAATAACCGAAGCAGATCTCCAGAAGGACCTCAGTCGCCGGCGACTTGGCTATGGGCGTGGACCTCGCATGCGCTTCGAAGTCGACCAATTGCGACTCCTCGGTGGGATTCGCCATGGACGGACGCTCGGGAGTCCAGTCTCGGTGGAGATTGCCAACACTGAGTGGCCAAAGTGGGTTGACGAGATGGACCCCGCCCCTGGAAAGCCAAGCAAGACCCTGACTGCTCCGCGGCCCGGGCATGCCGACCTCGCCGGCATGCAGAAATATGGCTTTGATGATTCTCGAGATGTGTTGGAGCGAGCATCGGCTCGAGAGACGGCGGCACGCGTTGTTGCTGGTTCGCTCGCCAAGGCGCTCTTGAAGTCGATCAACGTCGAGATCTTGAGTCATGTCATCCAAATCGGTGACGCCACCGTTTATGGTGAACAACGGCCGCTGCCTTCAGACCTTGATCGCATTGATGATTCCGAAGTCCGTTGCTTCGATCCTGAGGCAGAAGCGGCAATGATCGCGACGATCAAGGCTGCAGCCAAGGAGGGGGACTCCCTCGGTGGTGTGGCGGAAGTACTTGCCTACAACGTGCCGGTTGGTCTCGGGAGTCATGTGCACTGGGATCGCAAGATCGATGGCCTCCTCGCACAGGCGCTCATGTCAATTCAGGCCATCAAGGCGGTCGAACTCGGCGATGGCATTGAAGGCGCTGGCCTTCGTGGATCTGAAGCTCACGACGCGATCACCTACGACACCAATGAGGCACCCTCATCTGCTGGCTACGTCCGGCGGACCGCTCGAGCTGGTGGCATCGAAGGCGGAATGACCTCTGGGGCACTTCTTGTTGCCCGGCTCTACATGAAGCCACTTGCCTCGCTCAACCGACCGGTGCTTGAGACCGTCGATGTCGCGACCAAGGACTCCACCGTCTCGTTCAAGGAGCGGACGGATGTGACGGCAGTGCCAGCAATGGGGGTAGTTGCTGAGTCGATGGTTGCGCTGGTGCTCGCCAATGAAGCACTTCGGAAGTTCGGCGGAGACTCGGTGGCTGAATTTTCACGGAACCATGCCGGCTATATCGCCCATCTCGGCGAGACCGTCTCCGGCCCTCGGCCGTGACCTCCGTGCCAGCGAGCCAGATTGTGCTCGTCGGCATGATGGGAGCAGGCAAGTCAACGGTCGCCAAACTTCTTGGCCTAGCGCTTGAGCGACGGGTGGTCGACCTGGACCGAGAGATTGAGAAGGCATCCGGTCATTCAATCGGTGAACTCTTCGAACTTGAAGGTGAAGCTAGTTTTCGTGCTCGTGAAATCGACGGTCTACGTGCGGTGCTTGCCAGTAACGAGCAGGTCGTTATCGCTGCCGGCGGAGGTTTGGTGACGAGCGAAGCAGCGAGAACCATCCTCTCAGGCACTCTGTGCATTTGGCTCAAAGCAACGCCGGCCACACTCATCTCGAGAGTTGGGCAAAGTACGAACCGACCGCTCCTTCGCAGTGACCCTGTCGGCACGATTGAGCGCCTCGTTAGCGAGCGCGCGCAGTGGTACGAAGATGCTGCCACGATGGTGATTGACGTCGATGGCTTGAACTCAAAGCAGGTTACCGCCATGATCCTCGACCGATTGGAGTACCCATGTTGACGATTCCGGTAATGCTCGATGCATCGCCCTATGAGGTGCTCGTCGGCCACGGTGCCCGGCACCACCTGGGTCCAATTCTTCGGGGTCTGTCGACCAACTCTTCAACCAAAGTTGCGATCATTACCGAGGCAGCAATTGTTGCCGCTGGATGGTTGAGCGACGTTGAGATCGGCCTTGAGCATGTGGTGCTGACGATCCCAGGAGGAGAGGCGGCAAAGTCGCTAGAGACGGTGGAGCACCTCTGTCGCCAACTCGTCGACGCGGGGATGTCACGAGGGGATCTCCTTGTTGGCTTTGGTGGCGGTCTCGTCACCGATGTTGCCGGGTTTGTCGCAGCGATCTACCACCGCGGCATTCGCTACGTGTCGGTGGCGACGACACTTCTCGCTCAAGTTGATGCTGCGATTGGTGGCAAGACGGCGGTGAACTTGCCTGAGGGTAAGAACCTCGTTGGTGCGTTCTGGCAGCCATCTGCAGTGCTCTGTGACACGGAAACCTTGACGACCCTCCCTCCACGAGAGTGGTCATGTGGACGAGGTGAGGTCGCAAAGTACGCACTCCTTCGGGGCGAAGGTGGGCGAGAGCTCTTGGACCTTGATCTTCATGAACAAGTTGGCGCTTGTGTCGCCGACAAGGCCATGGTGGTCGTTGGAGACGAGCGGGAACAAGGGAGGCGGGCACTCCTCAACTACGGCCACACCTTGGCCCACGCTCTCGAGACCATTGATCTTGAAGCCGGCGAGCAGGCTCTCGGACTTCGCCACGGTGAAGCAGTGGCGATCGGTCTGTTGTTCGCGGCCGAACTCGCGTTTGATCTCGGTCGGATCGAGGAACCTCGCGTGCATGAGCATCGAGCGATCCTTGGGGGGCTTGACTTGGACGGGCACCTCCCATCAGGGCTCTCCGCCTCGCACCTCGTCGATCTCATGCGGCGAGACAAGAAGGCTGATCACGATCTCACCTTCATTCTCGATGGGCCGAATGGGATTGAGGTCGTCAACGGTCTCGATCCAACCATCGTGCGATCTAGTCTCGAACGCATGGGAGCCACGCCATGACCAAAGTCCTCTTGCTCTCCGGTCCAAATCTGAATTTGCTCGGAACCCGTGAACCAAGCATTTACGGGACCGATACCCTGGAGACCCACGTCGAGCGGGCCACTGCCCGTGCGGCATTGTCGGGGCTCGCTCTCGAACACCTCCAGTCGAATCACGAAGGTGTCCTGATTGATGCGATTCATGCTGCTCGCGGGGAGTATGCCGCGATCATCATCAATGCTGGGGCGTTCACGCACACGTCGTGGGCCCTCCATGATGCGCTGAACACCTTTGACGGCGTCATGGTCGAGGTGCATCTTTCTAATCCCGCAGCGAGGGAGTCGTTTCGCCACACGTCGGTGCTCGCACCGGTTGTCAATGGTTCTATTGCCGGATTCGGACGGCGTTCCTACGACCTTGCCGTCGATGCGGTCGTGCAACTCCTCGACGTTGGGACGGGCGAAGCACCGAAGTAGACTTGTTGTTCGTGCAGCCATCACGGTGCCACATCCATCTGACGCGGCCCCTTGCCGCGCGACCCGAAGGACCAAGCAATGGCCATCTCCACAAATGATCTCAAGAACGGCATCACGCTCAACCTGCCTGAGGGCCTTTGCAGCGTGATCGAGTTCCAGCACGTGAAGCCAGGAAAAGGTGGAGCTTTCGTTCGAACGAAGCTCCGCAACCTTCGCACCGGCGCCGTCATTGAGCGGACGTACCGTGCGGACGAAAAGTTGGAGCAGGCAATTATCGACAAGAGGGAAATGCAGTTCCTCTATCGCGATGGCGCTGACTACGTCTTCATGGATCAGGTGACCTACGACCAGATGAACGTCACCGAGAAGAGCCTTGGCGAGGCGACCAAGTACCTCCTTGAGACGGCGAGTGCTGTTATGCAGATGTACGGAACCGAAATCGTCGGTGTTGACCTTCCTGCGGCAGTTGAACTGACCATCACCGAGACCGAACCCGGCATTCAGGGGGATCGAGTCTCTGGAGCGAAGAAGCCAGCAACCCTTGAGACCGGGCTGGTCGTTCAGGTACCACTCTTCGTCAATCCGGGTGACGTCATCAAGGTAGATACGCGCTCCGGCGAGTATTTGACTCGGGCCTGAGGCGCCGGTGGAGGATATTCGGGATCGGTCGAGTTCTCGCGAACGCGTGCTCGGTCTCCTCTACGAAGCAAGTGCCAAAGGGTTGACGGTCGCGGAGTTACTCGTGCAACTTCCCGTTGCGCCTGACCCTTTTTCCCAGCAACTGCTCGATCAGGTGACGGAATTCGGAGCACAGGCTGAAGAACTGATGTCGGCGGCAGCGGTTGGATGGACCATTGAGCGCATGGCGGTCCTCGATCGTTTGGTGCTCCAAATGGCCACCTGTGAACTCTTGGCGTCGTCGGAGCCTCCAGTAGCCGTCGTTCTCGATGAAGCGGTCGAGTTGGCCAAGACCTTTTCGACCGAAGACTCCGGGCGCTTCGTCAATGGTGTGCTCGCCACGATCGCCAAGCAGGTTCGGGGTTAGCTCCGACCGATCACCACTCGGTCCTTCAGTGCTACATTCTGATCACCGTCAAGCGAGTCCCGTGAGGCCCGTACGGTGAGGAGACTGAGTGGCAACACGCGAACGAACCCACGCGCACCCAAAGGGTGCAGTTTTCGTCCCCACTGCTGAAATTGCGTCGGCGGGTGACGTCCGTCGAGGACTCACGAGAATGGCCCACGAGGTCTTCGAACGCCACGGTGATGTCCATGACCTTGTTGTGGTTGGGCTTCAGACCGGTGGCATCCAACCTTCGCACTTGCTGCACGAGCAACTCGTCCGAATCTCAGGCCACGAGATTCCTCTCGGCACCCTTGATGTTGCGTTCTATCGAGATGACATTGGTCTTCGGCCTGTTCTTCCAGAAGCAGCCACTGACATTCCGGTCGACCTCGACGGCATGGTCGTTCTTCTCGTTGATGATGTCCTCTTCACAGGACGGACTATTCGAGCGGCACTCAATGCACTGACCGACTTTGGTCGCGCCCGAGCCATCGAACTCGCTGTGCTGGTGGACCGTGGCCATCGGGAACTGCCGATCCGCGCCGACTATGTCGGGAAGAATCTCCCGACTTCAAGGGCGGAGAGCGTCGATGCGAGTATCGACGGCATCATGCTCGGCCGCTTGGAGCCGAAATGATTGGTCCGCATCTCCTCTCGTTGGAGGATCTTGGGACTGAAGGAATTGTCGAGATCCTGAACGTCGCGGAGTCCTTCGCTGAAGTCGAGCGACGAACCATGAAGAAGGTTCCGGCCTTGAAAGGCAAAGTCGTCGCCACCGTGTTCTTCGAAGAGTCCACTCGAACACGGCTGTCATTTGAGACGGCGGCAAAGCGCCTTTCTGCTGACGTCTTGAGCCTCTCTGTCGCCTCGTCCTCGGTCAAGAAGGGTGAGTCGCTCAAAGACACTTTGAAGACCATTGAGGCGCTCGGCATTGATGCGGTGATCATTCGACACCGCTCTTCGGGAGCACCGCTTCAGGCAACCCGATGGCTGGAGGACATCCACGTCGTCAATGCGGGCGATGGTTGGCACGAACATCCAAGCCAAGGACTCCTCGACGCCTTCACGGTTCGCCAGGCTTGGGCTCAGGCTGAAGGCGTCGACGCCGCATCGACCGGGTCGGAGCTGTTTCAAGGAAAGCGGATCGTCATCGTTGGTGACATCGCGCACAGTCGCGTTGCGAGAAGCGATGTTCTGGCCTACCAAGCACTCGGCGCTCACGTGACCTTGTGTGCCCCGGCGACGCTGCTGCCGCCTTCAGTTGAGGGTTGGGATGTCGAGGTAACGACCGATCTCGATGGCCTCCTTGCTGACGTTGATTTGGTCTCTGTCCTTCGCCTCCAAGCCGAGCGGGGCAGTGGAGAGTGCGTCCCCTCGCTTCGTGAGTTCACGAACTCATTCGGCATGACCGCTGCGCGAACAGCGAAGCTGCCGCCTCACGCGCTCATTACCCACCCGGGACCAATGGTTCGTGGCATCGAGATTGCCTCTGAGGTTGCTGATGACCCTCGGTGTCTCGTGACCACCCAGGTGCACAATGGCGTCGCCGTTCGCATGGCCGTGCTCTTCCTCCTTCTCTCCGGCGGATCAATGGCATTCACTGACGGAGAGGGGAGCTGAGCCAATCATGACGACTACCTATGAACTTGCATTGGGATCGCTGTTGCTAACCGGAGGGACGGTACTCGGGAGCGACGGCCCCGTGCTCGCTGATGTGTTGATCGAGAATGGAATCATCACCGCCATTGGGCAAGGGCTCAATGCTCCTGATGCTGAGGTTCTTGACGTAGAGGGCTGCACCGTTGGTCCCGGATTCGTCGATCTCCACACGCACCTGCGCGAACCCGGAAAAGAGCAGGCCGAAACCATCGAGACGGGAACGAGGGCAGCGGCACTCGGTGGCTTCACCGCCGTTGTTGCCATGCCAAATACCGATCCTGTCCTCGACAGCGCCTTCGTTGTTCGGGCAGTCCTTGGGCTTGGGGCAACAGCAATGGCAGAAGTCGCCGTCGCAGGTGCGATCACGGTCGGAAGAAACGGTCAAGAACTCGCACCTATGGCAGAACTCTCAAAACTGGGTGTGATGCTCTTCACCGACGACGGAACCGGCGTGCAGAACGGCGGCGTTGCTCGGCGTGCGCTCGACTACTGCCGAGGACTCGGTGCCACCTATGCGGAACATTGCGAGGACCTTGGCATCGCTGCTGGAGGAGTGGTGCATGAGGGCTACTGGTCCTCAAAGCTTGGCCTGCCAGGTCAGCCGGCCTCTGCAGAAGAGGCGATGGTTGCTCGCGACTTGTTGCTCGCTGGCGAACTCGGTGCACGACTTCATCTCTTGCACCTGTCGACCGAGGGCTCTGTTGACCTCGTCCGCCGGGCAAAGGCTGCGGGCATCAAGGTCACCGCGGAAGCGGCGCCGCATCACTTCACCTTGACCGATGCATCAATTGCCTCCTTCGATGCTGTCTACAAGGTGAACCCACCGCTTCGACCAGCGCACCATGGAGATGCAGTGGTCGCAGGCCTTCTTGATGGCACGATCGACGCCATTGCAACTGACCACGCACCCCACACCCCTGAGACCAAAGACCTTCCCTTTGATGAAGCGCCACCCGGGATGCTTGGACTCGAGACGGCTTTCTCGCTCTCCTATGAGCGACTCGTGCTCGGAGAAGGTCTTGCAATGGAAGGGCTCTTTGACTTGCTCTCAACCAATCCGGCTCGAATCGCAGGGCTCGACGCTCAGAGTGACCGGCCATTTGGACAGAGCGAGCACGGTGGCAGAGTCACGGTGGGCCGAACGGCAAATGTGGTGGTGATTGATCCCCGCGCAGCATGGACGGTCGAAGGGTCGTCTCTTGCTTCACTCGCACAGAACACACCCTATGAAGGCCGCAAACTCCAAGGGGTGGTTCGACACACGATCCTCCGCGGAGAAGTTGTTGTTCGAAATGGAGAGCCAACCCGATGAGTAAGCGTGAACAAGGCCACTTGGTGCTTGCTGATGGCACCGTGTTCGAAGGCGAAGTCGCCGGGTTTAGTTCTGGAGTTCCCGTCACGGGTGAAGTCGTCTTCAATACCTCCATGAGTGGCTACCAAGAGATCTTGACGGACCCTTCCTATGCGGGTCAGATCATCGTGTTCACGACAGCCCACCTCGGGAATTATGGAACGACTGCGGTTGACGACGAGTCATCGAACGTTTGGTGTCAGGGTGCCGTGATGGGCGATCTCGCCGATCGAGCATCGAACTTCAGGTCCACCGAGGACTTGTCAGATTTTGCTCTTCGGACGGAACTACCAATGCTCTGTGGTGTCGACACGCGCCGACTCACGCGTCACCTGCGTGATCATGGGGCTCTCCCAGGCGCATTCGGACCCGGCCCTATTGAAGACCTCGCCGATGCAGCGAAGGCAGCTCACGGGACCGATGATCAAGACCTGACGACACTCGTCACGACCGATCAGCCCTATGAGTTGCCTGGCGGTCCTCATCGACTCGTGGTGCTCGACTTCGGCGTCAAGATGACCATGCTTCGCCAACTTCAAGGCCTTGCCCACATCACGGTGGTTCCTTCAACGACGACGGCAGATGAAGTGCTCTCCCTCAGTCCAGATGGACTGTTTCTTTCCAATGGTCCGGGGGACCCAGCCGCACTCGGCAGTCCAGTTGGCACCATTGGTGAGCTCATTGGTCGCCTCCCAATCTTTGGCATCTGTCTCGGCCATCAGCTCTTGGCCCGTTCACTTGGGGCCACGACGTACAAGCTTCCCTTTGGACACCACGGGGCCAATCATCCCGTGATGGACCTGGAGACCGGTCACGTCGAAATCACCAGTCAGAACCACAATTACGCGGTTGATGAAGGTTCGCTCAATGGAGCGACCGTGACCCATCGCAATCTCAATGATGGCGTGGTGGAAGGGCTTGCCGTGACGAATGCCCGTGCCTTCTCCGTCCAGTATCACCCCGAAGCCGGTCCCGGGCCGCATGATGCCCGCTACCTCTTTGATCGATTTGCCGAGCTGCTCAGAGGAGCCCCAAGTGCCGAAGCGTGAGGATCTTCATTCCATTCTTGTGATCGGGTCCGGCCCGATTGTGATTGGCCAAGCCTGTGAGTTTGACTACTCCGGCACCCAGGCTTGCAGGGTCCTTCGCGAGGAGGGCTACAGGGTAATTCTGGCGAATTCCAACCCTGCAACGATCATGACCGACCCGGCGACTGCTGATGCGACCTACGTCGAACCGCTGACGCCGGAAGTCATTGAGGCCATCATTCGGGCTGAACGCCCCGATGCACTCCTCCCGACACTTGGCGGACAGACCGCGCTCAACTTGACGATGGAGTTGGTTGAGCTTGGTGTGCTCGAGCGCTACGGCGTTGAAGTGATCGGCGCCAATCCCGTCGCGATCGCAACCGCGGAGAACCGCGAGCAGTTCAAAGGTGCAATGGAAGACATCGGTCTCGAAGTGCCGATCTCTGACTTTGCCCACAGCCTCGAAGGAGCGATGACCATCGCCGCAACGATTGGCTACCCAATCATCATTCGTCCGAGTTACATCCTCGGTGGAGCTGGTACGGGTATTGCCCATGACGATGTCGCAATGGCCCGACTCGCGCAAGAAGGCCTTGACGCGAGTCCGATCACCGAAATTCTGGTGGAGCAGTCCATTGCTGGTTGGAAAGAGTACGAGCTCGAAGTCATGCGAGACGCCGCCGACAACTGTGTGGTCGTTTGTTCGATCGAGAATTTCGATCCCATGGGTGTGCACACGGGCGACTCAATTACCGTGGCACCAGCCCAAACACTCTCCGACGTTGAGTACCAAGCAATGCGTGATGACGCGTTTGCTTGCCTCCGGCGGGTAGGTGTTGAAACCGGCGGATCAAATGTGCAGTTTGCCGTCGATCCTGCAACGGGTCGTCGCCTTGTTATTGAGATGAATCCGAGGGTTTCACGAAGTTCGGCGCTTGCCTCCAAGGCAACTGGGTTCCCAATCGCCAAGATCGCAGCCCGGCTGGCGGTTGGCTATCACCTCGACGAAATCACGAATGACATCACCAAGGCAACGCCGGCTTCATTCGAGCCATCAATTGACTACGTCGTCACCAAGATTCCTCGCTGGGCGTTTGAGAAGTTGCCTGGCGCTGAGGCTCGACTTGGGACGAGGATGCAGTCCGTTGGTGAAGTGATGGCAATTGGTCGGACCTTCCCAGAGTCGCTCCAAAAGGCTCTGCGATCCTTGGAACAAGGTCGCCATGGGCTGAATGCTGATCCGGCTGAAGCAGATCTCGATCGACTCAGCGACGAGGAACTGAACGAGGCCATCTCCGTAGCGGCACCTGATCGAATTTTTGCGGTCGAGGCTGGCTTCCGGCGCGGAAAGTCTGTCGAGGACCTCGTGGAACTGACGGGCATTGATCCATGGTTCCTCGATCAAATGGCCAGAATAACGACCGCGCGTCAGGAGCTCTCCGAGTTGCACGCAAGCCTCGGCTCTGCCACTTCGACGCTCGATGCCCTTGGGCGTTCCGGGCTTCGAGCGCTGAAGCGTCTCGGTTTCTCTGACGCACAACTTGGTTATCTCCTCGGGTGTGAAGCAGCGACCATCCGGGCCGCACGAGTTTCTTTTGGGGTCATTCCGACCTTCAAGACCGTCGACACCTGTGCGGCTGAATTCCCGGCGCAGACGCCGTATCACTACTCGACGTATGAAGAAGAGGACGAAGTCCAGCCTTCCCCTCGAGATCGAGTCGTCATTCTTGGCTCTGGCCCAAACCGCATTGGTCAGGGCATCGAGTTCGA
>CAIXCS010000258.1 GCA_903918025.1 uncultured Actinomycetes bacterium
CGCACTCGCAGAACATTGAGCTTTACTACGCCTTCGTACCCGGCCTGAAGGTCGTCGCTCCCTCGACGCCCGCCGACGCCAAGGCGTTGATGCTCGCGGCCATCCGTGACGACGACCCCGTCTTGTTCCTGGAGAACTTGGCCCTCTACAACACCAAGGGCGAAGTACCCGATCACGATGAGCCGGCAATTATCGGGAAGGCGAAAGTCACTCGCGAAGGTTCACACCTGACCTTGATTGGGTATTCGCGCATGGCCTACGTCGCGAAGAAGATTGCTGACCAACTGGCCGACTCGGACCACCTCGACATCGAAGTCGTTGACCTGTGCAGCCTGCGCCCCCTCGACCGCGAGACCATCATCAACTCGGTCAAGAAGACGAACTGCGCCGTCGTCGTCGAAGACGACTGGTTGACGTACGGCATTGGCGCTGAAGTCGCCGCCACTATCTCCGACGGTGCCTTTGACTATCTCGACGCCCCCGTGCGTCGAGTGGCCATGGCCGAAGTCCCCATGCCCTACGCCAAGTCACTCGAAACAGCCGCGCTGCCGAGCGAGGACGACATCATTAACGCCATTTACCAGACCCTTGACGCCATTGGTCATCGCCGTTCAAAGACAGGTCCCCATGATTGACATCACCATGCCCCGCCTCTCCGACACCATGGAAGAGGGAACTATCGCCAGCTGGCACAAGCAAGTAGGCGATCAGGTCAACGTTGGCGACATTCTCTGTGAGATTGAGTCCGACAAGGCCACCATGGAGTACGAGGCCTACGAGGCCGGTACTTTGACCGCCATTTTGGTTCCCAACGGCAGTGTCGCACCTATCGGCACCCCAATCGCCCAACTCGACAATGGCAAGGGCGCCGCGGCGACCGCCACACCAGTGGTCGCCGTCACTCCGGCGTCGTCGGCCGTCGTGACAGCCCCCCTCGCCGAGACGGTCGCGCCCGTCGCCAGTGACCTTGAGGAACGCACCGGCATCATCGCCTCGCCGCTCGTGCGCCGATTGGCCCGCGAACAGCAACTAGACCTTCGCGACGTTCGTGGTTCGGGCCCCGGTGGCCGTATCGTCCGCGCCGACCTCGGTCAAGCGAGCCCAGCCCACGTTACCGAAACCCCGCGTGGTGCAGCAATGCCCATGGCTTCAGGCCCACTGGTCGACCAAAAGCGCGGATCGAAGGAGATTCCCTTCACCCCCGTCCGGCGCGTTATCGCTCGCCGACTCGGCGAAAGCGCGAGTTCCATCCCCCACTTCTACGTCACGGCTGCCGCTGACGTCGAGGCGCTGGTCCAACTACGTGGGCAACTCAATGAGCAGCTCGCCGCCCTGGGTCGTTCGAAGGTCTCAATCAACGACCTACTGATTCGCGCCTGTGCTCTCGCCCTGCGCGAGCATCCGTTGATCAATGCCTCGTACGTTGGTGACAACGCGCCATCGATGCTCGTGCACGACCGCGTCAACATCGGCGTGGCCGTGGCCTCGAACAACGGTCTGGTGGTCCCGGTGATTGTCGACGCCGATCTCAAGACGGTCTCCGACCTCGGCGCTGAGTCGCGCGAACTCGTGTCCCAGGCCTCCACGAAGGGGCTCTCTATCGACCAGATGAGTGGCGGCACGTTCACCATTTCGAACCTCGGTATGTTCGGCGTCGAAGAGTTCACCGCCATCATCAACCCACCAGAAGGTGCCATTTTGGCCGTTGGTGGCACGAAGAAGGAAGCCGTCGTCGTGGGTGACGAGGTCGTGGTGCACCACCGCATGAAGTTCACCTTGTCGGCCGACCACCGCATTATCGACGGTGCCCTGGCCGCGCAGTTCCTGCAGACGTTGACGCGGCTGCTGGAGAACCCGCTGTCACTCATCATCTGATCGAGCGAAAAAGAAGCCCCCGCGCGAGCGTCGGTTCGGCAGCAAGATGAGATAGTGGGGGCACGTCTCACCTCCCCGGCATACTGGAGAGGTGGCGAAAAGCGGCAGATCCAAGGCAGCATCAGTCGAGGTGGGGTGCCTGCAACAAACGGGCTCTGCTGCCATCTCGAACGGTTCGCGCAAATCAAAGGTGGGTGTTGCGAAGAAGTTCTCTTGCGCGCCCGCCTTTGGCGTGCCCCACACCTTTTCAGTTCGAGTAGTCACTAACGAGTCAGTCGAGGCCGCGACCTCGACCGCCTCGCCGCCGTGTCCCGATCACGCGGGGTCCAAGGTTGTTCGCAACTGCACGTATGGAAGAGCAAACGCCAAGAGTCGGCGGTGTCGCTTGTTGTCGAGCTGGCCGAGCTCTTTGTTCGCGAGACGGTCGTCAGGTCGGGCCGTCGTGACCTTGGGACATGTCTCCAGAAATGACGATGCCCTGGCGATTTGCCTTGCGACAGGGATCGTTCCAGGGCTTTCAAGAGTCTTTTTTACCAGGAGGACGAGAAATGTCAAGTCAGCCGTACCAGGCCATTGAAACACGGCTTTCAACTGCACGACTTGCGCCTTATGTCCCAGCCTGCCAAGGAGACCTTGATGATACCTTGGCCCTGTATGCCTGGAATCTAAGGGTATCGGCGGCTTTCTTTGTCGACTTGAGCACCGTTGAGGTCGCTCTGCGAAACAGCATTGACGCCATACTTCGTGACAAATACCAAAAGCGAGCAGGCAGTCCCCCCTGGTACGACCAAGTATCGCTGAGCAAAGAGGGCAGCCAAGAGCTCGACAAAGCTCTTAAACGTGCTGAAGAGCAGGTGGGAGGCACGCCTTCACACGATGATGTCATCACTCAACTCACCTTCGGATTCTGGAAGAGTTTGCTCAACAAGCGGTACCAGGCGTCCCTCTGGCCAGTGATTCGCCCCGCCTTCTTAGCGGACCCAAGCCGCACGTCTCTGACACGCGACTACGTCTCGGACCTGGTTGGCCAGATGAACTTCTTGCGAAATCGTATTGCCCACCACGAACCGGTCTTTTCGAGAGATCTGGTGAGGCAGAGCACTCTGTTATTGGAAGTGCTCGGACTTCTGTGCCAAGACACCAGGGACTGGGTTGCCGGGCAAAGTCAGATTCCGGCCGTGCTTTC
>CAIXCS010000259.1 GCA_903918025.1 uncultured Actinomycetes bacterium
ACTGGACCTACTCCGACGAGCAGCGGGCCAAGAAAAACTGGCCCGGCGCAACCGCCAACCCCTACCTCTCACTACCTCGAATGAATCTGCTCGCCTACGAGATGCCCGAAAAGCTCAAAGAGGTCGCAATCAACAACATGTCCGAGTTCTCGCTGACGGAGTTCTTCCGCATTGAGAAGGACTCGAAGCCGCCGAAGTTCATTCACGAACTCGAGGTCCAGAAGTGGCTTGACCTCCTACGCGGCCAGGACCTCACCGACCTCTGGGCGAGTGTGTCGAGCACGAATCGCCCTCCGCTGCCCTTCGAGGACGTCAATCTCCTGACCTCACTTCAACACACGGTGTGGTATCTGCCGAGTGTTGATGCGTGCGTGGCGATGCGCGACCTGATGCGCCAGCCCCACAACAAGTTCTTCCGCGACTACCAGATCGTGGTGGCCGCCGGCTCGAAGGCTGGAATGGGCGAGAAGGCGCTTGGCCCGGTGATGAACGCCATCGGTAGCGTGCCCCAAGACTCAAAGAGCATCACCCTGTCGTGCGGCAAGCTGATGACTGGCGTCACAGTCCCCGCGTGGGCCGGCATCTTTATGCTGCGCGAACTGAAAAGCCCTGAGACCTACTTTCAAGCCGCCTTCCGTGTTCAGTCGCCATGGTCCTACAAGTACGTGAATACCGAAGAGGGCGGCCTGGAAGAAGCCGTCGTCAAAGAGCAGTGCTACGTCATCGACTTCTCACCGAACCGCGCGCTGCGCCTCATTGTTGAGTATGCGACCAAGCTTCGCGCTGCCGCCACGAGTGACACCAACGAGGAGGCTGCACTCGACGAGTTCATGGAGTTCTTGCCCGTGCTCTCCTTTACCGGCTACGCAATGCAGCACCTCCAAGCTGGTGACGTCATCGATTACCTCACCAAGGGCATCAGCTCCTCGATGCTGGCGCGCCGGTGGAACTCGCCCGAACTCATCACGCTGGACATCAAGGCAATGGAGGCCATTTTGGCCGACCAGCAACTGCTCGACAGCTTGGAGCAGATCGAGATGTTCCGCAACATCTCCGACGACCTCACCGCGCTGATCTCGACGAACAAAGAGCTGCGCCCCAAGAAGCTCGCGCGAGAGAAGCTCACGCCTACCGAATCGAAGAAGGAAGACGAGGCGAAGAAGAAGCGTGAGGGTATCAAGAAGAAGCTCCAACGCTTCCTCACCCGTATCCCGGCCTTTATGTATCTCACGGACGACCGCGAAAAGACGGTCTATGACATCATCACGCAGGTTGAGCCAGACCTATTCGAGAAGGTCACCACGCTCTCGCTCCGAGACTTCGGACGCCTCGTGAATGCTGGAGCGTTCAACGCGTCGAAGATGAACGACGCCGTGTGGAAGTTCCGCCAGTTTGAAGAGCCCAGCCTCTCCTACACGCTCCGTGAAGAGAGCAGCACCACCCGCGGTGGTTGGAACGTCAGGCGCGATGAGCGTTTCGCCAGTCTCGTGGATCGCGGTCTGCTCACCGTAGGCGACACCCTCGCGACGATTGACGGACTTGTCACTGTCAGCGCCGTGGTCACCGATGACTACGGAATTCTGGTTGGTGGCGTTCGCTACGAGAGCCCGGATATCGCAGCCGAAGCCGTGAGCGAAGGCCGTGTCGCTGATGGCTGGACCTTCTGGTTGGTGCAAGACGGCGACCACTCATCACAGACGCTTCGCGCCCTTCTTTCGAAGTAGAACTACGTCCGCCGCTTGACGGGCCTCACCATTGATCAGCACGATAGCCAATCCACGCCCGCGCACCCGTTCGAGCGGTGAACGCTCGTCGTATGCACTCGCGCGTAGTGGTTGCAAATTAGGCGCTTGGTGGGGAACCCTTACTCCTCTTCTTCAACTCCCAGAAGCAGACGAGGGGCGCGTTCAGGGTCATTCTGAGGCGCGAGCATCTCCATGGGGAGGACTAAGCGAAGTTCCGTAGCCAATGTGGTCCCTGTTTCAGTTTCAGACTGCTTCCAGAAGAGGGACGCGTCCAACTCGAAAACTGAATCACTCGGCCCGCTGGTGATCACGTCATCCAATATTGAGAGCAACTTGAGTTCTACATCGCGAGCGAGAACTTGGAATTGGACCTTTGCCGATAGAAAGTGTTCGAGAAGCGTGTTGTTGTGGACTTCGTATTTACCGCTGATGACATTTGGCCCTAGATCAGCCATGACATCAGCAGGGAGTCGACCGCTTCCGTCAGTGGGAATGAGTTTGCTTGATCCCTTGAACTTGGTATCCCAGTGCACTTCAACGATAAAACCATTTGAAATAAAGAGCCCCTGATCTCGGTATTCAGCAATCATCGCTTCGTCCTGCTTTTCTGCAAGCGATCGACCACGCTCGAAGTCAAATGCAATGAATTCCGGTGGTTCGTGAAGTGAGCTAAGAAATTTCTCGATCTCGCTGAAGTTACCTTCGTCTTCAGACATTCTCTCTCCTTCCTTCCAG
>CAIXCS010000260.1 GCA_903918025.1 uncultured Actinomycetes bacterium
AGTTCCTCGGCCATGTCGATTCGCCTTCGCCACCTCGGCATCAAACAGGCCCAACCTCGGTGTGGGCCGAGCCATCACAACTGGAGGCCAGCAGTTCCGATTCGCAAGCAAGTGCCACACAGAGCCAGTCACCTAGTCACGTAATCAACAACAAGAAGAAGGAGGGAGAGATGGGAAACAACAACGCAGGCGCCAAGAACAACAAGGGCAGCGACATCGAGCGCCGCTCAACGGCAGTCGTCTACGCCCGGGTGAGTTCCATGGGTCAGGTCAACACGGACCGAGATGGTGAGGGCTTCTCGATCGGAGCCCAGCGAGATGCATGCATCGCCAAGGCCGAGAGCATGAACGCCGACGTTCTAGAGGTCTACGTCGACGCCGGAGAGTCCGCTCGCAAGGCTGACCGACCCCAACTGCAGGCCATGTTGGACCGCCTGAAGACAGAGCGTGATGCTGACTTCGTCATTGTCCACAAGGTGGATCGCCTCGCTCGGAACCGAGGGGACGACGTCGAGATCACGCTTGCCATCCGCCAATCCGGGGCACAACTGGTCTCGGTGACCGAACAGATCGACGAGACCCCGAGCGGCATGTTGCTCCACGGGATCATGAGCACCATCGCCGAGTACTACAGCCAGAATCTCTCAAACGAGATCATCAAGGGGACCTCGAAGAAGGCGGAGCGAGGCGCCTATCCCGGCATGGCTCCGGTCGGCTATCTGAACCGCCAGGACCTCTCCGGTGGCAATCAACTCCGCTGGATCGAGATCGACGAAGAGCGAGCACCCCATGTTGCCTGGGCCTTCGAGGTCTATGCCAACGGGGACTACAGCCTGCGTCAGCTTGTCGAGGCCTTAGAGGCTCGAGGGCTGAGGAGCCGAACAACGCCGAAGCGAACCTCCCAGCCATTCGGGTTGAGCCAGGTTCACCGGATGCTGGCCAACCGCTTCTACATGGGCCGGTTCCTCTGGGGCGGGGCCGAGTACCAGGGTAGTCACGAGCCACTGGTGGACATCGACACCTTCGCCAAGGTGCAGGCCTTACTGCATGCCCGGAACCAGGCGGGGGAGAAGCCCCAGCATCACGAGCACTACCTGAAGGGCACGATCTTCTGCGCCCGCTGCGGATCCCGCATGATCTTCTCTCGCAACCACGGTCACGGTGGCGTCTATGACTACTTCGTCTGCATCGGCCGGCATGGCAAGCACAACGCCTGCGACCTGCCTTACATCAGCGCCGAAGAGATCGAACGCCACGTCGAGGACTACTACGAGAACGTCGTGATCGACGAGCGCACGATGCGCTCGGTCTACAAAGCGTTGCTGGCTGCGGCCAAGAAGCGCAACTCACGGGCCTTGCAGATGGTCAAGCGGGAGCGGAAGCGGGTCCTCGACCTCGAGCAAGAGCGACGCTCGCTACTCAAGGCCCATCTCGCCGGAGCCGTTCCGCTCGAACTGTTGAAAGAAGAGCAGGACCGCATCGGCAAGGAGCTGGCCGACGCCGGGGCCGTGCTCGCCAACACCGAGGTTCACTGGGAGACGCTGGAGCGGAATCTGGAGAAGGCTTTGCTGCTGACCAACCGCATCTCCGACGCCTACCGGAAGGCCGAACCAAATGTCCGCCGCCAACTCAACCAGGCAGTATTCAAGGAGATCCAGGTCGACCTCGGCGGGACCGTGATGTACGCCCGCGTGGCCGAACCCTTCAGCAGTTTCAATGATCGAGAGTTTCGAGCCTGGTTGACCTCAGGTGCACCGACGACGGTGACATCTGAGGACCCAGGTTCGAACATGTCCCGTTTGGTGGAGGCGATGGGACTCGAACCCACGACTTCCTGCTTGCAAAGCAGGTGCTCTAGCCAGCTGAGCTACGCCCCCGAAGGTTGACTTAGCGTAGCCGCGGCACGACGGACCTTCGTCACAGGTCCTTACTTCGGTAGGTTGAGTGACAACCAACAGACAGACAGAGAGTGCGGATGCTGCGACCAATTGGACTGGAGTCATCGAGTCCGGTCCAAAGAAAGACCGAGATTCTCGCGGGGCTTACGCTTGCGGCGATTGGGATTCCCGAAGTCATTGGCTATTCAACTATTGCCGGCATGCCAGTCCTCACCGGGATCCTGACGCTGGTGCTTCCACTCCTCGTCTACGTCTGGTTCGGTGGTTCTCGACACTTGGTCGTTGGGGCCGACTCGGCAACTGCCGCGATCATGGCAGCGGGGCTTGTTGGTATCGCTGTCCAAGAGACGCCAAACTACGTTGCCATTGCAGGTCTCTTGGCCGGAATGACGGGAGTTTGGTTGCTGATTGCGCGACTTCTCGACCTTGGATTCATTGCAAACTTCCTCAGTCAAACCGTCCTCGTTGGTTTCTTGATTGGTATTGGTGTTTCAGTCGCCGTTGGCCAACTTCCGAACATGCTCGGAGTACACCTCCACAGTTCCGGCACGCTCGGCACGCTGGTTGCGACCTTGCAGCATCTGGGTGCGATCTCGTGGGTGACCGCCGGGGTGAGCGCAGGCGCATTGGCACTCTTCTTTGGACTGCAACGATTCAAACGAGTGCCAATAGCGCTCATTGTTCTCGTTGGTTCAATCATCGTGAGCAGTTCGACGGACCTTCCTTCGCATGGACTCGCCGTGATCGGTCCAATCAGTGGATCCGTCTTCCATCTCCAACTTCCGTCGGTGCCTCGTGGCTCGTGGTCCACCCTCGTCACGATTTCGCTTTCGTTGGCGCTCGTCATCCTGGCCCAGAGTGCAGCGACTGCACGTGCCTATGCGAGTCGGTATGACGAGGAGTATGAGCCGAATCGCGACCTGCTTGCTTTGGGTCTGTCGAACCTGGCATCCATGGCCAGTGGTACGTACGTGGTGAACGGGAGCCCCACCAAGACAGAGATTGTCGATGAAGCGGGTAGTCGAACCCAGTGGGCCGCCGTCGTTGCCTCTGGAGTCGCACTGCTCGCACTCTTCCTCTTGAAGAAGCCGTTGGCCTACCTACCAGAAGCAATCTTGGCGGCCGTTGTCTTCACCATTGGGGTGCATCTCATTCGGCTGGGGGAAATACGTGTGATTGCTGCACATCGACGAGACGAAGCAGTTGTGGCGATTGGGACGGCAGTTGCCGTGGTCGTTCTCGGCGTCGAACTCGGCATCCTTGTCTCGATCGTTGTGGCACTCGTGAACCACGTGCGCCGTGGCTATGACCCGAAGAACTTCCTCATGGAGATCGATGCGACAGGTGCCTGGGTTCCTCACCCCTTCGCAGACGACGTTGCGATTCTTCCTGGTGTCTACCTCTACCGATTCCAGGCAAGTCTCTACTACGCGAATGCTCCAAAATTTGTCGAAGAGGTCTGGCACTTGGCGACTGCTCACCATCCACGATGCATCATTGTTGACGCGTCAGCCATTGCCGATATTGACAACAGCGCTGGGCTCGATCTTGGAAATCTCGCAAAGCGCCTAGAGAATGCCGCGGTGCCATTGATCTTCACTCACGTTGTTGATGGGGTCGACTCGCAACTCTCTTCATATGGGGTCCTCTCCCACAAGAACGTGGAGATTGGCGGAGATACGAGAGACTTGCTCGATCGCTACCGATGAGATTCGTGAGCTCTGCGTCGAGCGGCATGCACTCTTGGTCCAATTTGCGTGGTGATGAGGAGGACCTGTGCTCCGTTTTGAATGGCGATGTAGAGCGGAAAGGCCACTGAGGCAAAGGTCCAGTCTTGGACGCTGCTCACCGTCAGCAAGGTTGCGACAATGCCGAAGGCAAATGCGGACCAAGTCTCGGACGTTGGATCAGTCCACGACTTTCGAAGGGTTGGGATTGCTGCGAAGACATCGGCGATCAGCAGCAAGACAATGGAGAGATTTCCCCTTTGGGTGACAACGTAGACACCCGTACCGATGAGGCTGATCGCTGCACAAAACCAATCGAATTGCGTGATCTCCCACGATCCGGCGTGACTCTTGGCGCTCGCAACGAGAACTGCAATCGGAGTGAGACCAAAGGCCAGAGTGATGATGGCGGCGGGCCCTACGTGAAGATGGAGTTGGACAACGAAGGTAACGAGTGGGATGAAACCCCAAAGAAACCAGGTGACGCGATGTGGAGACGTGTCGCCACGGAGCGTGTCTCGAATGTAGGGAATGAGCCCGAACACGCTGATGGCCGCGCCGACGTAGACGAACCAAGTTGGGAGCACGTAGGCAGTCTTTCATGGTGCTCTCTTGGCGGTGGTGGAATGAAACCTCGGCCAAGGAACTAGCTCTCACTGAGAAGTTCCAAAGATGACATTCCAAGCGATGCTTCGTATGCGAAGGTGGAGAGACAGTAAGTGCGTTGATAGGTGAACACGGAGATTGTGTGGCAATGAAGGGGAGAGAGCGGAAGCGGTCAACGGGATTCGCCTTGGCATTGGCTGGGCTACTCGGGAGTGCCAGCATCTCCTTTGGGGCAGCTACTTCGGTGGGCGCTGCTCAACCTCGAGTTGTCCCTCCAGTATTTCGACCAGGCATTGTCACGGCAATTGGCGACTCGGTAATGCTCGACATTTCTGCAGCGCTCAAGCGTGACATCAAGAACGCGGTCATCTTTGCGCAAACGAGCCAACAGCTTGGTGTCCTCGTTGGACCTGGAAATCTCCTCGACCAGTTGAAAGCCCATCGGCAACTGGGATCAGTCGTTATCATCGCGCTTGGAACCAACGGGACGATCACCAATCCAATGGTTGATGCCGTCATGGCGCAACTTCGTGGCGCCCGCAAGGTGGTGTTTGCGACCAATCATGATCAACGACGAGCACACGTGTACATGGTGAATAACAATCGATCACTCAAGGCTGCATCGCTCCGCTACCCCAATGTGGTCATTGCCGATTGGGATCGTCTCGCGACTCCTCACCCTGCGTGGTTCTTCACTCAGGGGTATTCCGATGGTATTCATTTGCCAATTGATGGTGTTGGAGCGCGCGCCTATGCGAGTCTTCTGGCGGTTGCAGCTCGCTGAACGCCGCCTTCTGTGTTGCCGACTACCGTCGCAGCCATGGATGCGAAGACCTTTATGGGAATCGAACCCGGTGAAGACCGGTTTCATTGGACCCTGCCCGTCAGTGAACACTTAGTCACGCCTGGCAACTTTCTCTTCGGAGGATGTGGACTCGGTGCGGCGGTCGTTGCTCTTGAGGAGGCTTCAGGTCGTCCAACTATTTGGGCAACTGCCCAGTACTTGAGCCATGCAAAGACTTCATCGACCTTAGATATCGAAGTGACGCTTGCGGCCGAAGGTGGTCGGGTGAGTCAGGGGCGTGCTGTCGGTCGTGTTGGAGAGACGGAGATCCTCACGGTGAATGCCGCTCTCGGGCAGTCCGAGTCAGATCTCGGCGGTGTTTGGGAACACATGCCCACCGTCTCGAAGCCCGAAGACTGCCCACTCCGGAGGATCCCCGTTGAAGTCCAGCGTTCGGTCTTCTCACTCGTTGAGACGCGTGTGGCGCTCGGGAGAACCTTTGAAGAATTAGATGGCACGCTCGGCTCGGCGAACTCTGCTCTTTGGTGTCGAGTGCCGGGCCATCAAGAGCCTTCAGCTGGAACGCTTGCAGTCTTTGGTGACTTTCTCTCGGGCGCGGTTTCGCAGCCGCTCGGTCGGCGCATCATGGCGAGGAGTCTCGACAACACCATTCGTATTGTGCAACTCGAACCAACGGAGTGGGTGCTGCTCGACATTCGCATGCATGCTCTCGTCAATGGGTACGCGCAAGGGACAGCGTTCATGTGGTCGGAACGAGGCACCCTGCTCGCTACGGCGAGCCAGTCGCTGTCGATTCGTGTGTGGCCGGGCGACTGAACAAGGCAGAGAAGTGGTCGAAAGTGGTGGTGTAAGGTTGAGGCCCCACGGGGTCGTAGCTCAGTTGGTTAGAGCGCAGCACTGATAATGCTGA
>CAIXCS010000261.1 GCA_903918025.1 uncultured Actinomycetes bacterium
CTTGATGCCGCAGCTGAGGTGCTCGACTGTGTTGGAAGGATTCTGCCGTCGACGCTCGAACCGGTTGTGCTGATGGCAGAAACCTCGACTGGCCTCGTGAGAGGTCAAAGTGCGATTGCACGCCGACCAGACATCGCTTCAATCTCACTTGAACCAGAACTCCCCATGGTCCCCGAGGCGGTATTGGAGGCGATTGCCGGAGCTGACCAGATTCTTCTTGGTCCTGGATCCCTCTTCACCAGCGTCCTCGCGTCCGTTGCTCCTGCGTGTATCCAAGAAGCCTTGGCGCAAACAAGTGCCAAGAAGATCTACGTCGCCAACCTTCGCGAGCAGGTTCCAGAAACCTTCGGATTTTCCCTTGCAGACCATGTCGATGCACTCGATCGGCATGGCATTCAACCAGATGTCGTGGTGTGGGATCCTTCGCTCGGCATGGCCCGAGGAAGCGTCACCGCAGAAGTCATTGAGGCCGACCTCTCCTATGAGGATCGGCCCATGCACGACCCCACTCGTCTAGCAGCGGTAGTGTCGCCGCTGGCGTAGGACACGCTCACACTTCTAGGAGGCAACGTGGCAGTTCGGGTCGGTATTAACGGGTTTGGACGTATTGGACGCAATTTCGTTCGAGCGGTGCTTGCAAGCGGTGCTGACATCGAGGTGGTCGCGATCAACGACTTGACCTCGGCGACGACCCTCGCGCACCTTCTTCGCTATGACTCGACACAGGGTCGTTTTGCCGGAACGGTTGAAGTCGATGGCGATGCCATTGTGGTTAATGGCAAGCGAATTGTGGTGTTCGCTGAGCGCGACCCAGGTGCACTCAATTGGGCATCGGTTGGTGCTGACGTCATCGTGGAGTCGACTGGACTCTTCACTACCCGTGAAAAGGCCTCGCAGCATTTGAAAGGTGGAGCGAAAAAGGTCATCGTCTCGGCTCCTGGGACCGAAGTAGATGCGACCTTTGTCATGGGAGTCAACGACGACACCTATGACCCAGCAGCGCACATCGTGGTCTCGAATGCGTCGTGTACGACCAATTGCTTCGTCCCAATGGTGAAGGTCCTCGATGACGCGTTTGGCATCATCAGCGGTCTCATGACGACGGTTCATGCCTATACCAATGACCAGAATCTCCTTGACCTCGCCCATAGCGACCTTCGTCGAGCGAGGGCTGCTGCGGTCAATATCGTGCCGAGTTCAACTGGTGCAGCCCGTGCGACGAGCCTCGTGCTCGAATCCATGAAGGGAAAGCTTGATGGCACCTCCCTTCGGGTCCCCGTTCCGGTTGGGTCAATCACGGACTTCACCGCGGTGGTTCCTGGCAATCCGACCGTTGCTGAAGTGAACGCCGCCTACGCGGCAGCAGCCAAGACGGACCGCCTAGGAAAGGTGCTCGTGTACACCGAAGAGCCGATTGTGTCGGAAGACATTGTTTCTTCTCCGGCCTCATGCACCTTTGATGCAGGACTCACGATGGTCCAGCGAATTGATGACTCGAGCTCGATGGTCAAGGTGCTTGGCTGGTACGACAACGAGTGGGGCTACTCAAACCGACTCGTTGATCTCGCCGTTCTTCTCGGAGCTTGAGCCGCATGGGAGATCGCCCAGCCGCCCTTGCCGGGCTTCCCCTTTTGGAGGACCTCGGAGACATCTCAGGGGCTCGCGTCTTGGTGCGTGCGGACTTTAACGTCCCACTGGCGGAACGAAATGGAGAACGAGTCGTCGTCGATGACTTTCGAATTACTGCGACCCTGCCAACGCTTACCTATCTTTTGGAGCAGGGGGCAACGGTCTCGGTGTGCTCGCACCTCGGACGGCCAAAGGTCATGGGAGATCCCAACTTTTCAATGGCACCAGTGGCGGCGGTTATGGAGCGATTGCTGCCTGGGGTTGAGGTTCTCGAGAATGTGAGATTTCACCCGGGCGAAGAATCCTGCTCCGACGAAGCGGTTGACGCGCTGATTGATTCCTTCGACTGCTTCGTCAACGATGCGTTTGGGTCATCTCATCGGTCCCATGCCTCAGTGGTTGGCATCGCTCGGCGTCTTCCATCTGCCGCAGGACGTCTGGTGCAGCGAGAGGTCGAGGTACTCGGGGGGCTCCTTCATCAGCCTCCTTCGCCATTCGTGGCGATTGTTGGTGGGGCGAAGGTTGCCGACAAGCTGGGCATTCTCATGACCCTGGCTGACAAGGTGGACACGCTGATTGTTGGCGGAGCCATGGCGTTCACATTCTTGGCAGCTCAAGGGCATTCAATCGGGGCCTCGATGGTCGACCCAACGAAGATCTCCCAATGCCAAGAATTGTTACGCCGAGATGTTGAGATTCTCTTGCCGACCGACATCGTGGCGATCGAGCCCGGAGGTTCGTTTGGTCCGCAGTTCAATGGCACCAACCCGACGTCGGAAGTGGTGACCTATGGCGAGGATCTTCCCGAGGGTTGGATTGGTCTCGATGTAGGGCCGGAGAGTGTCAAAGCATTCGGCGAACGGATTGCAGAAGCTGCGACCATTCTTTGGAATGGACCCGTCGGTGCATTCGAAGACGAGCGATTTGCCGAGGGCACCCTTGGCGTTGCCCACGCGGTGGCAGCGAGTTCCGGGTTCAGCGTGATCGGGGGAGGCGACAGTGCAATGGCGCTCAATGGGGCCGGTCTCGCCGAGCACATCTCCTTCATGTCAACTGGTGGCGGTGCGAGCCTTGAATTCATTGAACACGGCGACTTGCCTGGACTTGCCGCGCTTCGGTCCGCATCGAATGCACCGAAGGGATGACCATGGGGCGCAACGCACTGATTGCCGGCAATTGGAAACTCAATCTTGACCACCATGAAGCCCTCCACTTGATTCGCGATCTAGGGCTTCGGCTCAACCAACTTGAGTTGAGCAAGGTGGAGGTAGCTGTCCACCCGCCATTTACTGATCTTCGAACCGTTCAGACGATTGTCGAGGGTGACAAGTTGCCAATCAGTCTTGGTGCCCAGCACGTCAGCCATCATGCAAAGGGTGCCTACA
>CAIXCS010000262.1 GCA_903918025.1 uncultured Actinomycetes bacterium
ACTTGGGACTTCGGTGACGAGCGCACAGGACTCCACCTCCGCAACTGCGTCGCTGTTCCTACCAATGGTGACCATGCTGACGTCACGCTGTCGGGGGACAAGGCAGCCTGGGCTGCAGTCCTCGGTGGCGCAATGGAGCTTTCGAGTGCTCTCCAAAACGGAGAACTCAGGGTAGAAGGCGATCGTGCACGTCTCACCCAAGCACTGTCTGCCTTCGACGTTCCGTCGCTTCGTTCATGACGACGCCAACAAGCCTCCCGAAAGCGACGCCAAAATTCGGTGGAGTCGTCGAACGACTCATTGAAGCGTCGACACCGGAGAAGCTCACGATTGACGGGGCTCCTCTTGGCGCACCAAATGTGCTGCTCATCGTGCTCGATGACGTTGGGTTTGGATCCTTTTCGACCTTTGGTGGACCGGTACCATCGCCTGCGCTTGATCGGGTGGTCAATGAAGGTCTTGCCTACAACCAGTTCCACACGACCGCGCTGTGCTCCCCCACACGAGCTGCAATCTTGACTGGACGCAATCACCACGCGGTCCACATGGGGGGCATCACTGAGATCGCCAACTCATTTCCTGGCTACGACAGTGCCATCCCACCTGAAGCAGCAACGGTTGCGCAAGTGCTCCGCATGAACGGTTACGCCACGTCGTGTTTTGGCAAGTGGCATCTCACGCCATCGTGGGAACAGAGCCCGGCCGGCCCGTTCGATCGGTGGCCAACCGGCATGGGATTCGATCGCTTCTACGGCATCTTGGGAGCGGAAGCCTCGCAGTTCGAACCGCCGGTGTACGACCAAACGACGCCGATCTCGCCGCACATTGGCCGGCCGAACTACCACCTGACCGAAGACCTAGTTGACCAGACGATCACCTGGATCGACCGGGTGAACGCCTCGTCGCCTGACAAGCCGTTCTTCACCTATTTCTCAACGCCCGCAGTGCATGCACCCCACCACGTCGCCCCTGAGTGGATCGAGAAGTTCCGTGGTCAATTCGACGACGGTTGGGATGTACTGCGACAGCACATTTACGAGCGCCAACTCGAGCTTGGTGTGGTTCCCGCTGGCACCGTGTTGACCGAACGACCTGAAGGCGTTCCGGCCTGGGAGGACTACCCCGAACGGTATCGACCGGTGGCAGCTCGCCTCATGGAGACCTTTGCGGGATTCCTTGCACATACTGACTTTCAGATCAATCGACTGCTCAGTTCCCTCGAGGACCGCGGACTTCTCGACAACACGCTGGTCATCTACTTGACCGGTGACAACGGTGCCTCAGCGGAGGGCACCGTCCACGGTGCCTGGAGTGCTCCGTCATTCCAAAACGGAAGACCGGAAGACCCAGAGTGGTTGCTCGAGCACATGGAGGACTTTGGTTCCGCCAAGTGCGAGAACCACTACAACATTGGATGGGCGTGGGCTCTCGACGCGCCATTTCGTTGGATGAAGCAGGTTGCCTCACACTTCGGTGGCACGAGGAATGCTCTCGGTATTCGGTGGCCAGCCGGGATCGCGAAGGGCGGCGAACTTCGAAGTCAGTTCCATCACGTCGTCGACCTCGCTGCGACGATCTACGACGTCGCCAACATCACGGCGCCAACGTGGGTCAACGGTATTCAGCAGATGCCAATTGAGGGCACGTCAATGCGGTACAGCTTCAATGATGACGTGGCACTTAGTACCCGAAGAACCCAGTACTTCGAGATTCTCGGCAACCGAGCGATCTATCACGATGGGTGGGTTGCGGCTTGCTTCCATGGACGTCCTCCGTGGATCCGCTTGCAGGGGCTCCCATTTGACGGCGAGCAAGAGAACTGGGAACTCTTCAACCTTGCTGAAGACTTCTCCGAAGCGCACGACGTGAGTGCGGAGTTTCCAGAGCGGCTCCAAGAGCTCAAGTCCTTATTCGACTCAGTTGCTCGCGCCAATGGCGTGCATCCGCTTCGTGACCCGGGATCACCGCGATTCGGCGACTTCGCCGTTCCTCACGTTCTCGGTGATCGCACAGAGATGACCTACAACAAGAGTCATGTCCGAATGCCCGAGGCGTCGGTACTCAACCTCAAGAACTGCTCCTACCGCATCACCGCGACGGTAAATGTTGACGACGGCGAGGTCGGCGTGATCGCTGCACAAGGCGGCAATATGGCCGGCTGGTCGATCTACCTCGACGAGTCATCCCGACCAAGGTTTCACTACAACTGGTATGGCCATGTGCACACCAACATTTCGGGAATGGCGCCTGTAGTGCCGGGATCTCATGTCCTTGTCGTCGAGTTTGCCTATGACGGTGGCTTCGGTGCCGGCGGCGATGTGGTTCTGATGCTCGATGGCAACGTGGTTGGAACGGGGAGAATCGAGGCCACCGTGCCGCTCGTCTATTCAATGAGTGGAGAGACCTTCGACATTGGGATTGACACTGGTTCACCCGTTGGCCCCTACCCCCACGAATTCCCCTTCACCGGAGAGATCATCGCTGTGCACCTCCAGCGGTTGGATGAACTAAGTGCAGACGTCAAAGCCGCAGTTGCCGAGGGGTTGCATCGAGCAGCGATCGCCGCTCACTGAGCAAGGCTGGAGCGCTGTCGACGACTAGGTTGGGTTTTGCCGATTCGGCTCACCAGCCGACGCAACTGCGCAAAGCGACAGGAACCCACCATGGCTGACAAATCCCAGAAGTCGAACAAGAACACCAAGAAGGTCGGAAAGACCCTCCAAGAAAAGCGTGCGGCAAAGGCTGGCAAAGTAGCGGCCTCGTCGAGCACCATCCGTCCCTCAACAGGGCCAGGCGCAAAGGCGTAACCACTCCTCGTTGGCATTAGCCGACGAGCGTGATCTCCTGACCAGTCCAGTCAACCGTCACCGTTGATCCTGCGGGGAATTTCCCGTCAAGGATTGCCAAGGCGAGTGGATCTTCGACGCGTCGTTGCAGCACTCGGCGAAGTGGTCTCGCACCGAAGTCCGGGTCATAGCCCTCGTGGGCAAGTTGTGTCGCCGCGGCATCGGTCACCTTCAGCTGGATATCTCGATCCGCCAATCGATTGCGGAGTCGGCCCACTTGAACCGTGATGATCTGTTGAAGATCAGCTTCAGTGAGCGAGTGGAACCGAACGATCTCGTCAATTCGATTGACGAACTCGGGCTTGAAGTACTGCTCGGGTTCAACGCTCAAGTTCGACGTCATGATGAGCACCACATTGGTGAAGTCAACCGTTCGACCTTGACCGTCGGTGAGACGCCCATCTTCGAGCAGTTGCAGAAGAATATTGAAGACATCCGTGTGAGCTTTCTCAAGTTCGTCGAGCAGCACCACGGCATAGGGACGACGACGCACCGCCTCGGTCAACTGGCCGCCCTCTTCGTAGCCAACATACCCAGGAGGAGCACCGACAAGACGACTGACTGAGTGGCGTTCCATGTACTCACTCATGTCAATGCGAACCATCGCTCGCTCATCGTCAAACATGAACTCTGCCAGCGCGCGAGCAAGTTCAGTCTTCCCAACTCCAGTCGGTCCAAGGAAGAGAAAACTCCCAATGGGACGGTTCCTATCGGCGAGGCCTGACCTACTTCGACGAATGGCATTGGCAACCGCAGACACGGCCTCTCGCTGTCCAATCACCCGCTCGGCCAAGAGGTCTTCTAGGTGGAGGAGTTTTTCAACTTCACCTTCGAGCAACTTTGCGATCGGCACACCCGTCGAACGGCTGACAACTTCGGCAATGTCCTCGGCGTCAACTTCTTCTTTCAAGAATCGTTGATGCTCTTGTAGAACATTGAGCGCTTGGGTTGCCTCGGCGATGTCCGTCTCGAGTTTCGGGAGGTCGCCATAGCGAATTGATGAAGCTTGGGCGAGGTCTCCTTCGCGCTCTGCTCGTTCTGCGTCGACTCTCCGCTCTTCGAGCATCGTCTTCTTCGCACCAATCAGATCAATTTGGGTCTTCTCGGCTTGCCAGTGCGCCGTCATCTCATCGCAGGACTCTTGCCACTCGGCCAACTCTGCCTCGAGCTTGGCAAGGCGATCCTTTGATGCTTGGTCAGTCTCAAGCTCCAGAGCGACCTTTTCCATTTGCCCTTGCCGAATCCGTCGAATGACCACGTCGAGTTCGGTCGGCATGGAATCAATCTCAATGCGGAGTTTCGACGCTGCTTCATCAATGAGGTCAATTGCCTTATCCGGCAAAAAGCGCGCGGTGATGAAGCGGTCCGACAACACTGCTGCCGCAATGAGCGCGGCGTCTTGAATGCGGACACCATGGTGGACTTCGTAGCGTTCCTTCAACCCTCGAAGGATGGCGACCGTGTCCTCAACGCTCGGCTGATCAACGAAGACTTGCTGGAAACGACGTTCGAGTGCGGCGTCTTTCTCGATGTACTGGCGATACTCATCGAGGGTCGTTGCGCCAACCATTCGCAACTCGCCCCTGGCGAGCAGGGGCTTGATCATTTGACCAGCGTCCATTGCCCCTTCGGCTGCACCGGCACCAACGAGGGTGTGGAGTTCATCAATGAAGGTGATGACATTGCCTTCGGCATCTTCAATTTCCTTCAAGACTGCCTTGAGGCGCTCTTCAAACTCACCTCGATACTTCGCCCCTGCAACCATCGCGGCGAGATCAAGGGCAATCACTCGCCTGCCCTTGAGTGACTCTGGAACATCGCCTTCAACAATGCGAGTGGCGAGGCCTTCGACAATGGCGGTCTTGCCGACCCCAGGTTCGCCAATGAGCACCGGGTTGTTTTTGGTTCGACGAGAGAGTACTTGGATCACTCGGCGAATTTCCTCATCTCGCCCAATGACGGGATCGAGCTTGCCGGCTCGAGCCAGATCCGTGAGATCGCGACCGTATTTCTCGAGCGACTGGAACTGCTGTTCTGGATTCTCGCTCGTCACCCGGTGGTGCCCACGGAGATCTCGGACGGCAACGAGCAGCCGATCCGGTTCTACCCCTAAGTCTTTGGCAAATGCCAAGAGCACGTGCTCGACCGAGAGGTAGTCGTCGCTCATCTCGGCTCGGCGTCGGTCTGCATCTTCAAAGCCGGCAAATGCAGCTGCACCAAGTTCGGGGGCTTTGCCGCCAATGGCGCGAGGCAGCGAACCAATCGTTGCGTTGAGACGCGTGGCAATGGCCTGAGGGTCTTCTCCCATTGACGACAGGAGCGGCTGCGTGATGCCTTCTGGTTGCGCGAGGAGCGCAACGAGGAGGTGCGAGGGCACGATCTCGGGATTACCGAGTGTTTGGGCCTGAGCTTGAGCGGCTTGGAAGGCCTCTCGAGTTCTGATGGTCCAACGGGTGGGGTTCAGCGCCATGAGGGCTACCGCCTTCCTTGGGCCCGACTCCCTTGATCAAAGGGAACGGGGGACTGCTTCAGGGGCACGATCTCGCGCCGGTACTGCCGATGAGTGGCTTCGACTTCCACCCTTGTTTCTGCTCTCAAGTCCGCTAACTGCTGCTTGAGCCTCGCAACCTCGGCTTCAAGTTGGAGGACTTGCTTGACGCCCTCCAAATTGAGACCTGCTCCGGTCAACGACTGAATATGCGCGAGCCGCTTCAGATCGGCGTCAGAGAATCGCCGACTTCCACCAGAGGTCCGCCCCGGTTCCAAGAGACCCTTGCGCTCATAAATCCGAAGCGTCTGCGGGTGGACACCGGAGAGTTCTGCCGCAACAGAAATGACGTAGACCGCTCGCCCTTCACGTGGCATCGTCATGTTGCATCTCCAATCTTCCTGCGCAACTCAACATCGTCATCCAATTCTCTGAGCTCCTTGAAGAGTTTCCGTTGCTCATCGCTCAGGTGCTTCGGCACGGAGACCTCTACTCGAACGTGGAGGTCACCAGCCACCCCATCGATCTTCGCCGCCGGCACGCCATACCCCCGAACCCGGAGATTCGTTCCGTTGGTAATACCAGCCGGCACCTTGACGGTTACTGCTTCATGGAGGCTCGGAACAGTCACCGTCGTGCCGAGTGCGGCTTCAGCAACCGAAACCGGAACGGAGATGACGAGGTGCTTGCCCTTCTTTGAGAACAGCGGATGTGCGGTCACCGAAATCACCACGTACAAGTCCCCAGCAGGACCTCCGCCCACGCCGGGAGATCCCTTGCCTTTCACCTTGATGCGTTGACCATCATCGACCCCGGGTGGAATCCTGACCTTGACCTGTCGATTGGATGGCGCTCGCCCTGATCCGTGACAGACCTCACATGGGGTCTCAACAATCTGACCTCGGCCATTGCAGGTCGGACAGACCTGCGCCAAGGAGAACATTCCCTGGTTGTCATTGAGAGAACCCGAGCCTTCGCATCGAGAGCAAGTTTTGAGGGCCGTGCCGGCCTTCGCACCGGTTCCTCGACAACTGCCACAGGCAGCTTGCCCAGGAACGTGGACTGAAGTCGTGACCCCGTCAATGGCCTCGGCAAAATCCAAGTGCAAATAGGCCTCAATATCGTCACCGCGCTGGGCTTGGCGTTGTCGTCCACGACCTCGATTGAACAGGCCACCGAAAATGTCGCCGAGGTCTCCCATGTCATCGACGCGGAACGAACCCGCACCTGGTCGACCCGGTCCACCGAATCCAGCTGCTGCTGGCCCCATGGCTCGGACTTCGTCGTACTCCTTGCGCTTCGCCTCGTCGCCAATCACCTCATACGCAGTAGAGATCTCTTTGAAACGATCTTCGGCTCCCGGATTGGCGTCAGGGTGATACTGCTTGGCCAACTTTCGATAGGCGCGCGTCAGGTCCTTCTCGGTGACGTTCTCTGGAACACCGAGGACCTTGTAGTAGTCCTTCTCGAACCACTCGCGCTGAACCGCCATTGGCTAGCCCTTTACCTTCACCATTGCTGGACGCAGCACCTGGCCACGCCAGACGTAACCGGAGCGGAGTACTTCATCAACAATCGTCTCATCTACGCCATCGTCAGCTGGTGCGTGCATGACGGCGTCGTGCACGCTCGGGTCGAAGACCGATCCAACTTCATCGACTCGGACGAGGCCTTCCTTTGTCAGCACCTCGAGCAATTGCGCACGGGCAGCAACAAGTGCTTGTGCCTCGGCCTTGGCATCTTCGTGGTCGACGAGGTGCGTCTGGGCGAGATCCAAGGTGTCAATGACCGCCAGCAATTTGGTGACCAAGTCGCCTGCCGCTCGGGCAACTTCATCGATTTGGGTCCGCTGCACCCGCTTCTTGTAGTTCTCAAAGTCCGCCTGCAGCCGTTGCAGGGAATCGAGGTAACCGTCTCGCTCCGCCAACGCGAGGCTCAATGGGTCCAGTTCTTGGACCTCCTCCTCGAGCAGCTCCTCGGCGGCACGGACGACGGCTTCACCGTCGTCCATGCCATCGTTTGGCTCAGGAGTAGTTGGCTCCCCGATCACTGCTCGTCCACGATCTCGGCGTCAACGACGTCGTCATCGTTCTGAGGGGCAGAGGCTCCGGCTTCAGCAGCAGTTGCTGCTTCGTAGAGCTTGGTGGAGAAGTCCTGGCTTGCCTTCATGAGCGTGTCCGTTGCGGTCTTGATGGCCTCAAGCTCAGTGCCCTCGAGGGCGGACTTGACGGCGGCAACTGCCTCGGTGACCTTCGTCTTCTCGTCTTCGCTCAACTTCTCGCCTTGATCGGTGAGGAGCTTTTCCGTTTGATAGACGAGGCTCTCGGCGCTGTTGCGAACCTCCGCCTCTTCCTTTCGGATTCGGTCATCTTCGGCGTGAGCCTCGGCGTCACGAACCATGCGCTCGATGTCCTCTTTCGAGAGATTCGACTCTCCGGTGATCGTGATGGACTGCGTCTTGCCCGTTGCCTTGTCCGAAGCCGACACATTCACGATGCCGTTGGCATCAATGTCGAAGGTGACTTCGATCTGTGGCACACCACGAGGAGACGGTGGAATGTCAACCAACTGGAACTTGCCGAGCGTCTTGTTGTACATCGCCATCTCGCGCTCACCTTGCAGCACGTGGATCTCAACCGACGGCTGATTGTCATCAGCAGTCGTAAAGACCTCGGAGCGCTTGGTTGGGATGGTGGTGTTGCGCTCAATCAAACGGTGCATGACGCCACCTTTGGTTTCAATACCAAGCGACAGGGGCGTGACGTCCAAGAGGAGGATGTCTTTGACATCGCCCTTCAAGACTCCGGCTTGCACCGCTGCGCCAATAGCAACGACCTCATCAGGGTTGACGCCCTTGTGAGGCTCCTTGCCCGTCATCTGCTGGACGAGTTCCTGAACGGCGGGGATACGAGTCGATCCACCAACCATGACCACGTGGTCAATGTCGGAGGTCTTGAGACCAGCATCCTTAATGGCCGCCTCAAACGGTCCCTTGCATGCCGCAACAAGATCAGCGGTGAGTTCGTTGAACATCGCACGAGTGAGCTTCAAGTCCATGTGCTTCGGACCCTCGGCGGTAGCGGTGATGAATGGCAAGTTGATCTGGGTCTCTTGGACCGAAGAGAGCTCAATCTTTGCCTTCTCGGCTGCTTCCTTCAGACGCTGCGTCGCCATCTTGTCTTGGGCCAAGTCAACGCCTTCTTGGTCCTTAAACGTCTTGACCATCCAGTCGATGATCTTCGTGTCCCAGTCATCTCCACCCAAGTGGGTATTGCCAGAAGTCGACTTCACTTCAAAGACGCCGTCGCCAATGTCGAGCACGGAGACGTCAAAGGTTCCACCACCGAGGTCAAAGACGAGGACCGTCTGGTCCTGGCCGTCCTTGTCGAGGCCATACGCGAGTGCAGCCGCGGTTGGCTCGTTGATGATGCGAAGGACGTTGAGTCCAGCAATCGCTCCAGCTTCTTTGGTCGCGGTGCGCTGCGCGTCGTCGAAGTAGGCGGGCACGGTGATGACGGCGTCGGTCACCGTGTCGCCGAGATACGCCTCGGCATCTCGCTTCAACTTCTGCAGAATTCGAGCCGAGATCTCTTGAGGCGTATACGCCTTGCCATCAATGTCAATAGTCCAGTTGGTGCCAATCTCGCGCTTCACTGAGCGAATCGTGCGATCTGGGTTGGTGATTGCTTGGCGCTTGGCCACTTCACCAACGAGAACTTCGCCATTCTTTGCGAAGCCAACAACGGACGGCGTCGTCCGTCCACCTTCTGCGTTCGGGATAACGACGGGCTCGCCCGCCTCCAACACGCTCACCACTGAGTTGGTGGTTCCGAGGTCGATTCCGACTGCCTTAGCCATGTGTGACTCCTTGTTCGTCTCCACCGAGCTCGGTCCTTCCGACCCGCTGGATCTGCTGTACCAAGAATATCAAAGTTGATAGGTTGCTTGTCAAGTTTTTTCTAACTTCTTAACTCAACTATAGAAATCACCAGTCAAACAAAGGTTTCTCGGACAAACTTGACCGGGGGTTCACTGAACAATCTCTCCCGAAACAGACCCACCGGCTAGTTTCGGAATCGTGCTCGCGTCGCTCATCGCCCTCTTCATCGTCATCGGGATCTTCTTCCTTCTCCTCGCGGTCGCCGGTCTAGCGGTAGAAATCTGGGCGATCGTGGACGTAGCTCAGCGCCCCGAGAGTGATTACGCGGGAGTGAGCTTGGACCGGACGAGTTGGCTGATCTTGCTGGTGGTGCTGTGCGTGCTGGCTGGTCCGGTGGGTCTCGGCGTCGCGATCTATTACCTGGCCGCCATCCGCCCACGACTCAATTCGCGCAACTAGCTGCTGTGGTCGCCAGTCGAACGAAAGATTCCGTCCCCACCGCACAGTAAGTAGGTGACAAGGGAGTCGTCGTGAACACTCGTCGTTGGATCGGTGTCGGAATTGCTGTCGCACTCGTCGCGGGTGCGAGCGTGCTCGTGGTGGTGACAAATTCATCCACGTCACCCTCGCCGCAGGCCGGACCGGTACCGACCGGTGCGACGGTACTGACGTGGCAGTATCCGATGCCCCTGCCCGGACACGTGGCGACGGGGACCATAACCATCACGAATCCGACCGTGATAGCGCGCGCTCGCGCGCTCATTAATGCACTCCCGGTAACGAACTACCCCGTCGGCACGATCTGTCCCGCCGACGTCATGTTCCCCTTTACGGTGTCCTTTTCGAAGGGACCACACATGGCCCCGTTCGCCACGGTGGTCTTCCAGTTGGGCGGCTGTCCGACCGCGGCCGTCCACGTTCACGGCGTGCGCCTCAGCCATACTCTCGGCAACTGGTCGCTAGTGACGCAGTACGCCGCGATTCAGAAGGTGATCTCGCCGCAGGGCATTCCCATCGCCTGAGGTTCTAGCCCTGCGGCTCGATCGACGGCACGCGACGTGGCCACCAGAACGTGTCGTTCGTCAGGAAGCACAACGCCGGCACCAGGACCGTGCGCACGAGCAAAGTGTCGAGCAAGACACCGAGTCCCACGATCACACCCACCTGCGTGAGGGTGATGAGTGGCAGAACCCCGAGAACGGCGAACACCGCGGCGAGCAGGACGCCCGCCGACGTGATCACGACACCGGTCACCGACAGCGCGTGGACCATCGATGTCTTGGTATCCGCGTGGCGTCGTTCTTCCATCACGCGCGTAACCAAGAAGATGTTGTAGTCCGATCCGAGGGCCGCCAGGAATATGAACGCAATCAGGGGCGCACCCACGTCCACTCCCGCGAACTTGTAGACGTAGTGGAACAAGTACTGACTCGCCCCGAGCGCGGCGAAATAGCTCGCCACGACCGTCAACAGCAGCAGAGCCGGCGCGACGAGAGCGCGCAGCACCAGCAACAGGACGAGGAAAACCACGAGGAGCACCAGCGGAATGATCAAGTTCCGGTCGTGGTGCCACGCGGTGCGGCTATCGAGGTCTTGGGCGACAGTGCCACCCACCAACGCGTGGGCCGCAGGAACAGCGTGCACCGCGTTACGCAACGCGGTGATGGTGTCATACGCCGGTGTGGTATCGGGAGCTGCCGCCAGGACCACGTTGATCTGGGTGATCGTGCCGTTCGTCTCTCCGAGCGTCGCCGAGGACACTCCGCTCACGCCGCGAGCCGTAGCGAGAACACTGGACGCCTGCGGAGCATTCGACATCACGGCCGCCGGTGCCGTCGTGCCGGCGGGGAAGGCGCGCGCCAGAGTCTCTTGACCGAGAACAGATTCCGGTGGTGTGCGGAAGGATTGGGATTGACTCAAGCCCAAGGAAATACCGAACACCCCGGTCGCGAGCAAACCGAGAACGACAACACTGAGGACGGTGGCGATCAGGGCACGCCGACGTACCAGACGACCCAAGCGCCCGAAGTAACCGTCGTCGTGCTTGGAGGACGAACCCACGACCGGACGCACCGGCCAGAAGAGTCCGCGGCCGAAGAGTACGAGTACCGCGGGTAGGAGACCGAGCGCCGCGACGACCGCCACGGCGACACCAATTGCGCACGCGACGCCGAGCGAGCGAGTCGAGGGAATCAGCGCGAACACCAGGGTCAGCAAACTGAGGACCACCGTGCCGCCACTAGCGAGAATGGCCGGCACCGAGCCGCGCAGAGCCACCGCCATTGCTTCGTGTCGATCCTCGTGCTCGCGGAGTTCGTCCCTATAGCGCGAGATGAGAAGGAAGGAATAGTCCGTTCCCGCACCAAAGACGAGCACCGACAAGATGCCGCTCGTCGCGTCGTCGAAGGTGAGACCGACGTGCGGCAGGATCGCGCCGGCGAGCGCGGCCGCCAGCTGGGAGGCCATACCGATCACGAACAGGGGCACGAGCCAGAGCCACGGACTGCGGTACGTGATCACCAGCAGGAGAGCAACCACCAGGACCGTGGCCAGCAACAACTTGACGTCGGCGCCGTTAAAGACGTTGGCGAGGTCCGCCGTGAATCCCGCTTCGCCAGTGATTTGCACCGTGAGACCAGCGGGAAGGTCACTGGCCGCGACGCGGCGTATTTCTTTCACGTCGGCCGTGATCACCGTGGTGTCTTGTGTGTGTGCAATAGGGACAACGACGTAGGCGACGTTGTTGGATGTCGCCGTCGGCAAGGGACCCTGGTGCGGCACGCCGAAGTCCAACTCCGCAAGTGCGGCTTCGCGCTGGGCGATGGCGGCGTGGTCGTTGGCCGTCAGGGGACCGTCACTACGGCTGTAGACCACGACGGCCGAAGTCTCACGAGCACTCGGCAACGTCGCCTGCAGCTTGGCCACCTGGGCGGACTCCGAAGAAGAAGGAACTTCGAGTGGAGAAGTGGACGAAGCCGATCCGCCGAGTCCGCCAATGAGCCCACCGAAGATGAGGACCAGAAAGACCACCGTGAACCACGCCCCGCGCCGGCTCGTCATGCGCTCTGTCCACTGCTTCATGTCGAAGTCCCCGTCCTCTGGTTCTGTTCGTGCTGGATGGTAGTGGTGACCTTCGTCCCC
>CAIXCS010000263.1 GCA_903918025.1 uncultured Actinomycetes bacterium
CGGTTGGCGCGGCACTTGTTGGGGAGCGGTCGAGGAAGTGAAACTCGGCATTCTCCTTCCGCTGTTTCGTGACGAGCTCGACGGAGCACTCGCTGCTGCAGTCGCCGCCGAGGCGGCGGGCCTCGACGGCATCTTCGCGTATGACCATCTCTGGCCAATTGGGCATCGAGAGCGGCCAGCTTTCTCCCCGTTCCCGGTCCTCGCTCGTGCCCTCACGATGACGGAACATCTCCACGTGGGGCCGCTGGTGGCGAGAGTCGGTCTCGTCGAGAACTCGGTGCTCAATGCCCAGTTCCGAAGTTTGGAGGCAATTGGGCCCGGTCGAGTGATCGCTCCGCTTGGAGTTGGTGATGGTCTCTCTGCCATGGAGAACGAGGCCTATGGACTTGACCAGCTGCCAGCAGAAGTCCGACGAGAGCACTTGACGGACCTGATTGGTGACTTGCGGTCGCGCGGGCTCTCAACCTGGGTTGGTGGATCTGGAGCGAAGTCGATTGCGGTCGCCCGAGCAACCGGATCGGCGGTCAACCTCTGGTCACAACCTGCAAGCGTCGTTGCGGAACACGCCAAGACTGGCGAGGTGACCTGGGCGGGTGATCTCCCGGCAGCAGGTGAAGGGCTTGAAGAGCAGCTCGCCGAACTCAGAGAAGCAGGAGCGACGTGGGCTGTCGCTACCTATGCCCGTTCTCCTAAAGAATTGGTTGAAGCGGCGAAATCGGGTGGTTGGTTCACTCCGAGGTAACTTGGGTCATGGAGTTTCGTCGCATTACCGGCCTGCCCCCGTATGTTTTCGCAGCCATTAACGAACTGAAGGCGAATGCGCGCCACGAGGGCGCCGACGTTGTTGACCTTGGGTTTGGGAATCCTGACCTTCCCTCACCTGATTTAGCAGTTGAGAAGTTGGCCGAGGCGGCCCATCAAGCCAAGAACCACCGGTATTCGGCCTCAAAGGGCATCCCAAACCTCCGAGGAGCAATCTCGAGTTTGTATAAGCGAAAGTGGGATGTTGACCTCGATCCAGAGACTGAGGTCGTCACGACCATTGGGGCAAAAGAGGGCTTTAGCCACCTCATGTGGGTGTTGTTGCAGCCCGGTGACTCGATCCTGGTGCCCTCGCCGTCGTATCCAGTCCACATTTACTCTCCACTGTTCGCCGGTGGAGATGTCCGACATGTCCGTCTGTATGGCCCGAACACCATCGACCAGGCGCCACCGACGCAGAGTCCAGGTGATGCCTTCTTCGACAACTTGATGGAATCTTGGGCGACCGCGGTGACGAAACCTCGAGTCATCGTCCTCTCCTTCCCTCACAACCCAACCACCGCTTGTGTAGATCTCGATTTCATGCAACGCATTGTGGATTTTGCGCGTGAGCACGAGGTCATCCTCGTCCACGACTTCGCCTACGCAGACCTTGGCTTTGATGGCTACGCACCTCCGTCAATTCTTCAGGCGGAAGGTGCAAAAGATGTTGCCGTTGAGCTGTACTCGCTCACCAAGTCATTCTCAATGGCTGGATGGCGCGTTGCGTTCATGGTCGGCAATCCTGAGGTCGTCGCTGCCCTCACCAAACTCAAGAGCTACCTCGACTACGGCACGTTTCAGCCAATTCAGATTGCCGCCATTGTGGCGATGAATGAGGCACCCGACTACCCGGTCGAGCTCAATCACATCTACCAGTCACGTCGAGATGTCATTTGTGAAGGCCTGAATCGGATTGGCTGGGAAATCACGCCGCCGCAGGGCACGATGTTCATCTGGGCACCAATCCCGGAGCCCTATCGCGAGATGGGAAGTCTCGAGTTCTCGAAGTACCTCGTGACTGAAGCCTCTGTCGCAACCTCGCCCGGTGTTGGCTTTGGGCCAGGAGGCGAAGGGTACGTTCGGTTCGCCCTCATTGAGAATGAGCAGCGGATTCATCAGGCTGTAAGAAATCTTGGACGAGCACTTGACCGATTGAAGTAGGCCAACAGAGCCCTTTCGGGGCTCCGAAGTTTGGACCTCATTGGTCCGGTTTCTTCTGATCAGTTGTGCTCATCGAGCGCGAGCCC
>CAIXCS010000264.1 GCA_903918025.1 uncultured Actinomycetes bacterium
CTCCTCAGCCGAGCGAGTTCCGCGAAGTTCAGCCAAGCGAAGCGCAAGAAGTTCCAAGGCAACGACTTGAGCGAGCACGGTCTTGGTTGACGCCACGCTGACTTCGAGCCCGGCTCGGGTGTAGATCGTGCCGTCAGCCTCACGGGTCATCGACGCTCCGACAATGTTCGATACCGCAATGACCTTGGAGCCAGATCTCTTCGCCTTCTTGATTGCTTCGAGCGTGTCAATCGTCTCACCGGACTGCGAGACACCAACGACGAGCGCTGACGCATCAAAAATGGCATCCCGATAGCGAAATTCACTTGCGATATCGACTTCGGTTGGCAACTTCCCCCAGGCTTCGATGGCAAATTTCCCAACGAGACCCGCGTGGTAACTCGATCCACATCCGACAATGACGACCTTGTCAATGGTTCTCAGATCCTCTTCATCGAGGTCGAGCTCATCGAGTGCTACAAAACCATCTCGAGTTCGATCGGCCAAGGTGGCTGCAATCGCTTCCGGTTGTTCGTGGATCTCCTTGGTCATGAAGTCCTTGAACCCACCCTTTTCCGCCACCTCGATATCCCACGTGATGGTGACGGGCTCGACATGAACCGTTGTTCCGTCGAGGTCGGTCACTGCAATGGTGCCGGGCCGCAGGTCAACAACGTGGTCCTCGTCAATGGCGTAGACCTCGTCAACGTGGCCCATGAGCGCCGGAATGTCTGAACCGAGGAACGACACGCCATCTCTCGATCCAACAATGAGCGGGGAAACTCGCCGGGCGGCAACAACCTGGTTTGGATGGTCGGCTGAAATGATGGCGACGGCAAACGCCCCTCTCAGTTGACCGAGCATTCGCCGAGTGGCCTGCACCAGATCTCCATCGATGCGGAGTTCTTCCTCCATCAGGTGCACCATCACCTCGGTGTCGGTGGCTGACCGAAATCCATGGCCGAGTTCTGAAAGGCGCTCGCGAAGTTCCGAGTGATTCTCAATGATGCCGTTGTGGATTAACCCAATCCGGTTGCCACAGTCGAGGTGGGGATGTGCGTTGACTTCAGTGGGATTGCCATGGGTCGCCCAACGGGTATGTCCAATGCCAACGGTCATGTTGGCTGGAGCATTGTTGCATCGCTCAACAAGCGCTTCGACGCTCCTCGTGCCATCAGCTGCCCTCGCGGACCACAAGTCGTCTCCTGATTGCAGGGCAACCCCAGCAGAGTCATAGCCCCGATACTCCAGCCGGGCTAATCCTCCGAGAATCGTCTCAAGAGCTCCCGCTTCGCCAACGACGCCAATGATTCCGCACATGGAATGAGGCTACTCGGCGCCTTCCAACATGGCATCCGAGGTTGCCGCGACGACCGTTGCGATTCGCTGCGCAATGGCTGTCGCGAGCGCTGACTCTGGCGCTTCGACCATCACCCTGACGACGGGTTCAGTCCCTGACGCACGAACCATCACTCGACCATCATCTCCGAGCGCTTCGGTCTCTTCGGCAATAACCTGCACCACCGCTTCAGCTTCCGCCACCTCTCTGGGTCGTGACACTGAGACGTTCACCAAGACCTGTGGGTAGCGAACCATTGCGCCATCTGCGAGGGTCGAAAGTGTGGTCCCCGCACGTGCGATGAGATCTGCGAGGAGAATCCCCGTCAACAAGCCATCACCCGTCGAAGCCCATGACCGAAAGATCAAGTGACCTGACTGTTCTCCACCGAACGAGAGCCCCTCGGCGTCGAGCGCGGCAACAACATTTCGGTCACCAACGTCAGTCGTCACGACATGAATGCCGCCGGCCTCCATGGCCCGGCGAAATCCCAGGTTTGACATCACCGTTACCGCCACGGTGTTCCCCGCCAGCCGACCTCTCGCCTTGAGATCAGTAGCGAACAGCGCCATCAGAACATCTCCGTCAATCACCCGTCCGAGTTCATCGACCGCAATGACTCGATCCGCGTCGCCATCAAGGGCGAGGCCGAGTACGCAACCTGACCCAACGACGAGTTCCGCCAGCGGACCAGGTGCGGTTGAGCCAACGCCGTCATTGATATTGGAGCCATCCGGCTGGTCTGCCATCACGAGCACTTCGGCGCCGAGAAGGCGAAGCACCTCAGCCGCGTAGGCACTCGCTGCTCCATTGGCGCAGTCAAGGGCAATTCGCTGACCCGTGAGGTCTCTTCCTTCAACTGCGGTTGAAAGGTGCTCGAGGTACGAGCTCACTGACGTGGTGTCAGGGGAGATCACGCCGATTCCTTTGCCAGTCGGTCGGCGAGGTGCAGATTCCGGCTCATTGAAGAGCATTCGTAATGCCTCTTCGATCGCGGCCTCAACTTCAAGTGAGAGCTTCGATCCACCCGGGCCGAGGATCTTGATCCCGTTATCACCAAAGGGATTGTGTGATGCGGAGATCACGGCACCTGGGAGCCCACGTCGGTCTGCCAAGAAGGCAATGCCGGGAGTCGCAAGAACACCAACGTCAATGACGTCTGCACCTTCGGTTGTGATGCCGGCCGCAAAGGCGGCTTCGAGCATGGTGCCCGATCTGCGGGTGTCTCGACCAACGACGAACGAGGTGGCAGGAATGACGTGAGCAACCGCCCGGCCTAGGGCAAGTGCAATTTCCGCGGTCAACTCGACGTTGGCAACTCCACGAACACCATCGGTGCCGAAGCGCGCCGGCGTCATGCCTACCGCTTCGAGTACTGAGGCGCCTTGCGGGCCTTCTTGAGGCCGTACTTCTTCGACTCCTTCTCGCGGGAGTCACGGGTAAGAAGGCCAGCCTTCTTGAGGCCCGGACGCGCCTCTGGGTCGAGTTCAATGAGCGACCGCGCAATGCCGAGGCGGAGTGCGCCAGCTTGGCCAGAGGTGCCACCACCATCCATGGTGACGAACACGTCGTAGACCTCGTCCTTGCCAACAACCTTCAGTGGCTCAACAATTGCCATGCGGTGGGTCGCTGAGGTGAAGTAATCCTCAAAGGACCGTCCATTGACGGTGATCTTGCCGGTGCCCTCGATGAGGCGAACTCGGGCAACAGCCTGCTTGCGGCGGCCGGTGGTTTGGGTGAGCGGCTTCGTCATCTCGTGCTCCTCGCTCAGCTAACTCGACGAATCGACGACGTGTCGTAATCCGTTGGCTGCTGGGCATCGTGTGGGTGGTCGGAACCGGCGTACACCTTCAACTTCGCCAACTGCTGGCGACCAAGGGTGTTCTTCGGGATCATGCCTCGAATTGCACGCTCGACGACCGAAACCGGGTTGGTCTCAAGGAGGTCGGCATACGAGGTCTGGCGGAGACCACCGGGATACCCCGAGTGGCGGTAGGCGAACTTCTGCGATGCCTTGTTCGAGGTCATCACAATCTTCGCTGCGTTAATGACAATGACGTGATCGCCGGTGTCACAGTTCGGTGCAAAGAACGGCTGGTGCTTGCCGCGCAGCAGACGGGCACACTCGGTAGCGAGGCGACCGAGAACGAGGCCATCGGCGTCGATGACATGCCACTTGCGGACGATCTCGGCTGGCTTGGGGGCGTAGGTAGCCACTGTGTCTGTTCCTTCGTGTCGACGGCCATCACCGAAGCGGGAGGCCTTGGTCCCCGAGACTGCTCGGAGGCCGGGTGCTCAGGTTAGGGGTTCTTGGGCTCGCAAGCAAACTGAGGGCGCACCACAGAGTTTTTGGGGACTCTGCATTGCCTCACGTCTCCAAGAAGCCGAGTGCTGGCAGGGGTTATTCCTCGTCATCGTCGTCCAACTCTTCAGCAGTTGGCACACCATCGAGCACGCCGACACCATAGGTAACTCCGACAAGGCAGAGGCCATGTCCCGGAGCTGGATCTGCTGCTCGATGACGATCGCTGACCGACAGCAGCAGTTGGAGCTCCTCCATACCCGACCGCCCAGCCCCAATCGCTACCAGTTGCCCCACGAGTGAACGGACCATCGTGTGACAAAAGGCATTTGCTGCGATATCAAATCGAAGAAGTCGAGCCGATGCCGGATGCGCTGCCTCACGCTCCTCAATCGACCACTCGGCGGAGAGCACGTTGCGAACAATGCCCTCAAGCGGCGACGTGCCAGGAACCCGCCTGCAGAAGGATCTGAAGTCATGACTCCCAAGGAGAAGTTGCGAGGCCTCGTTCATGTCGGCAACCTCCAAAGGACCGTCGACATGCCATGCCATGTGACGAAGGAGTGGATCAGGAGCCAGTCCTTCATCAACCAAGTACCGATACGAACGCCTCGTTGCAGATCGCCGAGCGTCGAAGCTGTCCGCAACTCGAGAAACGGCGGTCACCTTCACTGAGGCAGGCAACTTGTGATTCAGTCCTCGAAGCATGAGTCGTTCATCGAGCACCTCGCCATTGCGAGAAGGTGGAAGATCCTCAGGAAGGTCAACATGGATGACCTGAGCCAATGCATGAACTCCGGCATCGGTCCGACCTGCACAGACCAAACGCGGAAGGCCCTCCAGACGGCAGAGCCGTTGGAGGGCAACTTCAAGTGCTCCGGCAACCGTGATCAGTCCCGGTTGGGAAGCAAATCCGTGAAACGCTGATCCGTCGTATGCGACATCAAGCCGCCAACGCCGAGTCACGCCAACGTGCGCTTAGACCAACTCGATGCGGGCCATAGGGGCATTGTCCCCGGGACGCGGTCCGAGCTTCAAGATCCGGGTGTACCCACCTGGACGGTCCGCGTAGCGAGGGCCAACTTCGGCGAACAACTTGTGCGCCATGTCCTTGTCCCGAATGAAGGCAACAACGAGGCGCTGCTGATGCACGCCACCCTTCTTTGCGGCGGTGATGCACTTCTCCGCAATTGGTCGAAGTGCCTTGGCCTTGGCCTCAGTCGTGACGAGTGATTCCGCCGCGATGAGCGAGGCAACGAGGTTTCCCATCATTGCCTTCTGGTGTGAAGCAGAACCACCGAAGCGGCGTCCGCGTTTCGGAGTCGCGAGCATTAGTCCTCAGCTTTCAGGGAAAGGCCACGCTCGTCGAGCTTCACGAGAATCTCATCGAGCGACTTCTGACCAAAGTTGGTGATGTTGAGCAGATCGTTCGGCGTCCGTCGGAGCAATTCCGCAACGGTGTTGATCTGCGCACGCTTGAGGCAGTTGCGTGGACGCTCGGTCAGGTCGAGGTCCTCAACGCGAAGGTCAAGGTCGGAGTTGATCTGGGTCATTGAACCCGTGTCGCCCAACTCAAGTCCCTGAGGAGCCTCTTCCAACGCGGCGACAAGGCCGACGAGGTTCTGCAGCGTCTCTCCTGCTGAGGCAAGCGCCTCGCGAGGTGAAATCGAACCATCAGTCTCAATTTCGAGGACAAGGCGGTCAAAGTCGGTCGTGTGCTCGACACGGACAGGCTCGATTTGGAAGGTGACCCGACGAACCGGTGAGAAGATCGAGTCAATCGGAATGACGCCAATGGCGCTCGTCCGCTTGTTGCGATCGGCCGAAACGTAGCCCTTGCCCCGCTCCACCGTGACATCGAACGCAAGGCGTCCCTTGCCGTTGAGGGTGGCAATGCGAAGGTCAGGATTGAGCACCTCGACATCTGCGGTGACCTGAAGGTCGGCGCCAGTTGCTTCACCCGGACCCTTCTTGTCGAAGTGCAGAGTGACTGGCTCGTCGGAGTGAACCGTCAAGAGCAGGTCCTTCAAGTTCAAGATGATGTCGGTGACATCTTCTTTGACGCCAGCAATCGTGGCGAACTCGTGCAGTGCCTCTTCGAAGCGCACTTGGGTAACTGCTGCTCCAGGGATGGAGGAAAGCAGCGTCCGGCGAAGCGAGTTGCCAAGGGTGTGTCCGAAGCCAGGATCGAGCGGTCCAACGGCGAACCGCTGAATGTTGTTCTCGACTTCGCCGAGGGCCTCGACGGTTGGGCGTTGAATGATCAGCATGATGGGCTCCTAGGGGTGCGGTCTGATTACTTCGAGTACAGCTCGACGATGAGCTGCTCGTTGATGGTCTCGTCAATTTGGGCACGCTCAGGTGCGGCCAAGATGGTCACGGCAAAGCCATTGTCGCCCTTGTCGAGCCACACTGGCAATGAACGCTCGAGCGTGTCGAGGTTGCGACGAACATTGAAGTTCTCGCGGGTCGCGGTCTTGAGCGTCACCACTTCGCCTGCGCGAACTCGGTAGGACGGAATCGTGACTCGCTTGCCATTGATCTGGACGTGACCGTGACGAACGAGCTGACGCGCCTGGCTGCGGCTTGCACCCCAACCGGCTCGGTACACCACGTTGTCAAGGCGAAGCTCAAGCATCCGAAGAAGGTTCTCACCCGTGATGCCTGGGGCACGGTTTGCCTCGGCGTACATGTTGCGGAACTGTGCCTCGAGCACGCCATAAATACGACGAGCCTTCTGCTTCTCACGAAGCTGGGCGAGGTATTCCGATCCCTGACGCATCCGGTCACGACCGTGCTCACCCGGTGGGTAGGCGCGGCTGTGGCGGTCAGTGACCGCCTCGGATACTGGGCACTTGAGCGAGTAGCAACGCTCGCCCTTCAAGAACAATTTGGTGCGCTCCCGGCGGCAGAGCCTGCAGACGGGTCCGGTATAACGGGCCATTTCTCAGATACTCCTAGACCCGGCGCCGCTTCTTGGGGCGGCAGCCGTTGTGGGGGATGGGGGTGACGTCTTTGATGCCGACGACTTCAATGCCAGCAGCGGCAATCGAGCGAATCGCTGTCTCGCGACCGGAGCCAGGTCCTCGCACGAGCACGTCAACCTTCTTGACGCCGTGCTCCATTGCGGCCTTGGCACACTTCTCTGCTGCAAGTTGTGCGGCAAAAGGGGTCGACTTGCGGGAACCCTTGAAACCAACGTTGCCAGCCGAGGCCCAGGCGAGCACATTGCCGTCAGGGTCGGTGATGGAAACAATCGTGTTGTTGAACGAACTCTTAATGTGAGCAACGCCGTGCGCAATGTTCTTGCGCTCCTTGCGGCGAGGCCGACGTCCCTGTGTGGGTTTCGCCATTACTTCTTCACCTTCTTCTTTCCAGCGACCGTCTTCTTCGGGCCCTTGCGGGTACGGGCGTTCGTGTGGGTGCGCTGTCCTCGGACTGGCAGACCCTTGCGGTGCCGGATGCCCTGGTAGCAGTTGATCTCAATCTTGCGTCGAATGTCCTGCGCAACGTCACGACGAAGATCTCCTTCGACGGTGAGCTGCTCGTCAATGAACGCACGAAGTCGGTTGACCTCTTCCTCGGTCAAGTCGCGAACGCGGGTGTTCGGGTCAGTGCCCGTTCCCTCGCAAATGGACTTGGACGTGGTGAGTCCGATTCCGTAGATATAGGTAAGGGAAATCTCCAACCGCTTCTCGCGGGGGATATCCACTCCAGCAATACGAGCCATTGGTTTCCTTTCAGCCCTGACGCTGCTTGTGGCGCGGATTTGCGCAAATCACTTGAACGCGCCCATGGCGCCGGATGACTTTGCACTTGTCGCACATCTGCTTGACACTTGGACGGACCTTCATGGCCTCTTCTTCTTCCAGACGGGTGGTTGGTACGAACTACTTGTAGCGATAGGTAATGCGGCCACGGGAGAGGTCATAAGGCGTGATCTCGACTTGGACCTTGTCGCCCGGGAGGATTCGAATGCGATGCATCCGCATTTTCCCCGAGGAGTGGGCCAGTACTTGGTGGCCATTCTCGAGTTCAACGCGGAACATGGCGTTCGGCAACGGTTCAGTGACCGTTCCCTCCAGCACGATGGCGTCTTCCTTAGGCTTCGGCAGGTGACTCTCTCCTCAACTCGTTCTTCCCGCGGCGTCACCCATGCAACCGAGTTGCAGGGCTCCGGCGACCTCTCGCAAGAGAGGCGCGCAGGCAGGGCTTGCCATACTACCCGCGTTCGCGAGGAACGCCAACCCGGAGGCTGTACAGCTGCTTTCGACCCGATTACGCAAGGGTGAAGACCTCCGGACCATTGTCCGTCACACAGATCGTGTGCTCGACGTGACACGACAGTTTGCCGTCAAGCGTGACGACTCCCCAACCGTCTTCTAAGACGTAGGTTTCCTCGGTGCCAATGTTGATCATTGGCTCAACGGCGAAAACCATCCCGACCTTCAACTTCGGACCAGGGTTCCCTGGCCAGTAGTTCGGCACTTGGGGCGATTCGTGCATCGCGGTGCCAATGGCATGACCGACGTACTCGCGAACCACACCAAATCCTGCGGCGAGGGCAACCTTCTCAACCGCACGACCGACTTCATGCAGCCGGTTGCCTGCGGTCAGTTGCTCGATGCCGGCCCAAAGCGACCGTTCAGTCACTTCAATGAGACGAGCTGCCTCTTTCGAGATGGTGCCGACGCCGGCGGTATACGCGGCATCTCCGTGATAGCCCTCGATGATCGCTCCACAGTCGATCGAGATGAGGTCACCCTCTTCTAAGACGTACTCCCCAGGAATACCGTGGACCACCATTGAATTTGGCGAAGTGCAAATCACGGCTGGGAACCCGTGATAGCCGAGGAAGTTGGACCTGGCATTGCGTCGTTCGAGCACTTCGCGTGCAACGAGGTCGAGCTCTCGAGTCGTGATGCCGGGCCGGATAGCTGCCCGAGTCTTCTCGTGCATCTCCGCCACGACCTTGCCGGCGCGACGCATCTTGTTCAGCTCGTCTGGCTGACGAATCACGCTTCACTCCTGCGAGCCTCAATGGCCGAGACGATCCGCTCCATCACTTGGGCTTCAGTTCCAACGGCATCAATGCTCTCGAGGAGGCCACGGTGCTTGTAGAACTCCATGAGGGGCATGGTTGACTCTTCGTAGACGTCCAAACGCTTGGTGACTGCCTCAGGCGTGTCGTCAGATCGCTGTTCAACGTTGCCACCGCAGGTATCGCAAATCCACTGAACAACTGGAGGGGTTGCGAGTGAGTAGATCTTCCCGCAGTCCTTGCAGGTTCGACGTCCCGCAATACGTTCCAGGACCATGGCCCTCGGTACGTCAAGTTCAATGGCGAGATCAATGGTGAGCGGAAGGAGTCGCGCTTCTAAGAGTTCCGCTTGGCCAATACTCCGAGGAAACCCGTCGAGAATGAAACCACGTGAGGACACATTGCGTTCTTGCAGTCGCTCGGAGACCATGTCCATGACAATCTCGTCCGGCAGGAGCCTTCCGGCGTCCATGATTTCCTGCGCCTGCAGACCCAGTGGTGTCTTGTGCTCCACATGAGCACGCAGCATGTCGCCAGTTGAGATGTGCGGGACTGAATAGTGATGGCTCAGTCGGACGCACTGCGTGCCCTTTCCTGAACCCTGCTTCCCGAGGACGATGAGCCTCACGCCAGGTGTCATCACAGGCCTACTTGAGGAAGCCCTCGTAGTTACGCATCATCAGCTGACTATCAATCTGTCGCATGGTCTCAAGAGCAACACCGACCGCAATGAGCAGCGTGGTCCCATAGAAGGGGAATCGATTGATGTGCCATGCCGCCATGAGCAGGCTCGGCACCACGGCAACTGCACCAAGAAACAGTGCGCCAACAACCGTCAGGCGATTGAGAAGGTGCACGAAGTACCGCTCGGTTGGCGCCCCTGGACGAATGCCAGGAATGAAACCACCTTGCTTGCGAATCATGTCCGCCTGTTGGTAGGGGTCGAAGGCGACGTAGACGTAGAAGAACGTGAAGGCCACGATCAGGATGAAGTACAGGCCGATGTACACGAGGCTCGTCGGCGTAAGCGACTTGCTGACCCAGGTCTGGAAGGTTGACCACGGGAGAATATTGGCCAACAGCACGGGGATATAGAGCACCGAACTGGCGAAGATGATCGGAATCACACCCGACTGGTTCACCTTGAGCGGAATGTAGGTCGATGAACCGCCATACATCTTGCGGCCAACCACTCGCTTGGCGAAGGTCACCGGGATTCGACGCTGCCCCTGGTCCATAAAGACAATGACGACCAACAACAGCAAGGAAACGCCGAGGATGACGATGAACTTCAGCGTCCCGCCTTCGGCAAGGACGGCCTTGCCACCTTGTGGAATGTTCGCCACGACGTTCGCGAAGATCAAGATGGACATCCCTTGACCAATACCACGCTGGGTAATGAGTTCTGCCAACCACATGACGAAGGCGGTACCTGCGGTCAAAAGCAGCACCATGAATGCAGCCAGTGGGATCGAGAACTTCGGAATCAAGTCAATGTTGGTTCCAATGAGTGCCTGATCGTGACCATGGAAGGCGTAGATGAGACCAGTTGATTGGAGCAGTGCAAGAGCAACCGTCAGGTAGCGAGTTGTCTGGGTGATCTTCTTCTGACCAACCGCACCCTGGTCTCGCCATTCCGTCAGTTTCGGAATCACCGTCGTCAACAACTGAATGATGATCGAGCTGGTGATGTAGGGCATCACCCCGAGGCCAAAGATGGCCATGCGCGAGAGGGCTCCCCCGCTGAAGAGGTTGAGGAAACTCGCGACCGAACTGGTACTGGTCGCCGCTTGAAGCTGCTGAATCTTCGACCAGCTCACACCAGGAACTGGGACAGTGGCCCCAAACTGGTACAGGCAGATCACGGCCAAGGTGAACAACACCTTGTTCCGAAGGTCAGCGACCTTGAAGATATTTGCCAGGCGGCTCAGCACGAGATCGACCTAGCGGTTGGCGTGTGCGTTGCCCTGTGCAGCAGGACGACCGCCACCAAAAGGCATCGGGGCCTTGGTCACCGTTCCACCGGCTGCCAAGATCGCCGCTTCGGCGCTCTGACTAAAACCGTGGGCCGTAACGTTGATGGCCTTCGAGAGTTCGCCCCGTCCGAGGACCTTGATGAGGTCCTTCTTCTTGGCCAACCCGTGGTCGACGAAGGTGTCGAGCGTGACTTCGGCAAGACCAAGTTCGGCCAGCGCATCGAGGTTCACCGGGGTGTACTCCACGCGGAATGGGTTGTTGAAGCCACGAAGCTTCGGCACTCGCATGAGGAGCGGCAACTGGCCACCCTCGAACTGGTGCGGAATCTGGCGGCGTGCCTTTTGTCCCTTGGTTCCGCGACCTGCGGTCTTTCCACCCTTACCGGCAATACCGCGACCTACGCGGCGCTTGGCTTTGGTTGACCCTGGTGCTGGGGAGAGATCATGGAGCTTCACTGTTGGACCTCCGTCACGGTGATGAGGTGGGGAACTCGAGCAATCATTCCGCGAATTTCGGGACGATCGGGGAGTTGGTTGGTCTTTCCAATGCCACGAAGACCGAGGGCACGAAGCGTACCGCGGTGCTTTGGCTTGGTGCCGATCGATGATCGAATTTGCGTGACCTGGAGCATCTTGTCAGCCATGGTTATCGAGCCTCGGTGTAGAGCTCACCATCGCGCTTGCGCTCACGGTAAGCCTGGAGAACACCACCTGGGGTGATCTCTTCTGGTGTCTTGCCACGCAGCGCAGCAAGCTCGTCGGGACGCTTGAGTCCCTTGAGGCCTGCCACGGTTGCGTGTGCAACATTGATGCCATTGGACGAACCGAGCGACTTGGCCAGCACGTCACGAACTCCAGCCATTTCCAAGATGGCACGAACCGCACCACCGGCGATCACGCCAGTACCTGGGGCTGCGGGCTTCAGCAACACGCGTCCAGCACCCGACTCACCAATGATGGGGTGGGTGATGGTCGTGCCGGCGAGTGGAACTTCGAACATGTTCTTCCGGGCCTCTTCAATGCCCTTCTGCACGGCGAGTCCAGCTTCTTTAGCCTTGCCGTAGCCAAGACCAACCTTGCCATTGCCGTCGCCGATGACCATGAGGGCGGTGAAGGAGAACCGACGTCCACCCTTCACGACCTTGGCCACGCGGTTGACCTTGATCGTCCGCTCTTCATACTGCTGTGGCTCTTGCATTCCTAGAACTCCAGTCCTTCGGCTCGTAGCGCTGTCGCCAGTGCTGCAACCCGTCCGTGGTAGGCGAAGCCGCCTCGATCGAAGACCACCGTGGTGATCCCTGCTGCCTTCGCCCGCTCGGCGAGAAGCTTGCCTACCGCTTCAGCACCGGCAATGTTGGCACCGCTTACTGAAACCGCTGCTTCGACACTCGATGCTGACGCAAGGGTTGCGCCAGCAAGGTCATCGATGATCTGTGCGGAAATGTTCTTGTTTGAGCGGCTCACGGCAACACGCGGACGAGCCGCGGTGCCAGCAACCTTGAAACGAACCCGGTCGTGACGACGGATCCGAAGCTCGCGAGTAGATCTGCCTGCCATTACTTGGCCGCCTTTCCAGCCTTGCGAAGCACATGCTCGCCGGCGTAGCGCACGCCCTTGCCCTTGTAGGGCTCAGGCTTGCGGAGCTTACGAATATTGGCCGCCATCTGGCCAACCTGCTCCTTGTCGATGCCCTTCACGATGATCCGTGTTGGAACCGGGACTTCAAACGTGATGCCGCTCGGGGCATCAACGAAGACAGGGTGAGAGAACCCGAGGGCGAGCTCAAGCGAGTTCGGCCCCTTGGCCGCGCAGCGATATCCAACGCCGACAATTTCAAGCTCTTTCGTGTACCCAGTCGTCACGCCGGTGACCATGTTCGCAATGAGCGTCCGAAGCAGCCCGTGCAGCGAGCGGTGCTCGCGTGAGTCATCGATGCGGCTGACCGTCAAGACGTCGCCTTCTTGCGTCAAGGTGATGCCCTCGGGCACCGAACGCTCAAGCGAACCCTGCGGTCCAGTGACCTTGACGTGACCTGAGGTGGCCTCAACGGACACGCCAGCGGGCACGGTGATTGGGGACTTACCGATCCGTGACATCAGATCCTCTTTCCAAGTTGAGTGATAGCGCTACCAGACATGGCACAGCACCTCTCCGCCGAGACGGCGACGACGTGCTTCCTTGTCGGTCATGAGGCCATGGCTTGTTGAGACCACGGCTACTCCCATGCCGCCGAGCACTCGAGGAATCGAGGTCGACTGGGCGTAGATCCGGAGGCCGGGCTTCGAGATGCGCTTGATACCCGAAATGGTCCGGGAACGGTCAGGCGCATACTTCATGGTGATTTCAAGGGTGGTGCCAGGACGACCAGTGGCGGGTGCCACGGTGAACTCGGCGATGTAGCCCTCGCGCTGCAAGATCTCAGCCAAGGCAATCTTGACTTTCGAACCTGGCATCGACACGGTGTCGAACTGGGCCTTGTTTGCGTTGCGGATGCGGGTAAGCATGTCCGCGATTGGGTCGGTCATTGTCATTTCTGGGTCCTCACCAACTCGCCTTGGTCACGCCGGGGATTTCACCAGCGTGAACCATTACTCGCAGACAGATCCGGCACAGGCCGAACTTCTTGTACACCGAACGCGGACGTCCGCAGCGCTGACAGCGGGTGTACGCGCGGACCTTGAACTTCGGGGTCCGCTGCTGCTTGGCAATCAAACTCTTCTTAGCCATAGCTACTTGTTCTCCTGTCGGAACGGGAAACCGAACGCACTGAGGAAGGCCCGGCCTTCATCGTCATTGCGGGCGGTCGTCACGATCGTGATGTCCATACCTCGTGGCTGATCGATCTTGTCGTAGTCGAGCTCAGGGAAGATCAACTGTTCGGTCACGCCGAAGGTGTAGTTCCCACGTCCATCAAACGACTTCGATGGCAGGCCACGGAAGTCTCGGATACGAGGAATCGCCACGCTCACGAGCCGGTCGAAGAATTCCCAAGCCCGGTCACCACGAAGCGTCACCTTGACACCAATGGCTTGTCCTTCACGAAGCTTGAAGTTTGCAATCGACTTCTTGGCCTTGGTGATCAGCGGCTTTTGACCACTGATCATCTCGAGGTCGCGCTGGGCACCCTCGATCAAACTGGCCTGGCCGGCAGCCTTGCCGACGCCACAGTTCACAACGATCTTGACGAGGCGCGGAACCTCCATCACGTTGCCAAGCTCGAGCTGCTCTTTCAACTGGCCCTGAAGCTCAGTGTTGTAGCGCTCTTTCAAGCGGGGGTAGGTCGTTGTACTCACAGTGCAGCTCCACACTTGCGGCAGACGCGACTCTTGCGTCCATCCTCGATCTTCATGCCAATCTTGGCCGGGCCCTCGTGCTTGTCGCACCAGATTGCAACAGCGGAAGCCGACATTGGCATTGCCTTGTCGATGATTCCACCTTGCATGGTTTGGCCCTGGGCCTTGGTGTGGCGCTTCGCCACATTGACGCCAGTCACGATGACTTGGTTGTCACCTGGACGGGCCTCTTCAATGACGCTCCGAGTGCCCCGGTACTTGCCCGACAGCACGACGATCTTGTCGCCCTTGTGCAGCTTCATCACAGCACCTCCGGCGCCAGCGAGACAATACGCATGAACTTCTTGTCCCGAAGCTCGCGGCCAACTGGGCCAAAAATACGAGTTCCACGGGGCTGCAGTTGATCGTTGATGAGCACGGCAGCGTTCTCATCAAAACGAATGTACGAACCGTCGGGACGACGGCACTCCTTCTTGGTCCGAACAACTACGCAGCGGACGACGTCACCCTTCTTGACGGCGGCGCCAGGAATGGCATCTTTCACCGTTGCAATGAAGACATCACCAATTGAGGCATAGCGACGACGGGAACCGCCGAGGACCCGAATACAGAGGACCTCCTTGGCACCACTGTTGTCCGCTACACGAAGACGCGACTCTTGCTGAATCATCGGGCACGCTCCAACACTGATTCGAGGCGCCAGTGCTTCAACTTCGACAGTGGCCGAGTCTCAATCACTTGGACACGGTCGCCGACCTTTGCGGTCTGCTCGGCATCGTGGGCGTAGAGCTTCTTTGTGCGCTGCACGGTCTTGCCGTAGCGCGGGTGACGCACCTTTTCGACAATGGCAACCACAATGGTTTGTTCCATCTTGTCCGAGATGACAACGCCTTCTCGGACCTTGCGGCCGTTCTCACGGGGAGTCTCAACGACATCGCTCATGCGGCACCTCCTTGCATCTCCGCCGCGGCCTCAGCCTCGGCGATCTCGCGGGTCCGCAGTTCAGTCAGGATCCGAGCAATGTCGCGTCGGAGCTGACCCATGCGGGCGGTGTTGTCTAATTGCCCAGTCGCAAGCTGAAAGCGCAGATTGAACAGCTCGCGACGCGAGTCGGCCAATGTGGTGACGAGCTCAGGACTCGACTGGTCACTAAGGATTGAGGTCTTCGCCATCAGATCGTCACCTCCGGTGTGCCGTGCGTCCCAGGACGGACGACGAACTTGGCCTTCATGGGCAACTTCTGAATAGCGCGCTCCATTGCGGCACGTGCAAGCTCTGGCTCAACGCCGGCAAGCTCAAAGAGCATGCGACCGGGCTTAACCACAGCAACCCAGTACTCAGGGTTGCCCTTTCCTGAACCCATGCGGGTTTCTGCGGGCTTCTGGGTAATTGGCTTGTCAGGGAACACGCGAATCCAGACCTTTCCGCCACGCTTCACGTGACGGGTCATGGCAATACGTGCCGCCTCAATCTGGCGAGCAGTCAACCATGCTGGCTCAAGCGCTTGGATACCGAAGTCGCCGAAGCTCACTTCATTTCCAGCCTTTGAAACTCCGGTCAGACGCCCGCGGTGCTGCTTGCGGTGCTTGACCCTTCTCGGCATCAACATGTCAGTCACTCTCCTTGCGGAAGTGCGGGGTCTCGTGGTGGTCGTGCAGCGTGCGCCGCTCGATCTCTTCTTCCTCGGCGAGACGACGGTCAAGCTCATCAGGGATGGCTGGAGTCTCAAGGAGGGCTGCAGGAGCGACATCAGTTTCCGGCGCTTCTGCGCTGTCGAGCATCTCGGCAGTCTCAGTTGCCTCCTCGCCAGGTGCAGGGGCATCGGCCTTGCGGCGTCCTCCACCAGCAGTGACGAGACGCTTCGGTGCAGGAGCTGCCTCAGGATTGGTGGCCGATGGTGCTTCGCCAACAGCCAAGGCAGCCTCGCGGCTGATCTTCTCATCGAGCGAAACCTTGTACGGCAGGATGTCACCCTTGTAAATCCACACCTTGACGCCAACGCGTCCGGCAGAGGTCTTTGCCTCACGGAAGCCGTAGTCAATGTCGGCACGAAGGGTGTGCAGTGGCACACGCCCCTCGCGGTAGGACTCCTTGCGGCTCATTTCAGCGCCACCAAGACGGCCTGAGCACTGGACACGAATGCCGAGTGCGCCAGCCTTCTGGACGGTTTGAATTGCTCGCTTCATTGCACGACGGAACGCAACGCGTCGAACGAGCTGGTCACAGATTCCCTGAGCAATCAGCGCGGCGTCGAGCTCGGGCTGCTTGATCTCTTGGATGTTCAGCTGAATGCCATTCGGAAGACCGGTGATCTTGCCAATGTGCTTCTTCAGACGATCGGCTTCTGCTCCGCGGCGACCAATGACGATGCCGGGGCGAGCAGTGTGGATGTCGATGCGGATCCGGTCCCTCGTGCGCTCGATCTCGATGCGGCTCACCGCAGCGGTCTCAAGTTGCGTCTGGAGGTAGTCGCGAATCTTCCAGTCTTCAATGACGTAGGCGCCGTAGTTGCGCTCTTCGAACCAACGTGACTTCCAGTCAGTGGTCACGCCAAGGCGGAACCCATAAGGATTGACCTTCTGGCCCATTTAGTTCTCCTCGCCTTCGCTGGCCTCAACCGGCGCATCAGCGACGGCGGCCTCGGGGGTTTCTGCGGTCTCAACCGGTGTGGTCTCTTCAACTGGAGCGGTCTCCGTTGCCTCAACCTCGGACGCCTCAAGTGCTTCGGCCTCAGCTGCGGCTGCAGCCTCTGCTTCTGCGGCTGCTGCGGCAATCGAAGCTTCTTCAGCACGACGAGTGGCCCGACCGGAAAGGTCAGCCCGACGACGAGACTCTGAAACTCGAGCGGCACGACGCTGCCCCTGGGCAGCAACGACAGCACGGCGACGCTCAAGACGGTCGTCGTCCA
>CAIXCS010000265.1 GCA_903918025.1 uncultured Actinomycetes bacterium
GTCCGGATGAATCAACTTGATCTCAGCGAGCTCAACCTCGGCAGCCTTCGTGGGGCGGTCGGAACGCATCTTGGCGTCGCGAATCTCTTCTCCGGAACCGTCCGTTCCAACTTGCTGTGCGCAGGAGCTGACGAGGGAACCATAATCTCGACCCTTGAGTCACTCGGCCTTGTTCCGGCCGGCGCATTCCTCGAGCGCCTCGTAGGAGAGCGCGGTCAGAATCTCTCTGGCGGAGAGCGTCAACGAGTCTCACTCGCCCGAGCGCTCTTGAGTGCCCGGGCTGGACTCTTCATTGACGAGCCTGATGCGCACCTCGATAATGACACCGCAGCATTGAGTACTGCAGCCATTGGGCGGGCATCATCAATGATGACCACCATCATTTGTAGCCACCGAATCCCAAATGGCTCGATTGACCTCGTGGTTGAACTCCGATCAGGAGTCCGGGTTCTGAGAACCGAGTGACCGGCGAACTTCCTCAAGCGGCGGAGCTGGGTAGCTGACTCCAGGTCGCCAACCGAGGGCAATTTTCTGAGATCCTGGACCATCCTCCGCCCAGACATGGCAAGTGTCAGCCAGCCAGTTGGTTCCCTTGAGAACATCATTGCCGGCAGTTTCCGGCGGTTCGCGTCGAAGTGCCGTTGACGGAATGGCTTGGATCACCGCGGGAGCAAGTGCTCGTGCGAGGAACTCGAGATGCGAGCAGCCCTTTGAGCGACCAAACCGTGCTTGTACTTCTTTCGTAAAGCCCCTCGACACTGACAATCCAACGAGTCCAGCAAAAGCTGGAGCAATGCCTGGACACTCTGCATGCGGGAACGCGCCCATGCGGGCTTCAGCCCGGGTGATCACCAGGTCAACGCGCCGAACCTCGAGCCGGAGATTCATGTCATGCAAGGTTCGTGGGGTCATCTCGCCATCCGCCCAAGGTCGCACATCGGTCAATCGACCATCGAGCTGAAACGTCGTTGGTGTGTCGTAGACAGCCATCGTGATGGTTCGGAGATGCGTAGGAACAACGTCAATCGAATCCGCAATCCACTCGCCACTGTTGCTCATCTCGTCGCCCTTCTTGGTAGTCCATTAAAGGTGTGGAGGACAGGGCCTGATAGGCCCCAACCAATGGTGGTGACACTGGCATTAGAGAGATGCATTCTCCACGCCACCTCATCGTCAACTCCAAGCGTCCACGCAACCGCGGCCTTAATGGGTGAAACATGACTCACAATGACGACATCACCATCACGACGTCTCGCTCCCGAACCTTCCTCGGCGAAGAGTTCGTCGAGCGCTCCCGCCACTCTCCTTCGGAGATCGGCCAAGGACTCTCCACCTTCAGGACGGAACGTCGGGTCACTTCGCCAACTTCTCCAGAAGTCGTGAGGTATGTCCGTCATGATCCAGCCGTCATACTGGCCATAGTCAAGTTCGATAAATCGGTCATCGATATGGAGCTCGATACCGGGAAGCAGTAGGCCCGCGGTACGTTGCGCTCTGCCAAGCGAACTCGAGCGAAGTTCCACCACCTCGCCGAGAAGATCTCGTGCCGCCTCAGCTTGTTCTTGGCCACGCTCGGTGAGATCGACCTCAATGCGTCCAGCCAAGATTCCCGCAGCATTCGCGGTGGACTCACCATGACGGACAAGATGAAGCATTGCTAGGCGAGTTGACTTGCCCGAAGGAGAATCCGACCACAGTTTTCGCAGGTCACCACTTCCTCAACGCCAAGCTTCGATATTCGGTCAACTTCAACTGCCGGCAAGTCGAGACTGCAACCATCACATCGATGTCCAATGAGGCGAGCCGCCCCAATGGGGCCAACCTTTACCTTGATGGCTTCGTACTTCGACAGAAGGGCTTCAGGGATTGCTCCAACGAGTCCTTCGCGTGTCACGCGGCGTTCCTCAAGGGTGCCATCGATCTCGGCAACGATTGCTGAGCCAACTACACGGAGCGCGGCCATTTCCTCCGCACGACTGAGGTGCGCTTGATGAGCAGTTTCGAGCGCCTGCTCCAAAGGCTCCATTTCCTCCATGAGGGCAAGTTCTTCGTCTTCAAGCCGTGAGCGATGCTCAAGGACCTGATGCAGTTCGTGATCCATGGCCTCAAGGTCTCTCGGGGCTGCATTCGTTGCCGCCTGCATCTGGCGTTCGAGATCATGAAAGCGTTTTGTCTGGCGCCCGATCGCGTTTTCAAGTTCAACCTGGCGCTCAACGAGGACCAGTCGTGCCGTTTCAACCTCAGCTGCAGACGATGCGGCAGAGGACTCGGCGTCAAGTAGCTCTTTGAGCGCTGTGGCTTCAGGAAGATTTCCTCGTCGGTGGCGAAGTTGATGCACCTCTCGATCGAGCTCTTGAAGAGCCGCCAGAGCTTGAAATGGTTGCTGTGGCATTGGTTCAGTCACGACGTGAGCCTAGGCCGGCGTCGAGTGCTTAGGGATCGAGATGCCCGCTGTTTTCGCAACAAGAACAAGCGAGGGCAAGAACTCAAGGAGATCGTCTGCTGCTCTCTCAAGAGCATCCGCCAAGGAAAACCACGCCACGCGCTGACTCTCACCTTGCGGAGGGGCAGGAGCTTCACTCGGTGCGATCAGAAGGTAGCCGAAGTCCAGATGCGTGTGACCTCTCGGCCCTGGGTGGACATCAATGCGAATGAGCTGACAACCACGTTCAGGATGACGAAGAACGAGACCAGTCTCCTCTTCACCTTCGCGTCGAGCTGCATCTTCCGGCCACTCACCGGGTTCAATGTGCCCGCCTGGCTGGAGCCAGAGGCCGAGTTTTTTGTGTTCGTGGAGCAGAATGCCAAGTGGCGAAACTACGAAGGCAGATGCAGTGACGTGAAGTGGTCCCGCACGTTCATCCATGGGCGAATCAAGTAACTGGAGTTCATCGTGGGCACGTCGCTGCGCCACGCGTCCACGTTCCGTCGTTGGGCTCCACGCAGTGATCAGATCGCCTAAGCGCGCTCGAATGCTCGGTCCACTCAAGTCCCTTGGGTTGTTCAACATCGACCCATTCATCTAGGAATCGCAGGGGTGCGACCACCACTTCCCCGCTGGATCGTAGCCTTAGGCCATGCCCCATACCCTCACCGTTGCGTCGGTCAATCTCCATGCAGGAATTGACGGTTGGGGTCGACCCTTCGATGCGGTTGCTGCATGCCTCGCGATGAACGCCGATATCCTCCTCATTCAAGAGAACTGGGCAGACAACGGCGAACCGAGCATTGCGCAACAAGTTGCTGAAGCCGCCCAATCAGCGATTGTGGAGACGACCTATGCCACCGGGCGTCGTGGTCACCCAATGCCGAATGCAACGGCAAAGTGGCTGTCAAGCAAAGGCTTTTTCGGCCATGACCACTCCCTCTACTTTGATTCAGCCAAAGCGCTCTCTCAAAAGGTGGCGAGTCGGCAGCATTTCAAAGAGGCGTCACCCGGAGCGTGGGGAACCGCAATCGTCTCAAAACTTCCCATGACGTCAACATCGGTTCTCGAACTCCCCTACTTGCGCCGTGACCGATCGCACCGCCGGCCGCTTGTCGCAACCGTTGACGTGAACGGAGAGGAACTAACCATCGTCTGTGTGCACATGAGCCATCTCACCTACGGCAGCGTGCTCCACTTCAACCAATTCAACAAGTCACTGCGATCACTCGGAGTTCGGAGTAAGCCCATCATTGTTGGAGGAGACATGAACAACTGGGGCCCACCGGTGCTTGCTCAAGTTCGTGGCGTGCGACGTGCGGTCCGAGGTCGAACCTGGCCAGCATGGAAGCCTCATAGCCAACTGGATCATCTGCTGGTAAGTGAACAACTTGATGTCGTGAGCGCCGCGGTGCTCAGCAACATTGGTTCAGATCATCTTCCGGTCACTGCCACCATCCGCCTTCGGTGAACATCGCAACGGCACACTCGTCACACTGAGGCAGCTCGTGGCTCCCAGAGTTCTTCTGGCTCTTTCCCTCGTGTTTCTGGAAGGAGCAGCAGGAGGCCCAAAATTGCGATCATTGGAATGAAGGTGATGCACGCTGCGGTGAAGAAGCTCGACGAGCGATCAACCAAGACGCCAAAGATGAGAAGTCCTGCGATGGAACCTGAGACGCCTGCCGCAATATTCCAACCAGCGACCGACGCACGAACCTCTGTCGGAAACAGCTCATTTGACAGTGCGGTTCCCGGAGGAGCCAGTGCCCCAGCTGCGGCGACCGAAAAGAGATAGCCAGTAACTAGTGCGGGAACTGGACCTGCGTAGACAAGGAGACTCGCGGCAATGAGCGACGTCAATGCGAGAGCGAGAACTGGCTTTCGTCCGTAGCGGTCTGCCCCCCACCGACCAAGAAGGAGGCCTCCGAGGCCGGTCATGGAAGACGCGACGACCATGATCGCGACCGTTGTCGACGACGCTTTGACGACATTGTCGGCATAGAGGAAGAGATAGCCGTTGGCTGGCCCTGTCACGAGAGAGAGCCCAAACGTGAAGGAGAGCACTGTGAGGAGGCGGCGGCGCTGCGCGGGGTCGACATGTCCCAGTACTGCATGGTTCCAGTGGTCGGGCCGATGCCACCTCGAAGGTTCAACGACGCGATCTCGAAGGAAGAGCACGAGGCATAAGGGCAAAATGGCCATCAAGAAGACGAAACGGAATCCGTCTCGGCCCGACAGCGCCGTATGGACGAGAGCTGCGATCCCGGCGCCAATTCCGTAAGAGCCAGTGATGAGCGCAAGCGCCCCCGCACGACCTTCAGAATTTGCGAGTTCTGAGCCGGCAACATGAGCGATGGACACCGATGCCGTGAGCAATGGACGCCCCAGAGCGAAGATTGCGACGAAGATCCAATAACTTGGACTGGCCGCCGCTACGACAGTGCACACGAGCCCAATGGCCGTGTACCAGATGAGCGTCGATCTCCGCCCCCAGCGGTCTGCAAGCACTGCAAGAGGAAGCCCAAAGAGCGAGGCGAAACGAAGGACGCCGAGTCCAAGGCCAATGACGGAGCCTGAGAGTCCCATCTGCTCGGCAACGGTTGTGCCATGCACGACATGACCGAATGCTCGTGCCACCTCACCGAGTGACGCCACCGCCCCAAAGGAGCCGAATCCTGCGGCAAAGGTAAGGAGACCAAGCACCACGATCGACCTCGATCGCCAGGTTGCGTCCCTCACCACCACCTCATTCAACACGTCAAAGCCTAACGATCACCTTGCCGGTGTTCCCACCGGTGAAGAGCAGATTGAGCGCTTCTGGAGCTCGCTCAAGACCTTCGAGCACATGCTCCGCGTGATGCATCTTCCCTTCGAGAAGCCACGTCAGAATCTGCCCTTGTGCCTCTCCATAGCGATCGGCAAAGTCGAGAATGATGAACCCCTCCATTCGACCTCGCTTGATGATCAGGTTCAGATAGTTTGCAGGCCCAACTGGCCGGCCTGGCGTTGTGTACTGAGAGATTGCGCCACATAAGACAACTCGCCCTCTCATCGCGAGTTGCGCGAGAACGATATCGAGCAAGCTTCCCCCGACATTGTCGAAGTACAGATCGACTCCCTTTGGTGCGGCGGCACGGAGCGACGCAGCGACGTCATCGGTCTTGTAATTAATCGCGACGTCGAAGCCAAGTTGCTCGGTCAGGAGTCGACACTTCTCATCCGAGCCCGCAATGCCAATCACCTTGCCGGCACCACTCAGTTTCGCGATTTGTCCGGCGCTCGAACCCGTCGCTCCTGCAGCACCGGAAATAACGACAGTGTCGCCTGACTGGATTCGTCCAACATCAAGGAGTCCAAAGTACGCAGTCAGTCCGGTCACGCCAAGAACGTTGATCGCAATGAGCGGATCCACACCAGGTGGAAGTGTGGTCATGGCACGAGGCCCATTTCCAGCTACGGCGTACTGCTGCCAACCAACCGTACCGAAGACGAGATCGCCAACCTTGTAGCGGTCACTCTTTGAAGCCACAATTTTCCCAACACCACCGCTGCGGATGACCTCACCAATACCAATCGGTGGAAGGTAGCCGGGAGCATCATCCATCCAAGTCCGAATCGTCGGGTCAATGGATAAGTGACTGACCTCTACCAATGCTTCGCCGTCAACAATTTCTGGAACCGGAGTCGTTTCCATTCTGGTCGTTGATGGCTCCAAGATCGTCGTTGGGCGCTCGGCAAGCACCACCTGTTGGTTCATGGCTTCCACTTCTCTCCTCCTCGGCTTCAGTCCTCCAAGCCTCGCAGATGAGCGAGGGCCGGCGTGCAAGAAATGAGAGGGTATCCACCGGCTTGGCTAGATTGGCGAGAGCACTTGACGAGGGGGAACCATGTTCGACTACATCATCCGAGGCGGGTTGGTCGTTGACGGGACGGGAAGTCCTGGCCGCGTCGCAGATGTCGGGATTCGAGATGGGCGCATTGTCGAAGTAGGGACGATCACCGATCCCGCCGAAATGACCTTTGATGCCTCCGGTTTGATTGTTGCCCCGGGAGTCATTGACCCACATACCCACTACGACGCTCAACTCTTCTGGGACCCGACCGCATCGCCATCAAATTTCCACGGCGTCACGACGATCATCGGTGGCAATTGTGGCTTCACCCTTGCACCAATCAATCCGAGTGATGCTGGGTACATCTCCGAGATGATGGCCAAGGTGGAAGGTATGCCGCTCGTTGCGTTGGCAGAAGGCGTGCCATGGACTTGGGAAACCTTTGGCGAATACCTCTCGGCTCTTGAAGGAAAGCTCGGCGTCAATGCTGGCTTTTTGGTTGGCCACTGTGCAATTCGACGCAAGGTCATGGGGGCAGCCCGCGGGGAGGACGTGGCAACTGACGAAGAAATCGCCACCATGCGAGCGCTCCTGGCCGAGTCGATTGTCTCAGGGGCGCTTGGCTTCTCCTCGAGCCAGTCTCGAACTCACTCCGACGGAGACGGAAAGGCCATCACGTCTCGCTACGCCGACCGCAAGGAGATGCTGGCATTCGCTGATGAAGTGTCCCTGCATGAAGGAACGACACTTGAATACATCACCAGTGGCTGTCTCGATAACTTCAGCGATGAGGAGAAGGACCTCATGGCCGACATGTCGGCGACGGCAAATCGGCCGCTGAATTGGAATCTTCTGACCATTGACGCGAGAACTCCGGAGAAGACGGAACACCAGTTAGATGTCTCTGACCGCGCGACAGCCAAGGGTGGAAGAGTGGTTGCGCTGACCATGCCGACTCTCGTCCCAATGAACATGAGCTTTCGCAACCACTGCGCCCTTTTTCTCATCCCTGGATGGGGTCCAATCATGGGTCTTCCGATTGAATGGCGGATCGAAGCCTTGAAGAGCCCTGGTGTCCGGGCCAAGTTGAACGACCTAGCACGGTCGAAGGATGCCGGTGTCTTCCGACGTCTTTCAGGCTGGGGGACGTACATCATTGGCGACACGTTCAGTGAAGCCAATGAGGGACTTGAATGGCGCGAAGTCGCTGAAATTGCCGAGGAGAGGGGTGCTGATCCCTTCGACACCTTGCTCGACATTGTGATCGCCGATGACCTTCGCACCGTGTTGTGGCCAAAGCCAACTGATGGCGACGAGGAGACGTGGGCCATGCGCGCGGAGGCCTGGAGCGATCCGAGGGCAATGATCGGCGGCTCTGACGCCGGAGCGCATCTCGACCGGATGTGTGGAGCCAATTACCCAACGGCTTTTCTTGCTGATTGCCTCAGGGGACGCAAGCTCGTTGAACTCGAGGCGGCCGTCAGTATGTTGACCAAGCAACCGGCCGAGCTTTTTGGTCTCCATGACCGAGGCATTCTTGCCCCTGGAAAGGTTGCAGATCTCTTCATCTTCGATCCAGAGACCGTCGACTCTCAGCCGGCGCGCCTCGTCAACGACCTACCTGGCGAAAGCCCAAGGCTTGTTGCCGAATCCATTGGTGTTCGGCGCGTCATTGTCAACGGTGTTGACATTTTGGTGGATGGAACACCGACTGGGGCACTTCCTGGAACGATTCTTCGTTCTGGAATCGACACGGTCTCAGTAACAACGAACTAGCGCTGTTCTTCTCGACTAGAGGCACGCTGTTTGTTGACTGTCGATTGCCCAGGCCTCAGAGCATTGGCCTATACCAGCGAGACGATCCCTGATCCGAAGAGGACGAGTCCGAGCACAACCGAGAATCCAAAGACCTTCCAAATTGGATGCTTTCCCCAAGGATCGCCATCGAACTTCTCGACTACCGCGAGCATGAACAGCACCGCAGCAACCAGGAGGAAGATCATCGCTGTCAACACATTTGCTGTGGTGTAGCCATGCTCAATGAAGTACTTCGCTGAGAGTTGCGCCAAGACAATGACGAGCAAGATGCGCGCGACTCCAGACGGCACCAACCTCCGAAGCCACGTCACCTTCGGGAAGTCGGTAGTAATCCGCTCCACAATGAGCATCAGCCCGTAGATGATCGAGATCGCCCAGAGTTGCCAGATATTGCCCACGGCAATGTGAAGTGCCATCACGACGATTGCCATCTGGACAACCACAATGAAAAAGAGATTCAGCCATCGATTTCTCACCGCGAGTCGCATAGCGCTCACTTCAAGAGACCTTCGAGGGAACCACTCACGGGCCACGGTCTCAAAACTCAATCTCACCAAGAGGGCGATCGCGACGACCACCCACATTTGATGTTCGTAGTTCTTGATCGGAACGTCATAGCCTGAGATCAACGGGTAGATGAGGAGGAACTTCCCGAGAATGAAGGCAGTAATGACGTACTGGAAGAGGAAGTCACCTACTTGATGCCAGTGGCGGTCGAACCCAACCTTGTCGTGATGCGACTTCATCGGCCGAAGCCGAGCTCCAATTTGAGGACCGGCAAACCAACTACATCCAAGAAGAAACAGAGTCACCAATTGGTGTTCTGTGGTGAAGTGGCCCGTTGCGATACAGCCGCCAAGAAACACGAGAAATCCCATGAGGCCAGCGAAGCCGCTCAGAATTCCTAGTACCGATAGTGCCGCCATGAGAGGGAACAGAGGAGGAATTGCATTTCCGTGGACCTGATCTGTCGCAATTGCACCGAAGATAATTCCGAGAATCGGCAAGAGAAATGACACGTTGCCGAGGAGGGCTTGAACATATCTCCCGTCCATAATGGCGAGAGAGAACATCGGACTGAATTTGCTGGTGGTGCGAGGACCTCGGTAGAAGAACTCGTCTCCTGCGACGAACCCAAATCGGCGCCAAACTTTGCTCCGGTCTCCTGCCTTCGGCTCCGTTGCCTCGATGAGTGCGCGGCGACGTTCAGCGTCGTGTAGCTCGAATTCAGCTTCTACGACGCCTTCACCAGGTGATTCGTGGAACGCATGGTGAGAACTTCCAGGATCTCCGGGAACGTGCGAACCGCCGCCTTCGCCACCGGATGGGATATGGAACGTCACGTTGAACCTCCCTTCGAACTAGGCATTACTACTCGCCCCCGCCATTTTCGCCACCGTCATCGAGTGGGTTGAGCGGCTCGTCTTCTTCGCCACCGTCATCAAGTGGGTTGAGCGGCTGATCTTCTTCGCCACCGTCATCAA
>CAIXCS010000266.1 GCA_903918025.1 uncultured Actinomycetes bacterium
CGAGGAGCGAAGGGAACTTTCGGATCTGAGGCATTCAGAGAAATTGCCATCACGAGCTCACCATCTGGTGGACCCAACCCCCGGGAAATCCGAAGAGTCGGCAAAGGGAAGAATTGCCCAAAACGCGAATTGCGACATTGAGGTTGCGTTCGGCCGGCTTCGGGCCTATGCCCGCAACCACAATCTCCGCCTCACCGAGGTGGCACAACACGTTGTTGATGGCTCACTTGGCGTTGAGCAAGTCAATCTTCCTTCCCCCCAACCGATTCATTAGGTGGTTCGTCACTGAGGCATTGCACCCCAGGGTCCTGAGGGGATTCGAACATCACTCGCATCGAAAAGTCGGTGACGGAGTCCGCAGTGGCAGTCTTCCAATGCTCGACGTCGGTCCATTCTGAACCACGAAGTGTTTGCAGCAACTTCCTGATGATTTTCCCCTTCGTTCTGGTAGAATAAGGGTAAGGAAGTCCAGACCTCGCCTCCTTCTCGCCTGACCACCGGTCGGGTTTGAAGAACGGAGTGTGGAGTGAAGCAGTTGCGACCAATCCTGATCTTGGGACGAGTGTTCTCCCGCGAGGTCTCTTCAGATGACCAGCAGGTTGGGAACGAGGCCCCGGCAGCATCGTTCGCGATTGACGGCTGCGACGCAAACTCCTTTCGGAGTCATCTGAGTCTTGGAGCGAGTGTCGGCGAATGTCCGAACTTGTTCACTCAGCACGTTGGACATCTTGTGCACCACGACACGGAACTCCACCACAACACCCTTCTCCGCCGTAACCAGTTACACCCGCGTGTTGTCGACGACAGCATCGTGTCTATTGCTTCAAGGAAGGTTTCACCATGCAGAAGAATTCTCCACGAGAACCGCTCGGCAGCATGAGCACCGTCACGCTCGCTACCTCAGAAAGGTTCAGCCGTTCGCAGGGGAGACGGCACGCGGCGCGCCGCCGTTTCACCGTGGTGTTCGGCTCAATTTCGGCGCTCTCGCTCGTTGCCTTGGGCATGCCCGCCGCGAGTGCAGCTTCAGCACCGATCAACCTTGGGACGGCCGAGCCCTACGCCGTTCTGGCTGGTTCCACCGTTACCAACACTGGGCCATCGGTCATTTCCGGCAACATTGGTCTCTATCCGGGGACGTCGATCACCGGCTTTCCCCCGGGCGTGCAAAGCCTTGGTGTCACCCACAAGACTGATACGGCAGCGCAGCAGGCCAAGTCAGATTTGATCGCCGCCTACTTGAGTGCCGCCGGAAGGACGCCGTTCAACACGGTCTCAGCCGACTTGGGGGGATCAACCCTTACCCCAGGCCAATATCAGTCGTCATCGTCGATGGGCCTTACTGGCGTGGTCACGTTGAATGGTGGAGGTGACGCCAATGCCAAGTTCATTTTTCAGGCTGGATCTACCCTCACCACGGCATCGGGAAGCCGCGTCTTCCTCGAGAACGGCGCACAAGCATGCAACGTCTTCTGGCAGGTGGGAAGTTCCGCGACACTCGGCACGACCAGCAATTTTGTTGGCACCATCCTGGCGTTGCAGTCCATCACCTTGAATCATGGAGCGAGAATCATGGGACGAGCGTTGGCTCGCAATGCCGCCGTGACGCTTGACGACAATGTGATTACTGCCCCGCACTGTTCCATCACTGGTGGTGGGACAACAACAACCATCGCCTCAGGCTCAACGTCAACGACCACCCCAGTCATTCCGAATGGAGCACCTGGAACGGGCTTCGGTGGCACGGCTCACACTCAGTCCTCCCTGTTCATCCCGATTGGACTCGGCGCCTTAGGGTTGGCTGGCCTCTTTGGCTCATTGGCATGGAAAAACCGTCGCCGATCAGTCGACGCTGGTTGACGTTCAGAACAGGACGCACCTCGTGCCATCGAACAATGCATCGCGACGCCCTTGGCTCTATGTGGCCTTGGGCGTCGCGGCGTTACTGCTCGCTGTTGGATCTCTTGTTGGCTGGTTGACAGCCGCTGATCCGAAGGCACAGGTCCTTGTTCCACGGGCGACGGTGCCAGTCAAGGTGCATGACCTCGGCCTGACGGTCGAGCGATCACGACCTGTTCATCTGCTCATTCCAAAACTCAAGCTTTCTACCGGGATCATCCTCCTCGGACTGAAAGCCAATGGGGAGGTCATGGTGCCGACCAATGTCCATGATGTTGGATGGTTTCGCGAAGGACCGACTCCAGGAGAAATCGGGTCTTCGGTTGTTCTTGGGCATGTTGACTCTTCAAATGGCCCTGGCGTGTTCTTCGAGCTCAAGACCCTCGTCGCGGGAGATCTGGTCAAGGTCACCTTGGCTGACCGAGTGACGGCCACCTTCAAAGTTCGAAGCGTGGCGCAGTATCCGAAGACTGCGTTCCCTGCCAAGTTGGTGTACGGATCTCACGGGACCCGGTCGCTCAATCTCGTGACCTGTGGAGGGATTTTCAATCACGCGACAGGCTCGTATGAATCGAACATTGTGGTCTTCAGCACGTTGGTGAGTACTGCCTGAGGCTGGAGAGCAGCTTCTGAACATGGGTCCAGTGGACGCCGTTGTCCTAGGGAACAGTTGGCGGAGGCGGTGGGATTTGAACCCACGGTGAGTTTCCCCACACACGATTTCCAATCGTGCCGATTCGGCCGCTCTCGCACGCCTCCGGGTTGGTGTGAACGGCCGAGGTGAGTCGGAACCCGAAGAACACGCCCGGTCAGCCTACCCCCACTCCCGCTGACTGCTCCACCTCGTGAGCCGTTGCGCTCGCAGCCTTTGAACTCGTCCCACACGGTAGAATGGCGAGGTCGACGTCCGGTGCGGTGGCTGGGTCCTGCGCAACGGCAGTTCGTGAACCGAGTCAGGGTCGGAAGGCAGCAGCTCTCAGCGTGTCTCGCAGTGTGCCGCAGTCAACCTGGCCGCCGCACCGGACGCCGACAATCTTTCCTCGCTCCTTCAGAGCCGACACCTCACCGGTAGGCTGACCCTCATGGCGAATGGCGACGGAGCAACTCCACGACTCGTTGGTGATGACACCTTCGTGTCGCTCTACCGACGTTTTCGCCCCGGGACCTTTGGGGCACTTCGAGGCCAACCCCACGTTGTTCGCGCGCTGCAACACGCGGTGGCGGAGAACCGCGTTGGTCACGCCTATCTCTTCTCGGGACCACGAGGCACGGGCAAGACCTCAACCGCCCGAATTCTGGCCAAGGCACTCAATTGCACGAACCCCGTCAATGGCGAGCCATGTGGGGTCTGTTCCAGTTGCCTTGAGATCACGAAGGGCACCTCGCTCGACGTCACCGAACTCGACGCGGCCTCGAATAATGGCGTCGATGCCATGCGAGATTTGGTGTCCCACGCGAACCTTGGGACACCCGGGCGCTGGAAGGTCTACATCGTCGACGAAGTCCACATGCTCTCCAATGCTGCGGCCAATGCATTGCTCAAGACCTTGGAGGAACCGCCGAGCCACGTGGTGTTCGTCCTTGCAACCACAGATCCGCAAAAGGTCCCGGACACCATCAAGAGCAGAACCCAGCACTTGGAGTTCCGGCTTCTTGGTTCAGAGACGCTTGCAACCCTCTTGGCTGAGGTGCGAACCGAAGCCGGGCTGGCCGTTGACGACGAGTCGCTCGCCGCTGCAGTTCGGCGAGCCAAGGGTTCAGCCCGAGACGCACTTTCTGCCCTTGACCAGGTTGTCGCCGCCGGTTCTGCTGACGACGTCGTGCCGGTCTTCGACGCGGTCATTGATGGCCTCATTGAATCTGACGCTGCGGCGGTGCTCCTGGCCCTGGCAGAACTCCACGAAGCCGGATGGGGACCGCAACAGTTGGCGAGCGAACTGGTCCACGAACTCCGAACGGGCTTCCTTAGTCTCGTAGCCCCCTCCCTGTCTGACGCGACGTCCGCAGAAGCCATGGGCATCCATGAGCGAGCATCGCGGCTAGGTCTTGCCCGAATTGTTCGGACCATGGAAGGAGTGGGGAAGGCGCAGATTCAAATGCGAGATGCACCTGAACCGCAAGTGGTGCTTGAACTTGCTCTCGTCCGCTCCGCCCGTCTCGATCTCGACGACTCGCCTGCGGCTCTTTCGGAACGACTGTCAAGAATCGAACAACGCTTGAGTGAGGGAGGGATTGTTCCCCCTGAGGTCTTCCACGCTCCGCTCCCGCCGGCATCCTCTTCGTCGGCAGCGGCTGCAGCAGCCAAAGCGGTTGCGAGGGCTGCAGCTGCGGAGCCCCCAGCGATGCCAACTCCAACGGTTCCAACGCAACCGGCCGCAACCCGACCAAGCCTCGGTGCAATTCGTCGCCAACAAGCGAGCGCACCACAAGCTGAACCCGACGTCGTGCCCTCGCCGGACATCGAGCAATCTGACACGGAGGTTCCACCTCAAACGCCGAGCGCACCTGCAGCGCACCCCGCCGGGGGATCTTCGCCAGAACATGACCTCGAGGCGGTGAACGCAGCGTGGAAGACGGTGCACGCGACCCTGCCTGCCCGGGCAAAGGCCGTCTTGGCAATTGGACGTTTCATTTCGGTGGCAGGAAGCAGTGGCGACTTCTCCTTGCCCAATGCTGCCCACGCTGACCGTGCGAGAGAGTGTCTTCCCGTCATGGAAGGTGCGCTCGCCGCACACTTTGGCCATGCCTTCGCGGTGCAGATCGTCGTTGACGTCGAAACGGAGGAGCCAGAGGTTCCTTCGCAATCGAGTGACGATGACCATGTGGGCAATGCCGACGATTTTGATGACCTCGTCGAGGGTTCGAGTCAGGCAGCAGACATGACCTCGCTCGCAGCGACGAAACTCTTCGAGGCGTTTCCAGGGGCAGTAGAGGTGACGGAGTAGGTGTACCCAACCCCACTTCGCAATCTCATTGATGAACTTGGTCGTCTTCCTGGGATCGGTCCGAAGAATGCCGCACGCCTGGCCTTCTTCCTGATGCGCTCAAGTAGGGATGACGCAGAGCGTCTTGCAAGAGCAATCGCAGAGATGAAGGAGAAGACCACGCTCTGCCCGGTGTGTTGTTCAGTCGCGGAAGAGAACCAACTCTGCTTCGTGTGCAGTGATGACCGGCGAGATGGATCGATCATCTGCGTGGTCCAAGATCCGAGAGATCTGATGGTGGTCGAGAAGTCGGGTTCGTTTAACGGTCGATATCACGTCCTGCATGGAGGTCTGAGTCCCCTGGAAGGCATCGGCGTCGAGAATCTTCGGATCGCCGAGCTCATTCAGCGTGTCGATGCCGGGGGCATCGCGGAAGTCATTCTGTGCCTCAACCCGAATGTTGAAGGTGACACGACGGGCATGTACCTCTCGAAGGTGCTGCAACCAAGAGGGGTGTCGGTCTCAAAGATTGCGTCGGGTGTCCCCGTCGGAGGCGATCTTGAGTACTCCGACGAGTTGACCCTCGGTCGGGCCATAGAAGGCCGTCGGACCGTCGAGGGCTAGCTAATCGTCGTGTGGATGGCGCCGAAGTACACCCAACAGGCCCCACCGAAGACCAAGCAGTAGATCCCAAAGGGGAGCAAGGTCTTTGATTCGAAGTACTTCGACAACCATCTGATGGAGGCATAGGCAGCGAGACCAGCTGCAATTGAGCCAACGATGACCTGACCAAGAATGCCGTTGCCATTTGGTCCGGTGAGGTCGGGAAGTTTGTAGACGCCCGCGGCGAAGATGATTGGCGTGGCCAAGAGGAACGTGAACTTCGCTGCATCTTCGTGGTCGAGCCCTCGGAGGAGGCCTGCCACCATGGAAACTCCCGACCGGCTGATCCCGGCGAACAAGGCGAGGATTTGGCTGCAGCCAATGAGAAAGCCATCTCGGAACGAGAGGGTGGACAATTTCGCCGAAGGAGCAGACCCATGGGAGTGCTTCGCTTCGCTCGACTTCCGGACTTGCTCTCCCGCCAGGAGGATCACCCCATTGATGGTGAGAAAAATCGACGCATAGAGCGGAACGGCGAAAATCGTGCGCAACTTGTGTTCAAAGACCAAGCCAACAATGCCGACGGGGATCGTGCCAACGATCAAGAGCCAGGCAAGCCGTTCGGATGAGGACTCAATCTTCCGCGTCTTTACAGAGTTGAAGAAAGCCCGGACAATTCGCTTCCAGTCTTGCCAGTAGAAGATGATCAGTGCAATGGCGGTTCCACAGTGCAGCCCGACCAAGAAGGCGAGATACGCCGATTCGCTCTCTGACTGTTGGTGGACAATGCCCGTCCAACCAAAGAGTGCCGGCAGGATGACGCTGTGCCCGAGACTTGAGATTGGGAAGAGTTCGGTCACTCCCTGGAGGACACCAATCACGATGGCTTGAAAGTAGGTCAACTGGTTGCCAGATGCGGCGGCGAGCACATGGTGCACGGCGTTTCCTTCCGAGAGGTTCGTTCCGTAGGCTAGAGCACGAAGGGAGCCGTTCATGGCCTCCTTCGAAGTGGTGAAAGAGGCTCACATGGCAACACTCTGGCTCCTGCGGCATGCAAAGGCTGAAGCCTATGGACGGGGTGGACCCGATGACAAGGCTCGAGCATTGACGAGACGTGGAAGAAAGCAAGCTTCCGCACTCGGTTCCTGGGTTGCTTCGAAGCCAAAGGCACTTGAGGGTTGCGAGACTCCGGAACTCATCTTGTGTTCCTCATCTCGGCGCACTCAAGAGACGCTGGCCGGGTTCCTTGGTGCAAGTGGGCTTCGCCCGAGGGTCGAGATTCTCGACTCGCTCTATGAGGCAGACCCTGAAGCGCTGCACTACCTCTTGACGGGCTACCCAATGGTGAGCTCAGTCCTGGTCGTTGGCCATCAGCCAACGTTGGGTCTGTTCCGCGAGGATCTGTTGAAGACCAAGCACCGCTCAGAACGACCAACGAGAACCTGCAGTTTGGCCGTGCTTGGTTTTCCTGCCGACGTCATTAGCGAGATCGTTCCCGGCACCGGAAAACTCCGGGCAATGGTCGACCGATTCGCGTGAGATGACTGCTGAAGTTCTCCCAGCCGCAACAAGTGCGACCGGGAGAACAAGGAAAGCGTTGACTCAGCGAGTGCGGAGAATTGCGGCGTCGCCTTGACCGCCACCACCACAGAGGGCAACCGCAGCAGTGCCACCGCCACGACGCTGGAGTTCGTAGAGAGCGGTCAGGGCCACACGGGTGCCCGACATGCCGAGCGGGTGACCGAGTGCGATTGCGCCACCGTTGACGTTGATCTTGTCCTCGGAGATGCCGAGCTCGTCGGCTGAAGCCAAACCAACGGCAGCAAAGGCTTCGTTGAGCTCGAACAGGTCAATGTCGGCGATTGAGAGGTCAGTCTTCGCGAGGGCCTTCTGAATGGCACGTGAAGGCTGGGTCAAGAGGGAAGCGTCAGGACCGGCGACTTCGCCGTAGGCAAGGAGCTCGCCGAGTCCACGAATACCGAGTTCGTCAGCCTTCTTCTTGCTCATGATGACCATGGCTGCGCCACCGTCAGAGATCTGCGAGGCATTTCCAGCGGTGATGGTGCCTTCCTTGTCAAAGGCAGGACGGAGGCCCTGGAGCGAGGCGAAGTCCGTCTCAACGCGGACGCCTTCGTCGGTCGAGAACAGAATCGGGTCACCCTTGCGCTGGGGGACCTGAACGACGACGATCTCTTCGGCCATCTTGCCCGAAGCAATTGCCGCAGCTGCCTTTGCGTGGCTGCCGGCAGCGAACTGATCCTGGCGCTCACGAGAGACGCCGAGCTTCTGGTTGTAGCGGTCGGTGCCGAGGCCCATGGCGCAGTTGTCGAACGCACAGGTAAGACCGTCGAACATCATTGAGTCAATGACCTTGTTGTCACCGAGGCGGTAGCCGGCGCGTGCGCCAGGCAGCAGATACGGCGCTTGGGTCATGGACTCCATGCCGCCGGCCACGATGATGTCGGCTTCACCCGCATTGATCATGAGGTCAGCCAGATAAATAGCATTGAGACCCGAGAGGCAGACCTTGTTGACGGTCGTGGCGGGAACGGACATTGGAATGCCACCGGCAACGGCGGCTTGGCGAGCAGTGATCTGCCCAGCGCCAGCCTCGATCACGTGGCCCATGATGACCATGTCAACTTGGTCACCGGTGATGCCGGCGCGCTTCAGTGCTTCGGCGATGGCAAAGCCACCAAGCTGTGCGGCGCTGAAGCTCGACAGTCCGCCCGAGAGCTTTCCAATAGGGGTACGGGCACCTGCTGCAAGAACGGTTCCGGCCATGAGTCCTCCTCAATTGCGATGTGCGCAAATGAGCCTAGGGCAGCCCAGTCAATGGTCCGTCCGAAAGGGGAACCTAGGCCTTCTTCCAACTAGGGTTCTCGCCATGACGAACATCTTGACTGCCGCTGTTGAAGGTGCTTCTGGTGACGATCTCCTCGCGTTGCCAATGCCCGAGTCCACCAGAGCCGCCTTTGTGCTGCGCTCCGAACAGGAGATTTTCGCCGGGTTGGCTTCGGAGGAGAAGGACCCGAGGAAGAGTCTGCATGTGGGCGAGGTTCCACTCCCAGAGCTCGCACCGGACGAGTGCTTCATTGCCGTCATGGCATCGTCCATCAACTTCAACACGGTCTGGACCTCCATTTTCGAACCAGTGTCGACCTTTGGTTTCTTGGACAGGCTTGGCAAGGAGAGCATCTGGGGCAAGCGTCACGCACTCGACTATCACGTCGTTGGATCAGACGCCTCGGGCATTGTGCTCCGCACGGGATCTGCCGTTCGCAACTGGAAGGTTGGCGATCAGGTCACGGTGCACTGCAACTATGTCGATGACCAAGACCCTTCGGCACACAATGACTCGATGCTCGCGACCAATCAGCGCATTTGGGGCTTCGAGACCAACTTTGGTGGACTCGCCGACATCTCGGTCGTGAAGGCCAACCAGCTCATGCCGAAGCCAACGCACCTCACCTGGGAAGAGGCTGCGGTTAACGCACTTTGTAACTCGACCGCCTATAGGATGGTCGTCTCACCAAATGCTGGCCAGATGACCCAAGGTGAGAAGGTGCTCATCTGGGGTGCGTCTGGTGGCATTGGTTCCTATGGCGTGCAGTACGTCCTCAACGGTGGCGGCACGCCAGTGGCAGTCGTCTCGAGCCCAGAGAAGGTTGCCCTCATGCATGAGCTCGGTGTTGAGCACGTCATTGACCGCAAGGCGGCTGGCTACAAGTTCTGGAAGGACGAGCACACCCAAGACGAGTCAGAGTGGCGTCGTCTCGGGAAAGACATCCGGGCAATGGTTGGCGATGACGTCGACATGGTGTTCGAGCACCCAGGTCGTTCGACCATGGGCGCCAGTGTGTTTGTGACGAAGCGTGCGGGTCGAATCGTGACCTGCGCAGCGACCTCCGGCTACATGATCGAGTACGACAACCGGCACCTGTGGATGAAGCTCAAGTCCATCATTGGTTCACACTTCGCCAACTACCGAGAAGCATGGGCAGCCAACCAGCTCATCTGTGAAGGAAAGATCGTTCCTCCGCTTTCGGCAGTTGAGACGCTCGACACGGTTGGCGAAGCCGCCTTCCAGGTCCACCACAACCTGCATGAGGGAAAGATCGGCGTGCTCTGTGCTGCGCCGACCGAGGGCCTCGGGATCACGAATCCCGAGCTTCGTGCCCAAGTTGGCGAAGACCGCCTGACCATTTTCCGCCGACACGGCGCGTAGGAGACGACATGACTGAACTACTGCTTACTGAAATTGACCACGTTGCGATTGCGGTCAACGACCTTGAAGTGGCTATTGCGTGGTACTCGGAAGCCTTTGGGGCAACCGTTGATCACCGCGAGCGGGTTGAGTCTGATGGTGTTGAAGAAGCGCTCTTGAAGGTCGCTGACTCCTATGTGCAGCTCTTGACCCCAACACGGCCAGATTCGCCAGTGGCCAAGTATTTGGCCAACAAGGGTGAGGGTCTTCACCACATTGGCTACCGAGTGGCTGACTGTGCTGCGGCACTTGAGTCCATCAAGGCCATGGGTGGGCGAGTCATCGACGAGGCGCCGCGGCCGGGTTCACGAGGCACGACCGTGGCCTTTGTTCACCCGAAGACGTCCTTTGGCACCCTGATCGAGCTCGTCCAGGAGTAGGACGCTCCGTCCGGCTTGTATCGTTCTCCTTCATGGAGCACACGATGCAGCAGTTGGTCGACGGACTCAATGAGCGCAGAGCGCAAGCAATGGCGGCGGGAAGTCCCGCTTCCGTCGAGCGCCAGCACGCCAAAGGCAAGCTCACCGCAAGAGAGCGGATTGACTACCTCTTAGACGAAGGGTCCTTCCAAGAACTCGACATGCTTGCTCGTCACCGAGCTCATGGTATGGGCCTTGAGGACTACCGGCCCTATACCGATGGGGTCATCACCGGCTTCGGCACCGTCGAAGGTCGAAAGGTCTGCGTCTTCTCCCAGGACTTCACCGTCTACGGCGGTGCCCTCGGTGAAGTCTTCGCTGAGAAGATTCACAAGATCATGGATTTGGCCCACAGCCTTGGCGTTCCAATGATTGGCCTCAACGACGGCGCCGGAGCCCGAATCCAAGAAGGCGTGGTCTCACTCCACTCCTACGGTGGGATCTTCCGCCGCAACGTGCAAGCTTCAGGTGTCATCCCGCAGATCTCGGTGATTCTCGGTCCATGTGCTGGTGGCGCGGTCTACAGCCCGGCCATGACCGACTTCATCTTCATGGTCGACCAAACAAGTCACATGTTCATCACGGGACCAGATGTCGTGAAGACCGTGACGGGTGAAGACGTGACCTTGGAGCAACTGGGTGGCGCTATGAGCCACGCGAGTAAGTCCGGAGTTGCCAACTTCGTCCTTCCCGACGAATACAGCTGCCTCGATGAAGTGAAGTTCTTGTTGTCCTTCTTGCCGTCAAACAACGTCGAAGAGCCGCCGAGGGACCAGTCAGGTGACGACCCAGATCGTCTCTGCCCTGAGCTCGACACCATTCTTCCCGTCTCCTCCAACATGCCGTATGACATGAAGGCCATCATCCAGTCGGTGGTTGACGATGGCGAGTACTTGGAAGTGCACCAGCGCTTCGCCGCCCAGATCACCTGTGGTTTTGCTCGAATTGATGGGCGACCAGTTGGCATTGTTGGCAATCAGCCAAGCGTGCTCGCCGGCGTGCTCGACATTGAGTCGTCGGAGAAGGCCGCTCGATTTGTGCGGACCTGTGATGCCTTCAACATCCCACTCATTACCTTTGTTGACGTTCCCGGATTCATGCCGGGCACCGATCAGGAGTACAACGGCATCATCAAGCACGGTGCCAAGTTGCTCTACGCCTACTGCGAAGCGACGGTCCCTCGCATTCAGATCATCACGAGGAAGGCCTATGGCGGCGCCTATGTCGTCATGAACTCAAAGTCCATTGGCTGCGACCTCGCCTATGCCTGGCCATCTGCTGAGTTGGCGGTTATGGGCTCGGCCGGTGCGGTTGAAATTGTTTACCGACGTGAATTGACGACGGCCGAAGACCCAGTCGCACGCCGAGCAGAACTCGTTGATGAATACGCGGAGCGCTATGCCAACCCGTATCAAGCAGCCGAGCGTGGGTACGTCGATGACGTGATTGCACCGAGCGAGACCCGTCGAGTCCTCACTCGGAGCCTTGAGATGCTCGCCACCAAGCGTGAGCAACTTCCTCAGCGCAAGCACGGGAACATCCCGCTGTGAGCAGCGACAACCTTCGCCTTCCAACCAAGCCTGCACCTCCTGATGCCGTTGTCGCCGTGGTGACGGCGGCAGCTCTTCGGTTGACGGCGGTCGTGGTGCAGCCACCAGAGGAAGCACCAACCTCAAGTTGGAGATTTTCGGGTCGCCACTTCGGGCCTGGCCACGCGGTGCGCTACCCACGACGCGTTCGTTGAGTATCGAGCAGCACCGACCGGTGCTCAGTAGGCAAGATCTCCACGACTTTCTGGATGCGGCATTCGCGGGCGCAACCGAGACCTATGAAGTGACCTCAGTGACCGCAGAAGGCGTGACGATTCGCTATCACGTGACCAGCCAGCACGGCCGGCCGGGCGGGACCGTTTCTGGGCCAACCATGATGGCGCTCTCTGACACTGCAGCTTGGCTCGCCCTTGTCGCACAGATTGGGCGAGAGGCCATGGCCGTTACGACCAGCCTCCATATTGATTTCCTTCGAAAGCCCGAGCTTGAGGACCTAATCGCCGAGGCAATTCTCTTGAAACTCGGTCGTCAACTCGCCGTCATTGAGGTGGCGATGCGGTCAAGTTCGAAGCCAACAGAGGTTGTGGCGAAGGCTCAAGTGACGTATTCAATTCCGCCAAAGAGGACTGACTACACAATCCAGTAGCGATGGATGGGTAAGCCGTTGAGACTCGACTCGACGGTGTCGGCGAGTTCGCCACCGCACTTTTCAATGACCCGGGCCGAAGCCACGTTGTCGACGTCGCAGGTGACGAGCACGTGGTCAACGCCTTCTGATCTTGCGATGATGAGCGCTTGGCGAAGCATCTCAGTGGCGTAGCCAAGACCGCGAAATTCTTCGATGACGTGGTAGCCAATGTGGCCAGGACCCCGCTTTAACGGTGGAGTGAGTTCGAAGCGAATGGACACGCGACCAACAAGTTGCTCACCTGCCACCGCCGCCAACATCGCACTTCTGACGATGCCCTCTGGAAGGTCATGGCCAAGTCGCCTTGCTGAAAAGCGTTCGAGCACTTCTGACCACGTCGAGGTTCCCTCGAGATGAAACAGAAATCGCTGCCGTTCTGCAGCCGACTGCTCGTCAGCCGCTCGAGCAGCAGCTTCGTCTTCCTCGGTGAATGGACGGAGGCGCAGTGTCATTGCAAAATCCTACAAACCATGACGCGTGAGGAATACTTCCTCTCGCACCATGCAGTGATCGTTCGGGTTGGAATCTGCGGTCAATCCCTTGAGTGAACTGACTGACCTTCACTTGAGAGGAAGGGACCAATTGCGTAGAGCGGCACGTTGGTGATCTCCTGATCCTCTCGGTAGTTGGCGAGTGAAAAGCGCCAAGCTTCTGTTGGATGGAATCGGTCAAGGTAACTTCTCAAGCTCTTCGATTTGAGATTCTCCGCAGCCTTTACTTCGATTGGCACGAGTGTCCCTGAATGTTCAATGGCAAAGTCAAGTTCGGCCATCGCTCGTTCTGGAGCCCAGTACATGGGGACCGCATCTTGCAGTGCAACGATTTGCTGCAACACGTACTGCTCGGTCAAAGCCCCTTTGAATTCTTCAAAGATTCCTCTTCCTTGGAGCAGCACGGAAGGTTCGAGGCGTGCCAACGCACCGAGCAAACCAACGTCATGGAGAAACAGTTTGAAGATCTTCGAGTCTTCATAGGCTCGAACAGGATTTGCTGGTTTGGTGAAGCGCGTGACTTTGTGGACAAGACCTGCGTCAGCGAGCCACTGCACGGCATCTTCGAACTCTCTCGCCCGAGCACCTTCTCGAATACGCCCAAGGATGAACCGCTTGTTCTCTCGTGCAAGCTGACTTGGAAGTGACGCCCAGATCTCGGCGATTTGACGGCTGACTTTTGGCGATGCGTACTTGGCGAAGTCATTTTCGTAGCCCCGCAGAATCTCGAGTTGCACGCTTCTCACGGTCTCGAGTGAGTCGCCAGCGGTATGGCGTGCGACCGGCTCTGGCATGCCACCGACGAACAGATACTCACGAAGTTGCTCGGTGAGTTCATAGGCAAATGATTCGATGAGCGACCAATCCTGCTGTTTGATGAGGTCGGCGAGCTGAGGCTTGCCAACACCAATCAGAAACTCGTCAAAGTCGAGTGGGTGCAGATCAATGAAGTTCACCTTTCCAACCGGAAACGACATGTCGGAGCGCAAGGCGATACCTAACAAGGAACCAGCTACCGCAAGGTGGATATCAGGACGCTCTTCGGCGAAGTACTTGAGAGACGTCAATGCCTTTGGTGCTTCTTGGATCTCGTCAATGATGACGAGTGTCGTTGACGGCAGAATTTCACAACCAGTCGCAATCTCAAGTCCACGGAGAATTCGGTTTGGGTCAAGGTTGCCGGAGAAGAGTGCGACTACCGACGGATCACGCTGGCAGTTGACGTAGGCAACTTGCTCGTAACTTGTTCGTCCGAACTCCTGGAGAAGCCACGTCTTCCCAACTTGGCGCACGCCTCGAAGCACGAGCGGCTTTCGGTTCGGATCACTTTTCCACGTTTTCAGTGCAAGAAGTGCGCGTCGCTGCATCCCAAGATCATACTCCAGAATCACATTTTACAAATAAATTCTGTGATTTCTCGCACAGTTTACAAATGGGTTCTCTGCAATCGCTTGCTTCTCAGAATCTTCGTTCCTGAACGACATCGCTCCTCACGCGATGTCCTCGTCACCCACGTATGTCTCCTTGGGGCTTCTTGGAAACGGTTGGTGGGAACGAGGAAACCCTGAAGGACGTGAACCGC
>CAIXCS010000267.1 GCA_903918025.1 uncultured Actinomycetes bacterium
CGTTGCGAACCCCAGATCTCGAGCCGCGGTGGCTGGGAAGACCGCTACCAGATCGTTGGTGGCGGTGAATAACACCGAGACGAGATCATCTTCAGACAGTGCATTTCGCCGAAGCATCTCACTCAGGAGCTCGGAGATTCGGCTCGTAATGGCCTCTCGGGTATCTTCATCGGCCGTCGTGGCCCCTCGAACGCCGCGTAGTTGCTTGAGCAAGGTCACGGTTGAAGGTTACTTCGCCGTTCCGCCCTACTCAGAGTGGTCTTCGGACCATTCGCAGCCAACTCGGCAAGCGCCAGAACTTCATCGAGTGCGAGGACCCTATGTTCGCCAGGTTTCAGCGTCGGATCAGTGAGACTGCCAACTCGAACTCGAACGAGTCGAGTCACGTCGTGACCTACCGCCGCAAGCATTCTGCGAACTTGGCGATTCCTGCCCTCGTGGATGGTGAGTTTCACCATGCCCTCAGTCACTTCAATCACCTTCGCTGGAGAGGTAACCCCATCGTCGAGTTCAACGCCCTCGCGAAGCGCTCGGAGGCTCTGTGGACTGAGGGAACCGCCAGAGACTTCAGCCAGGTACTCCTTCTCCACGCCAAACGACGGATGCGCCAGAAGTTGTGCGAAGGTTCCGTCATTGGTCAGCAGCAACAAACCTTCTGTGTCTGCATCGAGTCGTCCAACCGAGAAGACGCGTGGCTCACCGGGGACAAGGTCAACCACAGTCGGTCGGCCTTGGGGATCGCTTGAGGTAGACACAACCCCTCGTGGCTTATTGAGCAGATAGTGCACTAATCCCGGAGCGGTAGGAATGGGAACGCCGTCGACAGCGATGCTTGCCGTCTCAGGGTCCACTCTGCGACCGAGGACCGCGATCTGCCCATCAACCGTTACTCGCCCATCGGCGATCAGATCTTCGCAAATTCTGCGAGATCCATATCCTGTCCGAGCGAGAACCTTCTGGAGGCGCTCCCCTTCCGCCAGTTCTTCAACCACCGGCGAGGTCATCAATGCCCCGAAGTGCATTCTCAAAACCCTCGACTGCTTCCACGCCAGGCAAGAACTCCTCAACTGGCGGTAGTTGTGTGAGCGAAAAGAGACCGAGACGTTCCAAGAACATCTCGGTGGTGCCATAGAGAATTGGTTGTCCGGGACCCTCAGCTCTCCCTGTGGCTTCGATGTAACCACGGCCTTCTAACAACTTGACCACGCCATCTGCATTGACACCACGAAGAGCAGCAATCTGTGCTCGCGAAACTGGTTGGCGATACGCCACGATCGACAAGGTTTCGAGGGCGGCGGTCGACAGCCTGGCCGAGACACCGCGATTGGCAAATCGCTGCACAATCTCGGCGAGATCAGCAGAACTTTGGAATCGATACCCTCCAGCGATGAAGCCCAGTTCGAAACCACGCTCCTCTTCCCGACAACGCGTTTGGAGCGCAGCGGCAAGTTGATCGACCTCATTGAGTGGAATCTCGAGAAGTTCTGCCACCGTCTTGGCCGACACGGGCTCGACCGCAACCATGACGATCGCTTCGAAAGCTCGTTGTAGGTCATCCCTCATAGCTATCCACCACTCCTTCTGCGGTCATCAGCAACTCTCCATCGTCGGCGGTGCCAATCCATTCAACTTCCAAGTCGCCAAATGAGTGACCTTGTCCAAGCGACACTCGACCAAGTTTGCAAAGCTCGAGCACGGCCAAGAACCTGACAATGATGTCAAGGCGCGTGGTGAGACCTGCAACCAAACTGCGAAACGTTGTCTTCCCTTCGGTCGGAAGTCGCTCTGCGAGTTCGATCACTGTCGCTGCCACGGTCACCATATCGACCGTCATGTGCGAGACATCAACGAGAGGCTGTACAGGCTCAATGAGCGTCCGCCGAAACGCCTCCGCAAGTTGCTCAGCGGTGACGCCCGCAAGGAGATCTGGCGCAATGGCGACGAAATCTTCTTCGAGGCCGGCCTCTCGAGGCACAGATCGTGCTGCCAACTCAGCGAGAACAACGAAAGCGTCCGCTGCTCCGGCATAGGCACGACACTCTAGAAGGCGAGCCAACAACAGATCTCGTGCCTCGAGTCCAACCAGCTCTTCATCATCATCAACGGCATCTGGTCCTGGAAGGAGTCTCGTCGACTTCATCTCAATCAAGATCGCGGCAATCAGAAGAAACTCTGAGATTTGATCGAGGCTCAGGACCTCTCGATGCTCGATCAAGGTCGTGACGAACACATCGATGATGGGAGCAATGGCGACATCGAGGATGTCGCGTTCATGTCCTTGAATCTGCTGGAGGAGACGAGCAATCGTGCCCTGATACCCCTCAACCTCGACCATGTACGTCACGCCCACAACCTAGCGAACCTCTTCAGCCCTTGGTTGCGTCAGAGAAGTTTCGACAGCAGGGCATCAGTCGGAGTTCTGGGGTGCCTGCGGAGGTGCTTGGTAGTATGTCCCATGGCCCGCGTCCTTTCAGGAGTTCAGCCCTCTGGCGATCTTCACCTTGGCAACTACCTGGGTGCAATCCAACAATGGGTTGCGAATCAGGGCAGCGATGACGCGTTCTACACCATTGTTGATCTTCATGCCCTCACACAGAGCATCGATCCGGCTGAACTTCGCCGGAGGACACTTGAAACTGCGGCGGGTTTTCTTGCGGCTGGCTTAGACCCAAACCAAGTGACCATCTTCGTGCAGAGTCATGTACCGGCGCATCCCCGCCTTGCCTGGCTCCTTGAATGCACGGCCACGATGGGCGAACTGAATCGAATGACGCAGTTCAAAGACAAAGGTCGCGGAACCGAGTCAGTTCGCGCAGGACTCTTCACCTACCCGGTGCTCATGGCCGCCGATATTTTGGCCTATGAAGCAGAATTTGTACCTGTTGGTGAAGACCAACGTCAACACCTCGAACTCACCCGGAACCTCGCCATTCGGTTCAACCACCATTACGGAGAGGTCTTTGTCATCCCGGAGGCAACAATTCCGACGGTCGCCGCCAGAGTCATGGATCTTCAACTTCCCAACCAGAAGATGTCGAAGTCAATCCCTTCTCCACTTGGTCGAATTGATCTCTTCGAGGCTCCTGAAGACATCGCCAAGAAGATCAAGAAGGCGGTCACCGACACCGACGGCATCGTCGCCTACAACCCCGAAACCAAGCCCGGCGTCTCGAGCCTCCTCGATTTGCTCTCAGCCGCAACAGGCACTTCCCCAGGTGACCTTGCGGCCAAGTACACAAGGTACGGAGACCTCAAGGCTGATGTAGCTGATGCCCTCATCACGCTGCTCTCACCAATGCGTGAGCGGTATTTGCACCTTATGTCCGACCCTGGCGAACTGACGGCTCTTCTGCGGCGGGGAGCGACGAAGGCAGACGAGATCGCCAATGCAACCTATGAGCGAGCCGCTGCTGCGATTGGTCTTCTCCCGCGCTGAAGTTCACTCAGGTGAAGAACAGCACCGACCACCAGTGCTCAAGATGAACAGCCACGGCATTCATTGGCCCTCTGAACAGGAAGACCACCATGAAAACCGCAATGATCGACACCGACCGAAACTTGAAGTAGGTCGGCAGGTGACGAGCAGGCAGGAATCGTTCAATGAGGACTGAACCATCGAGTGGTGGAATCGGGAGCAAGTTGAAGAGTCCAAGCCACAAATTCATCATCCCAACGGCGTAGAGCGTCAGCATCCACAGTGGCATCGTGGCAAATGACGAGATGGAGAGGGCCTTACTCGGCACGTCGGCAATTCGGCTGATGCCATACGTCAGACCCACGAGAAAAAAATTCATCGTCGGGCCAGCGAGTGAGATCAGAACGGAATGATTCCTTGGGTTTCTCGTCTTCGAGAGGTCAATCGGCACGGGTTTGGCAAAACCAAAGCCAGCCCCCGTCGTCAGAATCATGATCGCTGGGAGAATGATCGTTCCAACGGGATCAACATGGGCAATTGGATTGAGGGTAAGCCGCCCCATACGTTTCGCCGTGTCATCACCACAGAGGTTGGCAACAAATCCATGGGAAATCTCATGGAGAATGATTGAGGGAATGAGTACCCCAAGCAAAATCGCCGTCGTCCTTGACATTGTGTGGGTGGCAACCAAGACCACCAGGCCGAGATAGAGCAGCACAAACCAAACAGACGCTGGAATCTCTCCCAGCATTCGAGAGGACCGGGAAGTCCGCACGATGCCATTTTCGCCTTGGCGCTCCATGAAACGAGCCTACGTCCCGCTTCTCATTGGACGACCGCGAGGGTGCGAGGAAAGGACTGCGCGTCGGAGGTGCGAGGGATCAACCTTGGTATAGCGCTGCGTTGTGGCAATTGATCGGTGTCCGAGCAACTCTTGGACGATACGAATATCTGCTCCGTGGGCAAGGAGGTGGGTTGCGCAACTATGGCGAAGTACGTGTGGACTGATCACGGTCTCAAGCCCGACCACTTTCGCTCGGCGCTGAAGGAGAGCAAACACGCTTTGCCGTGAGAGTCGACCACCTCGGGTTGAGAGAAAGAGCGCTCCTTCATCGCTTCGCCGTTGCCACTGGGCCGGGACCATTGCTGTCCTCCCCTCGATCTTCAGCCACTGTCCAATCGCAGCATCTGCGTAGGACCCGAGAGGAACAACCCGCTCTCGATTTCCTTTTCCGCGAAGCAGTAGGAGTCCATCGGATCGATCGACGTCCCCAAGATTGAGACCGATTACCTCGCTCACTCGGGCGCCGGTGGCATACAGCACTTCAATGATCGCTCGATCTCTCAAGGACAGTGCATCAGCGCCAGTAAGCGAATCGAGAAGCTTGGTGATCTGCTCTTCACTGAGCGCCTTTGGCAATGCTTGGGCAGTTCGCCGAGCACCGAGGTCGGCAGTCGGATCAGAGGGAAGACTTCCCTCATCAACCGAGAATCGGTAGAAGCCACGAAGTGTCGACGCAAGGCGAGCGATCGAGGCCTGAGCGGAGCCGACAGCGGCGAGCCGTTGGAGCACGCTCTCGAGTTCCTCCGTCGTTGCGTGATCCAGTGTCGAGCCCTCCTCTGCCAGGGCGCGTGAGGCAACCAGGAGGTCCCGTCGATAGGCAGCCAAGGTATTTGGCGATCGGCCCTTCTCAACTGCCAACCAGCCGAGAAACTCCTCGGCGACAGTCGAGAGTTCGACGGGTGGCTTAGATGCCAAGTCGACGAGCGGCTAACTGTGCGGCAAGAAGGAGGGAAACGTCAGAACCTTCTTCCTCGGAAACCACAAGGAGTTCCGACAAGTGCATTGTGAAACGTTCGACGAATTGCTCCTCAATGCCATCTGGCGAGGGAGGTACCTCCGAAAGGCCCGTTGCGAGGTAGAGCCAAGTTCGTTGATCGCAGAAACCACTCGAATTAAGCACACAGCAGAGAAACTCGAGGCGCTCCGCGACGAGACCCATCTCTTCAGTGAGCTCCCTCTTAGCGGTTACCTCAAGGTCCTCCTCATGATGGTCGCGAAGTCCAGCAGGCATTTCGACGACATAGCGATCAACCGAAGCCCTGTACTGACGCAACAGGTGGACCGTTCCATCAGCTTCAATTGGGAGAACGGCGACCGCTCCGAGGTGACGGACCACATCTCTCGTGAACACCGAACCATCAGGAGCTTCAATGCTTCGCTCAAGGAGTTCAATGGCGTATCCAGTAGCTCGGAGTTCATCGCCGAGAACTGTGAACCCGGAGGTCACCGTGGCGGCTCAGCGATCGATGGATTCAGGATTGATGAGGTGCGGCGAACGACCTTCCACACGGTTGAGCGCAGCTCCCACCAATTCACGAAACAACGGGTGCGGACGTTCTGGTCGACTCTTGAACTCCGGATGTGCTTGGGTCCCTACCCAAAATGGATGACCGGGAAGTTCAATGAACTCAACCAACCGTCCATCTGGGGAGTTTCCAGAACAAAGCAGTCCTGCCTCTTCCATGCGAGCGCGATAGCGAGGATTGAACTCGTAGCGGTGTCGATGCCGTTCAGAGACGACCGTCGAGCCGTACATTGCTGCCACTTGGCTGCCCGGCGTCAACATTGCTGGA
>CAIXCS010000268.1 GCA_903918025.1 uncultured Actinomycetes bacterium
CGTTCTCGACGAAGTGCACTTTCTCCAGGATCCCTACCGGGGTGGAGTGTGGGAGGAGGTGCTGATCATGACGCCGCCGAATGTTCGGTTCATTTGCCTCTCCGCCACGGTTTCGAATGCCCATGATCTTGGAAATTGGATTACGTCAATTCGTGGCACAACCGAGGTCATTATTGCGAACGAGCGACCGATCACGCTTCGCCACCATGTGGCAGTTCACCGACGCGGTGAGTACGAACCCGAATTGGTCGATCTCTTGGAAAATGGTCGACCCTCAGCAGAAGGACTTCGACTCGATGGACTGGTTCGTCGTTCCATGGAGCAACGGCGCGGCTCTGCGTACCATCAGAACCGACATTCGGGCAGCCTTCCAATTTCGAGTCCAAAGCGAGCAGAGGTCATCGACCTCCTTGATGCCGAAGCCCTTCTTCCAGCCATCGTCTTCATCTTCTCGAGAGCTGCTTGTGATGACGCTGTGCGTCAGTGCATCCGTGCCGGTGTCCGATTGACGACTGCAGCCGAGCGTCGACAGATCACCGAAGTCGCCGAGCATTTTGTCTCGCAACTCACCGATGAGGATCTCCACGTCCTTGGATACGACGAGTGGCTCGACGCCCTCACTTGCGGGGTTGCCGCGCATCACGCCGGAATGGTGCCCGCCTTTCGGGAGGCGGTCGAGGCCTGTCTTCAGGCTGGTCTCCTCGGCGTGGTCTACGCAACCGAGACCCTGTCACTCGGCATCAATGTTCCGGCCCGCACCACCGTAATTGAACGCTTCTCCAAGTTTGCTGGTGCAGGCCGAACAACACTCACCTCTGGCGAATATGCCCAGCTGACGGGGCGAGCAGGACGTCGCGGACTTGATGACGAGGGCCATGCGGTGACCGTATGGTCAACGGAATCGAGTTTTGCCGATATGGCTCGAATTGCGACCGCTCCATCCCCGCAGTTGCGATCATCGTTCCGACCGACCTACAACTTGGTATGCAACCTGATTCGACGCTACGACCGTTCAATCGCTGAAGACATCCTCTCGAAGTCTTTTGCCGCTTGGGAGGCTTCAAAACGTCCGCCATCTCAGACGGCAATTACTCCAGCGATGCATCTCGAGAGGAGATTCTCTGTTCTCCAATCGCTCCACTATGCAAAGGGCTGGTCCTTAACGACTTCTGGACTTCGCCTCGGGCGGATCTACCACGAATGTGATCTCATCCTCGCAGAGGGACTCGAACATGGCGTCTTCAACGGAGCCGAGCCGGCCGTCCTCGTTGGCGTTCTCTCGAGCCTCGTCTTCGAGCGTCGACGTGCAAAGACCACGCGGCCAACCGAGACCCGACGTCCAGGTCGAAGGCCTCGCCCTCAGGGGCCCGCTCGGGTAAAGAGAGTCACTGGGGACCGGCTCGGCGGACAGCGGCGGGAGGAGATTGAAGCGCGTTCTAGTGAACTCGTCATCATTGGTGAAAGGGTCCGTTTCCTCGAAGAAGATCAAGGGCTCCATCGGAGCCGGCTTCCCGAGCCAGGGTTGGCCACGGCAATGGCCTCGTGGGTTCGTGGCGCCAGTTTCGCGACGGTCATGGAGGTGGCGGCAGTCGATGTTGGGGAGATTGCCCCTGGTGACTTTGTCCGTGCCGTCAAACAATTGGCTGATCTAACCGGACAGGTTGCCATGGTGGCAGAAGACTCGGCGACGAAGGAGTCGGCCTACTCGGCAGTTGACGCCCTCCTCAGAAGTGTTGTCGTTGCTGGGGGTTCGGCAGTATCCGCGACCAACCCGGGGCCCGGCCTCTAATCTCGGCTTTCATGCCCGTCTACGTCGCAGAGCAGTTCACCGAAGAAGAAGCGTCCATCCTTCGCCGCTATGTCACCAATCTTGACTTGCCGGTGTTTGCCCTTGTGAACTTGCCTGAAGTCGTCAAAGGTGCGCTGTTTGCCAGATACTCAAGAAGTCCGAAGAGCCTTCGCCGACTGTTCCTCGACGAATTCATTGGCGATCTTGATATGTCTGGTGATGTCACGTTTGACGCAACCGTCGGCTTGCGACGCGCCGAAGATCTCTACGAAAAGGTGTTTTTTGAGTACGGAGATGACTCCGTTGCTCAACTTGGTGGTGTGCATCTCGCCTGTGAGCAGGCGTCGAATGTCCTGACGAAATTGCTTGAGTGGGGGAGACTCATGAGTTACCTCGAGCAGTCAACGAGGTATCTCGGCTACGACGCTCGACTGCCATCTGGCCACTATCGCTACTACCGTGCGCCAGAGATTCTCGATTCACCATTAGGAGCTCGGTATATCGGCGATATGGACCGGATGTTCGACTGCTACGCCGAGTTGCTCCCTGAAGTCCAACAATGGTTGACCAAGCGCTACCCACAAGAAAAGGGTGACTCCGACTTCGTCTACCGTCAGGCCATTCGTGCCAAGGCGCTCGATGCTGTCCGTGGGCTGTTACCTGCTGCGTCGCTCTCGAATGTTGGAATTTACGGCACAGGTCAGTCCTACGAACTGCTGCTGCTCCGCTTGCGTGCAGATCCTCTGCCAGAAGCTCGAAGTTACGCCGATCTCATGCTTGAAGAACTGCGAAAGGTTATTCCCTCATTCCTCAAGAGAGTCGATATTGCTGACCGTGGGGGAGAGTGGTCGGAGTACTTCACCTCCACGAGAAACGACACATCGGCAATCGTGCAACGTCTCTGGCCAGATGCGCTTGATCCTTTGGCGCATCCGGACCTCGATGCACCAGAGGTGCAACTCGTTGAATTTGATCGAGATGGCGAAGAGCGCATCCTCACTGAAGTACTCGTCTCGCGGTCACGAATGAGTGAAGAGGCAGCACGTCGCCGCATCGACCACTTGGGCGCGGAGGATAAGGCGGACCTGTTCGCCGCTTACGTGGGAGAACGTTCAAATCGACGTCACCGTCCTGGCAGAGCGTTCGAGGCAACCTCCTACCGATTTGAGTTCGTGACCGACTACGGCGCTTTCCGGGACCTCCAGCGACATCGGCTCCTGACGGTTGATTGGCAACCACTGTCGACTCACCTCGGTTTCGACCTTCCTGCAATCATTGAAGAGGCTGGACTCTCCGACCGGTTCATTGAGTCCCTTGAGAGGAGTCGTTCACTCAGTGAAGCCCTCGAAGAGAATTTTCCAGTCCAGGCGCCCTATGCGGTGTCGCTCGCCTATCGGATTCGGTATGTGATGGAGATGAATGCCCGAGAGGCGATGCATCTGATTGAGTTGCGTTCAGGCCCTCAGGGGCACCCGAGTTATCGACGAGTTGCCCAACAAATGCATCTTGCATTGAGTGAAGTGGCGAATCACCGAAACGTCGCGGGCTCAATGACCTACGTCGATCATGGCGCCACCGATCTCGAACGACTTGAGGCTGAACGTCGAGCCGAGCAACGTCGTTCGTCAAAACAGAATTAGCGCAGTACGTCTCGGAGTACTTGGCGGACGGACAAGGTTCCCGTTCGTGGATTTTCGTTGATCAGAATTCCCTCATCTAGGAGCCACGCGTTCGCACGTTGACTTCCTCGCAACGTTTCCCTCCTCGGCGAAGAGAGATCCAACGCTGTCTCGCCGTCAAGAATTTGTGCAGACAACATTGAATCCCCTCATGAAAACCGTGGCGATTCGTCATGCGCCTGGACCGAAGTCAAGGCGATTTTTCAAGGCAGAGAACGGCCTCTCCACGACCCTCCAGAGTTGGCTATTGTGACCACGTCGGGACGGGACCGGGAGGGCGCAAGCTCCACCGGTACGTGCAGACGAGTTGTGGCGGAGGAAGGTTCCGGGAGTTGAGTAGAGAACGCCTCGGTCGGGCTTGCCCGATCGAGATGGTGCCAAAAACTCCCGGGACCCGCCACCTCGCCGCATTTGGGTCTCCCTCAGCAGACCATCAGTCGCGAGGCCCGCTATGCCGTGTACACTCCCGGCGCAAGCGAGACAAAAAGAGGATCATGGCTGAAGAAGTGGATGGCGAGCTTGATGTCGAGGAGCTCGACGAAGAATTGGAGCTCGAGGATGACCTCGAACTCGATGACGAACTTGGTGACGAACTTGGTGACGAGGACGGCCTTGAAGTCGATGACGAACTCACTGACGAGCTCGATGAGACTCCTGACGACGAGATTGTTCTCGTCGCAAAGATCACTGACGATGTTGAGGACCTTGAACAATTAACTGACGACGATGTTGAGGCATCACTCGACGAGATCTTGAAAGAGAAGATGGTCGTTGAGGATGAGCCCGAAGACGACGACGTTGTCGAGGATCCTGACCGGAATGACCCCGATCGCGTCCTTCCAAAGCAGCCAGATGAATTCGTATGCTCGAGTTGTTTCCTCGTGAAGCACCCGAGTCAGTTGGCCGACAAGAAGAAGAAGCTCTGTCGTGACTGCATCTGAGTCGAGGTCAAAGCCACGTGACGGCGTCGAAGGACTCGTCGAGGCGTTCACTGGACTTGCAGCTGCAGTGATTCAAGTACTTCCCTCATTGGCCGAAGAGACTCGACACAAGCTCGAGCCTCACCTTGCTCAGGCAAAGATGCTCGGAGAGCTGTCCGTTACCTACGGTTCCTATGAGCTTCGCCGAAAGGCGAAGGAACTCATTGACGCTCTCGCGTCCACCGAGAGCGCTCCAGATGCCACGGTGAGTGAGACCGAGCCCCCTTCTCCCAACATTGAGGCAGTTCTTCCCGGCTATGACGACCTCACCGCTGCGGACATTGTTATGAAACTTGGGACGCTCACCGTCGACGAGCTCGACATCGTTCTCGAGCATGAAGAGGCGACAAGGGCCCGAACGACGGTCTTGCATCGAGCTCGGCAACTACGCAAGGCAGCGACCACTGGCTGATTTTGACGTCTCGGTTCGGCAGTTGACCGGAGACGATGTCGCCGACGTTGCTGCCTTGCTCCAAAGAGCGATCGACGTCGCAAGGGGCGCCAGGGGTGGTCCTGCGCTTGGTGAGAGATTTGGCGGTCTAGATCGGCCAGGCACTCTTGAATCGGTGCTCCGTGGCCTCGGAACAACTCACCCAGGGCTCATTGCTCAATTAGACGGCGTCACGCTAGGGCTGTGCCTATGGGGAGACGAGAACGACGTTCGGACCGTGGATCTCCTTTTCGTTGAAGAGGAGGCACGAGAGATAGGTCTCGGGACAGCACTCCTTCAAGCAGCAGAAGAACAAGCAGGCAGAATTGGGCTTCGGCGTCTCGAAGTACTCGCTCTTCCCGGAGATCGATTCACCAAGGGCCGAGCAGAGTCAATTGGGATGAAGGCTCGTTTGCTCGTGCTCTCAAAGGAACTCGAAGACCGCTGAGTTACTGCGGCAAGACGGCTTGACGAACGGTCGCCTTCCGAGGCGGCGGCGGCGGAATCCGAAGACCGAGCAACTTTGCAAGGTTCGGAACCATACCTGCTGCGTTCATTGCTGCGCTTCGAACTGAACCATCGTCAGGAATACCTGCTGGAGTCACGTTTCGACGCACAGGCGAGGCAGCAACTGCCGTCAGAATTGCCAACCAATCGGCCGGCAACGTCTCAGCAGTCATGGCACGACCTGCCTCATCAGCAAGACGAACCGCCAATTCCGCTGGGCAACGGGTTCCCTGATCCGGTGGCTGACTCACGACGCCAAGCGCATCGACCAAACGACCACCATCAAGGGCGCTCGTAATCCGTTCAATCCACTTCGACTCCATTGCCTTGACCTTGGTGTCGAGGTGCTCCTTCAGGCCCTTGAGCATTGCCCGAGCCTCATCATCCATCGTTACGGTGCGAGCCGCTGTCACGACAGCTCGCAAATCACGCAACTTTGCGTCACCTGCGGCTGCTTGGACTGGAGCTGCACGGTCCTTCCACGACGCAAGCCGTGTCTGGGGGAGCAGTTGATCAGCAATCGTGAGGATTGCGTCCTTCGCCACAGGAGCGGCACCTGATGCTTTGACTGAGGCTTCCTGTTCTGCGATGGCCTGTCGAACCGAAGGGATTCCACCTCGAATCAGCTGCTCGGCGATCGGAAGTTGCTCTGGTCCAAGGGTTGCGAGCAATGCATTGCGAAACACGGTCGAAACTGGCAACTCTGGACGCGCTTCGCGGCCACGAGGCTTACCCTCGGGACGGCCCTGGCCTCCCGCACTCCGGCCACCGGTTGGTGCTCCTTCGCGCTTGGGTCCACGGCTTTCTCCGCCTGGACGAGCTTCACGACGAGGCCCACGCTCACCTGAGCGCTCGCCACCTCGTTCTCCATCGCGACGAGATGGCTTGCGTCCACCGCCCTTGGGGGCGTAGGTGACCGAAATCTCTGGGCCCTTGATGGCCCGAGGAGCGAGCTCGATGCGGGCCGTTGCATCGGGGACCTCGCGCCCTTTGGCAGTTCCGGTGGAAAGGATGTCGATTCCATCGATGCCGCGCTCATACTCAGCCCGAAGAATGTCTCCGGGCTTCGCTGAAGGTGGAAGCAACGTGGTTGCCAAAACTCCCTTCGGCAACTTTGCCCCGGCGGCGCGCCAAGTCCAGCGCTCCTCGTCGAGTTTGCTCGTCAGTTCGATCTCCATGCGCTGTGCCATTTCGCCACACAACCTAGTGCCTCCACGGAGTTCATCTCTCCGATTCATCTCTCACGAACTTCTCACCCACGGGAGCCCTCTCACGAGGTGTTCTCTTCGTACACTGAGGTAGAGGCTCTGTTCCGCAGACCTCGAGTGAAAGGCAATGAGTAGATGTCGAATGATCAAGATGTTCCTGACTCAAGCGACGGCACCCCTGACGCGATTGGTCCTGGTGCCGCATCATCAGAGGGTGTCGCAATGACGCCATCTTGGCCGGCTCCGCAATTGCCCGACACTGTCGCTCCTGAGACTGCCTCGACCTCGGACTGGGAGTTTGCGCAGGGGAATGATTTTGGTGAGGACGAATGGGTCGATTCAGTCCCTGAAGCATCTCCGACCCGACCGAGTATGACTCGGACCATCATTGCCGTCGGCCTTGTTGCCGCCTTGATTGGTGGCGCTACGGGAGCCATTGTTGCGACCGCACTTTCGAATGACAAAAAGGGTGTCTCGGTATTGACCCTCCATGAAGGCTCATCGCCCGCAGCCACACTCCCCAACGGGGCGACGATCCCTCAACTTGTTCGAAGCGTCCTTCCGACCATTGTTTCGATTGATTCAAGCGGGGGAGGGTCCGAAGACCAAGGAACAGGGATGATCATCTCCAGTGATGGCCTCGTCTTGACGAACAATCACGTGATTGCCAATGCGGCAGCCGGCGGCACGATCACGGTTACGCAATCTGGTACGACGAACCCACAGAACGCAGCTCTCATCGGTCGAGACCCGAGTAACGATGTGGCGCTGCTCCGGATCATTGGTGCCCATGACTTGCAGACCGTGGCCTTTGCCAAGTCGCGTTTTGTCCAAGTCGGCACCGCTGTTGTCGCCATTGGGAATGCACTGGGACTCGCTGCGGGAACACCGACCGTCACCAGTGGAATTGTGTCCGCTCTTGGACGATCGGTTTCCGCATCAGATGGGTCTGGTTCGTCGAGTGAGTCACTCACCAACATGATTCAGACCGATGCTGCAATTAATCCTGGCAACTCTGGTGGCCCACTTCTCAATGCGCGAGGTGATGTGATCGGGATGAATACCGCCGTTGCTGGTTCAACGTCTGATGGTACGAACGCTCAGAACATTGGCTTCGCAATTCCTTCTGATCACTTGACCGAGCTCTTGCCGAAGCTCGAAAAGGGCGGAACGGCGACTTCGTCAAAGGCATTTCTTGGCGTGTACCTCTTGACCATGACGCCACAGCTGCAACAGCAGTATGGATTCAAGATGTCCCAAGGAGCGGTTATTGCTCAGGTCAATCCTTCGAGCCCGGCCTCTGATGCAGGCCTCCAGCAAGGCGACGTCGTCGTAAAGGCCAACGGAACGACAATCGCGACGGCGGACGATCTCTCCTCAGTCATCACCAAATTGCACCCAGGAGACAAATTGCACCTCGTGTACTACGAAGGAAATCAGCGTCGTACGACCACGGCAATCCTCGGCACGAAGGCTTAGAGCTCTTTGGGCATCCAGTCGCGGTTCGGATGACGAGGTGGGACATTCATCGGGACGGTAGGGACCCAACCACTCGCTGCCACATCTTCTAGGACATGCGCCATGTCGTAGATGTCCTCTTCATAGGAGAACTTGCCATTGCCGGCGTAAATGAGCCGCGAGAACGCCGATTGGGTATAGGGCGATCCATCAGCTTTCTTTCCGGGAATGAACTGGGTCCACTTGACGACCACGTTGTTGCCGTCAATTGCCACGAACTCGACGGGGAAACGCCATTCGTCAAGTCCCACCATTGAGTCCACCAGCCACGCGGCGATGACGTCTTTTCCCTGCATTCGTCCCCACGAAGCGTCGTAGTAGACGGCATCTTCGGTATAGAGATCAGAGAGCATCGAGAAGTCGGGGTTGGGGTCTTCATGGATCTGATGCCGAATAGCAACGTAGACGTCAGCAGCTGCTTGCACTTCTTCGCGTGGAAAGCTCATTTCCTTAACCTACCGTCGCGATGCCGCCATCGACGGGAAGAATCGTCCCGGTGACGTAGGACGATGCTCGTGATGCCAGATAGATAGCCGTTCCAGCGACGTCATCAGGACGACCAATTCGCTTCATTGGTGCTCCTGCAGCTATCTGTTCCCCGAATGCATCGAGCGTTGCCGCCATCATTTTGGATTCGAAGGGACCTGGGGCAATCGCGTTGACGGTCACCGTTGGCGCAAGGCGGCGGGCCAGATGTCTCGTCAATTGATGGACGGCGGCTTTTGAGGCGGAGTATGCGTAGGTCTCCATGACCGGAACGTGGATTCCATCGATCGATCCAATGTTGATCACGCGTGCGGGCTCTTCTTGCGTGCCGGTCGACAAGAGCAGGGGAGTGAGGAATTTGGTCAGATGGAAGACGCCTTTGACGTTCACCGCGAGCACCCGTTCCCAAGCAGCCTCATCCCAGTCCATGAGCGGTGTTCCCCATGTTGCACCTGCGTTATTGACCAAGATGTCGAG
>CAIXCS010000269.1 GCA_903918025.1 uncultured Actinomycetes bacterium
CATCGTCGCCCTCCTGGTGCTTTCCGGAATTCTCTTTGCAACCGGTCCCGATCTCTCGGTCAACGCAAACGTGGACCATCGAGCAACTGAGTCGTTCGTTCATCAGGGCGTTGTCGTTCCGGGCTGGCATGACACCAAACTCGTGGACTATCCGACACAGGCTACGTTCTATGGTGCAGACGCTTGGTGGCATAGGGATCGCTATCGAAGCGTCGATGGGTCGATCCTCAGTGTCGATGCACTCTCGACGTCGGCGTGTGGCCTCCTCGCCACCTACCCATCGGCGATGAACTACCAGTACCTCACGCCGATTGAAAAGGTCTCGACCGTCAATCTTGGCCACGGTGCAATCGCCGAACTCTGGATGACCAATATCGCTGAAATTGATACACAACACCAAGAGATCTTTCAAATGTTGACGTTCTCCCAGGACATTGGCGGTGAGCGGTATCAGCGCCTGACCTTCTTCACGCCTGTAGGTCGCCAGACGTGGTTCTCTGTTCCTGATCCGAGTCCACCGGTGACGACTGCAAATCTCCGAATCGCCGCTTCCAAGATTGTTGTGGGAGCACTTCCGTCCTCGACGTTGGCCCCCGATGCGCAGGCCTATCAACGGCTCGTGGACTTTGCTCGTTCTGTCGTGGCCCAGACCTCGACGTGAGTGTGCTTAAGGGGTCCGGGGGAGATGACCTGGATCTAGATTTTGCTTCGCTTTACCCTGGAGTGCCGCATGATGAGGCCGTCATGGTCGACGAAGCCATTCACGGTCTCCGACGACGCGATCCACTCGGTTCGGCCTCGATAGCGTTCACGCGGAGGCAGAAGTTCGTCACGATTGGGTTTGGACTCGTTGTCGTTGTTTGTGCGGCACTCTGGCCGAAAAGCACCGTGACGTGGAGCATTGGCGTGTTCACCTTCATCTATCTCGTCACGTTGTTTGATCGGGTGCGACTCTTCTCGGCGGGACTCTCGAGCAAGGAAATGCTCGTGATTGGTGACGAGGAAGCCCTGGCGCTTCGCGATGAGGATCTTCCGATGTACACCGTGCTTCTTCCCGCCTATGGCGAGCCTGATGTGATTGCACAACTGCTTGCGGGAGTCGGAAAACTGAATTACCCGAGAGAGAAACTTCAGCTCCTCCTCCTCCTCGAAGCCGACGATCACTCAACGGTCGATTCGGCCTACGCCAGTTCCGATGCCTCGAGATTCGAAATCGTGCTCGTTCCAGCCGCTGAGCCGAGAACGAAACCGAAAGCGTGCAACTATGGGCTCCTTCGAGCGACTGGATCCATTGTCACGATCTACGACGCAGAGGATATCCCTGACCCGCTGCAGCTTCGGCGTGTCGTCGTCTCCTTCAATCGACTTCCCAAAGAAGTCGTGTGCATCCAAGCCAAGTTGGTGTTCTATAACGACACCCAGAACTATTTGACCCGCTGGTTCACGTCTGAGTATGACCAATGGTTTGGCTACATTCTTCCTGGACTCATGGCGGTGAAGTCACCAATTCCTCTGGGTGGGACGTCCAATCACATCAAGACTGACGTGCTCGTTGAGGCAGGTGGGTGGGACCCGTTCAACGTGACCGAAGACTGCGATCTTGGCTTTCGTCTGGCGAAACAGGGCTATGAAACCGCGGTCCTCGATTCTACGACCTATGAAGAAGCAAATTCAGATCCCATCAACTGGATCCGGCAGCGGTCGCGTTGGTACAAGGGTTACATGCAGACCTTCCTTGTGAACTTTCGCAGTCCAGTGAAGACTTTTCGGGAATTCGGGTTTGTCAGGACGATGAGGCTGATCACCTTGTCGGTAGGGCTTCCCCTTCTCACCGCTACCAATATGGTGTTCTGGCTCTTGACATTGACGTGGATCCTTGGCCAACCAGACGTCATGCGGCAGTTCTTCCCTCCACTCACCTACTTTGGTGCGCTCATCTCGCTCGTGCTTGGCAATGCCGCCATCATGTACATGGGACTGATCGTGGCGCGGGAAGATCGAAAGCATCATCTGCTCACTGCCGCGTTCGTCTCACCGGTCTACTGGGTGCTCATGTCGCTGGCGGCAATCAAAGCAATCGTGCAGTTGCTCTTTCAGCCTTCATATTGGGAAAAGACCCATCACGGTCTCCACGACGAAGATGGTATGGCTGCTATTCGTCATGAGGTGAAGGGTTGAAAGCGAAGCACGATGTGGCTTCGCTAGAGGAGCGACAGCAGGCAGAAGCAGAGGATCTCGCTCGGCGGCTGCTCACCGCCCGCGAGTTGACAGCCCATCTCGAGGACTTCCCAAGTAACACGTTGAGTGCGGGGCTCTTCTTCCTGCTCTTCGCTGCCTATGCGGCCATTGGATCGTTGCTCATTCTCAAGTACAACTATGTGTTTCAAGACGGAATTAGCCGAGTGGCAAACGGCAGCTATGTGCTCTTCAGCAGGACGCCGCATCTGGCTGCTGTTGGTTTCGTTTGGAACCCACTTCCATCAATTATTGAGTTGCCACTGATTGCACTCAAGTATCTCTGGCAACCATTGCTCTCAAAGGGGATCGCTGGTGTCGTCATGTCCGCCGCGTTTATGGCGGGATCGGTCTTGCAACTTCGTGGGATCCTCCTTGATCGAGGCCTCTCGAGAGCGTGGCGAGGAATTCTTACTTTTGCCTTTGCCGCGCATCCAATGATCATTCTGTACGGCGGCAACGCGATGAGCGAAGCGCCATTTCTCTTCTTCACCATCTGGGCAATTCGTCGTCTCATGAGATGGATCTACACCGACTCTGTCGGGGATCTTGCTGTAGCGGGCGTTGCGCTGGGGCTCTGCTACATGACTCGTTACGAGGCAATCATGCTCGGGGCGGGGGCAATGGGGAGCGTGTTCGCTATCCGAGCATGGAGAGATCGTGAACGCGGATTGAAGGTGGCATGTTCCAGGGGCGCGCTTGACGCCGCAGTGCTCGGCTTTCCGCTGCTCATCGCTTTTCTGTTCTGGACGCTCGCCTCGTGGGTGATTACCGGGAATGCACTCGCGCAATTCTCGAGCGTCTACGGCAATGCTGCACAGACAGCAACGAGTGCGCTCGCATCCCAAGGCAGCTGGTCTGGGTTTGTTGCAACGTCAGGTGGACCAACGCTCTTCGTGCTTCGGAGCCTCCTCAGCTTGGAACCGCTCTGTATGGGTGTCGCCCTCGCCGCAATTGCGGTAGCAATTTGGCGACGGGAGCGAGTGGTCATTCCCGTCATGTCGATGTTCGGAGTCCTGGTCCTGTTTGAGCTGTATGGAGCTCAGTCTGGAACCCTGTATCCGTGGCTTCGCTACGTCATCATGGTGATCCCGGTGACCATCATCTTGCTGGCCACAATTTTGCCGCCGGAACGGGTACCACCAAGCAGCTCCCGGCAGCGTCCCATGAAGCAACGCCACCACTTCACACCGCGATCGCTCAAGATGCTCTACGGGGTGTTTCTCGCGCTCTGCTTGGTGCCATCGTTCCCGATCAGTTTCTTTGGGGTCACGAATCCAAGCATTGGCAATCAAGAGGCCGGCCTTCGGTCAATCATCTGGCCAGCAACGTATCCATCTGACAAGGAGCCACAACTCGCAGGGTGGGAACCTGAGAGTCAGCTTGCCGAGTATCTCGATTCACTCGGGCTGAAACGGGGATCGGTGCTCGTTGATACCTGGCTTGGATGGCCGATTGTCATTTCGTCGAAGCAGCCGACCTCGTTCGTCATCACGAGCGATTTCGATTTCACTCGAGATCTCAACGCCCCAACCGTCTATGGCGTCACCTACTTTCTCGTACCAAAGCCGCAGGATGCCGGAGTTCTCGATGCGATCAATCGTCGCTACCACACCTTGTTTCGCAATGGCGGTGGCTTTGCCAGCCTTGCGCTTGATATCCCTTCAATTGGATCTCAGCCTGAGTGGCGGCTCTACCGAATCGATTCGAACCCTCTCGACGCTCCGTAACTTGATCGCTATCGGTGCGCTTGATCTCAAGGGCACTCCGGAATCACGAACCATCAGGTGCAGCGCAAGTGGCAAGCAATCGGCTTCAGCTAGGAAGGTTCTTCGGGGTGTTGCGGGAGGACCTCATCAGGTACTGCGTTTGACGGAGGGTCGTATCGGTATCCAAAACCCCGAACTGCGACGATTGGCCCACTCTCACTCCAACCGAGCTTCTTTCGAATTCGAAGAATAGAGAACTTCACTCGATCCTGTCCGTCCGCCGGGGGATTGCCCCAGGCGGCCTCGAGTAATTGTTGAACCGAAAGTACGAGACCTGCGCTCTTGGCGAAGGCGGAGAGCAATCGGAATTCAATTGGCGTGACCTTCAAGAGTCGACCGTTGACGCTCACCAACTTGGCAATGAAGTCAATGGCGAGCACCCCATCGTTGTAGAGATCTGGTTGCGCTTGCGCCGGTTGAGACCGCCGAAGAACTGCCCGAATCCTTGCAATGAGTTCTTTGTTGGAAAAAGGTTTCACCAGGTAGTCGTCCGCCCCGGCTCCGAAGCCCCGAACCCTGTCGGCTTCGGTGCCGTGTGCAGTCAGCATGATGACGGGCACATTGGAGGCTGAACGAAGTTGCTCGAGCACGCCCCAGCCGTCCATATCAGGTAGACCAACATCGAGGACAATGAGGTCTGGATGGTGCTCCTTTGCAAGGAAAATACCCGTTAGGCCGTCGGATGCGACGAGAACGTCAAAGTCGTTTCGAGTGAGCACCGTCCGAAGCAGTGTCTGAATGTCCGCTTCATCTTCAATGATGAGCACCGTTTGATGGTCAGACATCGCCGACACCAGTACTGAGAGCCTCGCTCGACTGCGTGGACGAAGTTGACACGGGAAGAACAATGGTCACTGTTGTCCCTTCTCCAAGGGCGCTCTCGAGTGAAATTTCGCCACCATGCAACTCAACAATTACTCGACTGATCACGAGGCCCAGACCAGTTCCTGGCATTCGAGCGGCCGCAGTGTTTGACGCCCGAAAGAAGCGTTGGAACAAGCGATCCTGTTCGGCTTCAGGGATACCAATCCCTGAATCCTGCACGGACACGGTCCACGTGCTGCCGTCGAACCGCGACCTGACGGTGACTCGGCCTCCGGCGTGGGTGAACTTGATCGCGTTCGAAAGGATATTGAGCAGCACCTGCTCCATTCTCAGAACATCCAACGAGATTGGTGGCCCAGACTCGGGCGCCACGTCAAGGTCGACGAACGACGCTGCCGCTTGAGGAGCGAGCGAGGCGGCCACTTCATCAATGAGTTGTGCGAGGTCAACTGGGCTCGAGTCCAATTCGTAGCCACCCGACTCCATTTGGGCAAGTAAGAGTAGGTCGCCAACGAGGTAGAGGAGCCGATTGCCATTCCGATGAATGGTGGCGAGAAACTCCTGGTGTTCTCCACTGAAGTCTGCGCCGTCATCGAGCAGCAACTCGGTGAAGCTCACGACCGAGGTGAGCGGAGTTCTCAACTCGTGCGCAACGGTCGCAACAAAAGCATTCTTGAGCTCTGCCAGGTCAATGAGTGACCTGTTGGTGGCTTCGACTGCTTGACGCAGCTCTCGTTCTTGCGCAAGGAGTTGGTGGCGTCGTTCAGTTGCACGCCGACGCTCGGTGACGTCTCGGAGTAACCACAAGTGGCCGGGTTCACCGCTCAGGAGATTCGCTGCCCGATAGACGCACTCGATGATGCTCCCGCCGACGGGGGAGATTTCAACGGATTGCGGGACCCCTTGACGATGAAAATCTTCAATCCCTTGAACAATCTCTTCGATCTGTGAGTCAAAGAGCCGAGCGAGCTCGCCTTCGAAGTCCCGGAAGAGGTTCTGGCCAACAATGTCTTCCGGCAAGAGCGAGATACCGATGAGTGCGCAGAGTGGTTGGTTGGCAAATTCCACGTTGCCAAATTGGTCCAGGAACAAGACGCCGTCAGGCAGCGCGTCGACAAGAGAAGCCAGGAGCGACGCACTCTCACGTCGCTGCGCTTCGGCCTGCCTCCGTTCGGTGATATCTCGCGAGATCACCAAGATCCCACCAATCGTTAAAGTTTCTCGAAGATCTTGACCACTCGCCTCAAGGACCCGGTAACTTCCGCTTGTATCTCGAATTCGAAATTCAACTGGTTCACTGGGCCCGCGTTGGTGGTTGGCAACTTCAGCAATTGCCTCGAGTACTCCGGGTAGATCGTCGGGGTGAAGAAGTTCTCCCTCTCGAAACTTTTCCGCATCAGCTGGGCTCAATGTGCGTTCTGCGGCGACCCCGAGATAAGTCATGGTCCCATCTGGCTCGTGAATGGTGATGAAGTCATTGAGACTGGACAAAATTGCCGACGACCACTCTTGCTCAGATCGGAGCACTTCCATTGCCCGCTCGCGCTCTTGGTCCGTCCGAAACGTTTCAACCAGGTGAGCGACAACGGTGGTGAAGGGCTCAAGGAGCGCAATCAAGGCTTCAGAGAAGCCGCCTGGCCGGTTACCGATCCCCATTTGGCCAATCTGGGTTCCATTTCGCACCAGCGGAAGTGCAAGGTAGGAGCGGGGGGGAGGGGGGCCGTCAGGTACGTATCGTGATCGAGGATCATTCGCC
>CAIXCS010000270.1 GCA_903918025.1 uncultured Actinomycetes bacterium
ACTCACCCTGAAGAGTGCCGCTGCCGAAGTCCACGTTGTCAATGCATTAGGGGTTCATGCTGGCGGACTTGGCATCGCCGCAGCCTTGCTCGCCCTTCGCTCTCCTTGGTCACTTTTCGGACGGCTCTTGAGCAGAGGGCCAGGTGCATGGTTCCTTCGTCGTGCCTATCCGGTCATTGCACGTCATCGCTACCGCCTCCCTGGAAGCACTCCCGCTTGCAGGACTTGATGCTGCTGAAGCAGTCGATCTGGCCTGCAGGCGCTTGCAAGTTCGGAGCGGGTGACTTTCCGACCAGGCCAATCCACCCAAGCACATTGAGTTCTGGTGATTACAGTACAGACGTGATCAATGGCGAGCCGAGAAAGTTGACGATCATCAAATGAGAGTTCTCGTCACTGGAGGCGCGGGATTCATTGGATCCCACACTGTTGATCATCTGCTCGCAGCGGGCCATGAGGTCGCCGTGCTTGATGACCTGTCAACTGGATTCACGACGAACCTTCCACTTGGAGCAATTGAGTTCGTTGAGGGTTCAATCTGTGACTGGCCACTCGTTGAAGAGCTCGTTCGAAGCGTCGACAGTGTCGTGCATCTTGCCGCTCTTGTCTCAGTCCCAAAGTCCATTGAGTCGCCTCGATTGAGTAGTTCTACGAACATCACCGGAACGATCAACGTCCTCGACGCGGCGCGCCTCGCAGGTCTCAAGAGAGTGATCTGCGCATCCTCAGCGGCCGTCTACGGGCAGTCCTCGGCTCCAGTTCAGAAAGAAACTGACCTTTGCAATCCTCTCAGTCCCTATGGGGTGGAGAAGCTTGCTGACGAGGGGTACGCGGCCGCTTTCAATGCTTGCTACGGGATGCAGAACCTCTGTTTGCGATTCTTCAACGTCTACGGCCCGCGTCAACTCCCCGACCACGATTACGCAGCGGTGATTCCAAAATTCATTGGCCGTGCACTAAAGGATGAAGTATTGACGATTGACGGCGATGGCATGCAGTCGAGGGACTTCATCTATGTCCATGACGTCGCAGACGTCTTGACACTCCTCGCCACGAATGATCATCCGACGGACGCATCCGTCTTCAACCTTGCCTTTGGTTCAGTGGTCACCGTCAAAGATCTTGCGGACCTCGTCATTACGTCGGTACAGAGCTCGTCAACAACAAGTTTCGGTCCCGAACGAGTTGGGGATATCAAGCATTCTCGGGGAGACGCCTCGAGGTTGCACGCGCTCCTTCCTGGGCTCCAGACAACTTCGTTCGAAAGTGGCATCGCTGCAACTGCCGAATGGCTGAAGACCGCTCTCTCCTGAGTTAACGCCTGAAGCTTCTCGGCGCAGCTGAAATTACGACGATTTGCAATTTCTTGTTCGTGGGGCCGGAGGGGATCGAACCCTCAACCAAGGGATTATGAGTCCCCTGCTCTAACCATTGAGCTACGGCCCCATTGAGATAACGCGACGACAACTTTTTTTCGTTCGATCGTTCTCCCAACGAGAAGAAGGTAGCGGGTCACGAAGGGTCAGGCTGCTGTGCTCCGGTTTCCCTTCCAAAGTGGATGCCATCACTGCCTTGGAACAAAAATGCTCGCAACCCGCTCTGGGCTGTTGAGCATGTTCTCTTAAGCGATGCGAACCGCCGGATATCGATCGTGGATGAAGTGACTGAAGTGTGCTCCATGTGACTTCACCGACATCAACGTTTCATGGACCTTCGCCGGAACCTCAGAGTAGGCGTAGATATGTCCATCGCGGAACTCAATGTGGAGCACGCAGGTTGACTCGTCGTAGCCAACCGCCGCGAGGTGCCGGGAATGAACAGGAACCATGTCCACATCCGCACCATACGCCACCGTTCATCAAGGTGCGAGTAAAGACGTCACTCGGAACACTTCCCTCGTTGTCACCTCTTGAAACATGGTGAGGAGAGAACCGAGCACCTGACGAGCACCCAAGGAATGGAGGTCTGGTCTCGATGATCTCGTTCACTCCGTCGTTGACGTGAGCATCTGCTCGGCAGATCATGCTTCAAGAGTCAGTCTTGACCCGCTACTCAGGTCCTAGGGTTGCATTGAGTGGCCACAAGCACACTCTGTCGAATTCGCAAGGAGCTCAATGAACAACGAGGAACTCCCCCTTGAACAAGCGCCGGAAACTGAACGATCGGCAAAACAACTTGTAGAAGATCTCGACCACCAAGAAGCGGGTTTTCTCGTCGCGTATGAGCGGATTCCCAATCGCATGAAATGGATTGTTGCTGGCTGCCTCACCCTTGTTCTTGCGATTCTCCTCGCTGCCTACCATGACCTTTCGTGGCATTGGTTTGAAGTCCATACAGGAACCGTCAATGAGTCGGGTCCGTACTACGGCTTTTGGAGTGGGTTTGGCTCAGACCTCGGCGAAGCAACCCTTGTTGCTGGAGGAATCGCTCTCTTCCGTCATCACAACTGCCACGTACGCGGGTGCGTTCGACTCGGGAGGCCTGTTACGAATACGCCGTACCTTGCTTGTCCAAAGCACCACCCCAGCCACAAGGGCGATCGCCGTGCCGTGAGTGCGTCGACCATTGATCGAGCACATGCACGAGAACAACGCGACCGCATCGGCGAAACCTCAGCTTGACGCAGCATCTCCGTCATCCAAGAGCAACTCGAGTTGACGGTTGAGATCGGGTCTTGACCCCTCAAGAGCGAACACCTTGCTTCTCGAAGTGAAACCGCGAAGACAAGTGACTTGACGATCCTTGACGCCAAATGCCTTGGCGATCACCCTGCCTGCTTCGGCAGTTGCTGCGCCGTCAACAGCCTGAGACCTGACCCAGACTCGAAGGGCTCCATTACGCGTTCCGCCAATCTGCACCTTGGACGCACCTGGGATCACGTGAACCTGAAGTTGAAATGATGCTTCCTCGCTCACCACTTCAAGGTAGGCCAAATGGAGCTGCTGAAGAGACAGGCCTCTTCCGTGATCGTGAGCTCTGACGTCGCAATCCTCATCACTCGTTACGATGGCTCATGCGAATTGTGTCGTGGAACGTCAATGGAATTCGTGCGGTGCAGCGAAAGGGTCTCTTTGAGCCGTTCAAAGAAGCGCTCAAGCCCGACATCATCTGCCTCCAAGAAATCAAAGCTGAGCAGACACAAGCAGACTGTGACTTGACCGGGTTCCAAGAGCATTGGCATTCGGCCGAGAAGAAGGGGTACTCAGGCACCGCAATCTTCTCGAAGCCTTCACCCCTGTCGGTTGAAACCGGTTTGTCGACGCGCCTCGTGAAGAAGTACGCCCTCGAAGACGACTCCTTTGGCAATCCGAACAATGAAGGTCGAGTCGTGACGGCCGAATACGAAGACTTCTACCTCGTCACGGCCTACACGCCGAATGCCAAGGGCGATCTCAGTCGCCTCGGACTTCGACATGAGCAGTGGGACCCTGCCTTCCTCGCACATGTCAACGCACTCCAGAAGAAGAAGCCTGTCGCCCTGTGCGGTGATCTCAATGTTGCCCACCAGCCCGAGGATCTCGCCAATCCGAAGGCCAATCGCGGCAAGGCCGGCTACACCGATGAAGAGCGGCACGGCTTCCAACAACTCCTCGATGCAGGATTCGTCGACACCTTCCGAATCTTCGAGAAGGGAACGGGCCACTACACCTGGTGGTCGAACTTCTCTGGTGCACGAGAACGAAATGTGGGATGGCGTATTGACTAC
>CAIXCS010000271.1 GCA_903918025.1 uncultured Actinomycetes bacterium
GCGTATGCGACGACCAATGAGGTTGCCGTTGCTCTTGTTGGTGAACCAACACTCGGGTCGGTCAAGCGTCCAGATCCACCGGTGGGGCGAAGCGGCAAGGGCCTCTCAATCACGGTTCACGGTGATTGGCAAGCATTCAATGGCCTCGCTGCCGCAGCTCGACGCCTCGTCGTTGATCTGATCGAAGCCGGCGTCGATGTTTCGGTGTCGGACTTCGATTCCGGGGCAACACGGGCTGGAGCATTTGTTGACGATCCCATTTCGGGCCTCGCCAGGTCAGCCGACAACACCATTCACCTTTGGACGGTCAACGTCAATGAATTTGGTCGCGTGAGCCACGAGGATCTCCACCCCGCCAACAAACGGCAGTACAACATCGCAACGTGGTACTGGGAAATGGAGGATGTCCCAACCCGTTTCGCGGCAACTGCCCTTCGCCCCGATGAACTGTGGGCGCCAAGTCAATTGGTGCGCTCCGCGTTTCTTGGTTCGACCAATGCACCGGTCTTGCTCATCCACCCGTCAATTCGACCCATGGTGCAAGAACGAAGTCGCGATGACGTTCTCGCCGATCGAGGAATTTCACCATCAAGGCTCGTGGTGCTCGTGAGTTTCGATGCACGGTCCGTGGCGAATCGAAAGAATCCGCTTGGCTCCATTGAGGCATTCCGGCGAGCGTTCGGTTCGAACTCCTCCGAAGCAGTTCTCATCGTGAAAGCACACTCGCTCTCTCAAGATGAAACGTACGCCAACATGCTTCGCAAGGAACTCGCAGCAGTCAATGGCGTACTCATTGATGAAGCAATCACCGACCAGGCATTTACCGATCTCCTTGGAGCGTCCGACATCTATCTGTCCCTCCATCGCTGCGAGGGATTCGGGCTTGGCATGGCTGAGGCGATGCTTCTTGGCAAACCGGTGGTGGCGACCGGATTCTCCGGAAACCGAACGTTTATGCATCTCGGAAACAGCTGCCTGGTGGGTTACACCGTTCGCCCATTAGACGAGGCAGACCTTGACCTTCACCCTGACCAAATGGACGCGTATGACCTCGGGTCGCTCTGGGCAGAGCCCGATATCGACCAAGCGGCAGCGTGGCTACGCCTTCTCCATACTGACCAAGTTCGTCGGGCCGCGATCGGCGAACGAGCTCGCGAGAGCGCTGCCCGAACGTTTGATCCCGCGCGGACGGGCCAAGTGATGGTCAACCGACTCTGGGAACTTCACGACCAACTGAATCGGTGAGACATGCCCAAGAGGGCTGCCGCTAGGAAGTGTGGGGCATGCAGAGGTCGTCGTACTCCGCAATGACAATTGGCGCGGCATGTTCACCGCATGCTGGGCACTCAGGATCGCGACGAACTTTGAACGTCCTGAATGATTCTTCAAGCGCATCAAACGCAAGGAGTCGGCCAATCAACGGGTCACCGAGGTTGAGGATCATCTTGATCGCCTCGAGGGCCTGAATGGATCCCACAATTCCTGGCAGGACACCGAGAACACCAGCTTCGGCACATGACGGTGCCAACTCGGCGGGAGGTGGCTCAGGGATAAGGCATCGGTAGCACGGGCCGTTGTAGGGATCAAAGACGGTGACCTGACCCTCAAAGCGGAAGA
>CAIXCS010000272.1 GCA_903918025.1 uncultured Actinomycetes bacterium
ACTTGTTCGATGGCTGCATGCGCGGACGCACGATGTACGTTGTCCCGTTCTCAATGGGGCCCCTTGGCTCGCCGATCTCGCACATTGGCGTTGAGCTCACTGACTCGCCCTACGTCGTCGTCAACATGCGCATCATGACTCGAATGGGAACGAGCGCACTTGAACAAATCGGAGAGACCGGTGACTTCGTGCCCTGTCTCCACTCCGTTGGCGCACCACTTCCTGAGGGTCAAGCCGACGTCGCATGGCCCTGTGACGCCGAGAACAAGTACATCGTCCACTTCCCCCAGACACGCGAGATCATCTCGTACGGATCTGGCTACGGGGGCAATGCCCTGCTCGGCAAGAAGTGCTTCGCCCTTCGCATCGCCAGTGTCATGGCTCGCGATGAGGGATGGCTCGCAGAGCACATGCTGATTTTGAAGTTGACCAGCCCTGAAGGGATCACCAAGTTCGTCACCGCAGCCTTCCCGAGTGCATGCGGCAAGACCAACCTCGCGATGTTGATTCCGACACTGCCTGATTGGAAGGTCGAGACCGTTGGCGATGACATCTGCTGGATGAAGTACGGACCCGATGGTCAGCTCTACGCGATCAACCCTGAGGCTGGTTTCTTCGGTGTTGCTCCGGGGACCAACATGGATACCAATCCCAATGCGATGTTCTCAGTTGAGGCCAACGCTATTTTCACCAACACCGCTCTCACGGCTGACGGCGATGTGTGGTGGGAAGGCATGTCGAAGACCCCACCAGAAGGCATGACTGACTGGAAGGGAAACCCTTACGACCCGTCCTCGAGCGCCCCAGCCGCTCACCCCAACTCGAGGTTCACCACCCCAGCTGCACAAGACCCTGCCATCGCACCTGAGTGGGAAGACCCCCAGGGTGTTCCAATCTCCGCCGTGCTCTTTGGTGGGCGTCGAGCCTCTGTTGTTCCCCTCGTGTTCGAGAGTTTCAATTGGGATCACGGAGTGTTCCTTGGCTCAATCATGGCGTCAGAGACGACCGCTGCTGCTGCAGGCGCAGTTGGCAACCTTCGCCGTGACCCCTTTGCCATGCTCCCGTTCTGTGGCTACAACATGGCCGACTACTTTCAACACTGGCTCAACGTTGGTGCCAATGGCGATGCGGACAAGATGCCGAAGATCTTCTATGTGAACTGGTTCCGCAAGGACGACAATGGCAAGTGGCTATGGCCTGGCTATGGCGAGAACAGCCGAGTGCTTGAATGGGTCTTCAATCGTGTTACCGGCAAGGGCGACGCCATTGAAACCCCAATCGGGTTCATTCCAACTACAGCGTCCATTAACACCGACGGGCTCGATGTCTCCTCGGAGGACATGGAGGTGCTGTTGTCGGTCAACGCCGAGGACTGGCGTGCTGAGGTTCCCCTCATTCGTGCGCACTTTGCCCAGTTCGGTGACCGGATTCCTGCATCGCTCGTCGCTGCGGTCGATGACCTTGAGCAGCGCCTCGGCTAGCTGAAGCAGTTAGCGGTCTCTTCGACGATTCTGCTGCTGGACCGTCCGCGGGAGTGCTCTTCCTCGAAGGGCAAACCTGCTGATTCCATAACCAAGTGTTGCAAGTCCAGCTGTCACCGCGATCAGAATGTCTCCCTCCCCAAGAGTGAGCGGGATGACGACGGCCACGAGCGCTCCAATGACCCACACCAACTGCTGGCGAGTGGCAAAACGAGCAAATGCCCGGCCTTGAACGTCCTCTGGCACATAGCGCTGAGCCATGGCATCAAACGATGGCTGCGCAAGGGAGCCACTGAGACCGACAATGAGGGCCAAGAGCACTTGAATCCACAATGTATTGACGTACGCGGCGAGGATTGCCCCCAAGGTGACGAGCACCGCAGAACCCAGCAGGATCTGTTGTTCGGTGACGAATCGACGAATCCTGGCCAAAATCATGAGGCCCAAAAGGGCACCAGCCCCACTTGCTCCGAGTACGAGTCCGTACCAATAGAGCGGTGCATGAACGCGCCGGAGACCAAACGCCACCAAGAAGAGCAGAAATCCAGCGATGCCTCGCAACATCGAATTGAGCGCTAGCCCCGCCAGGACTTCAGGATTTGCCACTGGTTGCAGCGTTGCGAGGTGACGTTCACTCGCCGATGCGCGAGGTCGAAGAGCACTGGACGAATCATCTGAGCGACGACCAAATGACGGAAGACGAAACGCCGCAATTGCTCCAGCGAGAAAGACTGCAGCGTCGAGGTACAGCACTGCAGGTGCACCAAGCGTCTTGAGGACGAGTACCGCGGGGATGGTAACGAGAAATCCAGCCACGGTTCCGAGAAGGGTGAGGCGGGCATTCCATTCGGCATAACCCTCATGGTCGCCACCTTCGGTCGACAGGTCGTCCAGGTGTGCCTCTCGAGCGGCCATTTCAGGCACCAAGGCGCCCTTCGTGACGCCGTAGACCTTCGAGAGGATGAGAATCACGAAAGCGGCAGGAAACAAGAGGAGCGACGAGAGGTGGAGTGCCATGAACGGGCACACTGCTGCTCGCCCGAGTGCGGCCACAATCACCATGGCGCGCCGCGCACCTTGACTTCGATCGATTAAGGGTCCGAGCAAGGGCGAGACGACGGCAAAGGGGGCGATGGTGATGAGGAGGTACAACAGGACGTTGCTCTTCGCCGCTTCGGGACTGATCGAGAAGAACAACGATCCCGCGAGCGAAATCGTGACGAGCGTGTCGCCAGCGATCATCAGTACTTGTACGAGGGCCAAACGCCCAAAGGGCCTCGTCTGGTCGAACAACTGTTGAACCGCAACGCTTACTTGGGTTCTAAATCTTGTGATTACCCTCGCTCGTCGCACCCCAGCCAATGTAGGTGAAGGACCCTCGAGCGTCGTGCCTCAGCGAGAGAGGTTAGGAAGAAGAACTGGGTCGCACGATGAGATGACTGATCGTCGATCCAGAAATTGCTCCAGACGGAGGAACAACATTCACAGGATCTCCCCACTTAGAGAACTGGAGATTCCACTTGTAGCTGCCGCCCGCTTTCGGACACACGCGAACCGGTAGACCCGTTGCCGTTGCGATGTAGACGAGAACAACCTGACCCGATGGTCCGGTCGATGTGGTCGGGGAAGCAGCCGTTCCTTGAACTCCAGTCACCGCCACACCATTCAATATCGATGATTTCAGCGACACGAACGGTGCCTTCAAATTGAGGTTGGCCAAAAGTGAGGAGAACGTTCCCGTTGCCGAAATGGACTCATAGAGATCTTGCTGGCTTGAAAATGCAATCCACTTTCCTGCGTACTTCTTCGAATTCGGCGTAGAAAAATTGAAGGTGTTCTTGAGAGAAAAGGCATCGCCTTGGATATACGCGAGCGCTGGGGTCACGATCGCCATTGCTTGGCCATGAAGTTTTCCTACGGTGCTGCTAATCGAGACGATGCCTCCCGAGGCGCCCGCATCAACCGTGTTGGTGTACGTGTGGTTTCCATAGGTTGAGGTCCACACTGCATGCACGCTGCCCGCAGACAATGCTGCCTGTGCGGCCGCTCGCACCGTGAGCGCAGCAACCGGCACCGTCGTCGTTGTCGTCGGCTTCCCTTTGGAATCATTGATACGAACGGTGGCCCCCGCAGCCGTCACCGATGAGGCCACAATCGCCAAAGTGAGGAGTGGGACCCGGATTCGCACGGACTCAGGCTACTGAAATTCTCCTACCCCCTCCCGCTTCGTTCTCTCGGAACTCTCAGCAAAGAGCCCACACGTAGGCTCCTGAAGGCATGGAACATTCGATACTTCTCTTCGACGGTGACTGTGGGTTTTGCACGTCCGCCGCAGCATGGTGGACGAAGCGATTACCAAGGAACAGTGCCGCCCATGCGCTCCCCTATCAACAAGTCGAACTC
>CAIXCS010000273.1 GCA_903918025.1 uncultured Actinomycetes bacterium
ATCAATTCAATTTCTTCGGCAGAGCTCACCCAGGTGCTCGCTCTCGAGCACCTTCCATTCATTGGCTCGACGCCAACGGTCATGGCCCGGACCATTGATGTTGGTCGCTCAAACTTCACCGCCACCATCACACTCAACAAAGGACAGTCGTCCGGTGTGCTCGTCGGCATGCCAGTTGTGGGCTCAGGCGGCTTGGTTGGTTCCGTGGTCGCAACGTCTGCGCACTCAGCAACCGTTCGGCTCCTGACCGACGCTTCGAGCGCCGTGTCGGTAGCGTTTGGCACCATGACTACCGATCAAGCCATTGCTCATGGCGAAGGTCCAGGAGCCGCGCTGACCCTGCTCTATCTCCCGACCGGAACGCCGATCACGAAGGGTGCACTTCTGCTTACGTCTGGACTCCAGGGCGGGGTCTACCCTTCCGGAATTCCCGTCGGCACGGTCACGTCGTCATCATCGATTGCCGGCGCTGGAGGCGTGGATGTCATTGTTCAACCTGCAGCCGACCTCGCCAACTTGGGCTTCGTTGACGTCTTGCAGTGGACGGCTGGGTCGTGAGCGCTCGTTCTGTTCGAGTTGCCCTGGTCATTAGCTTGCTCCTTGGCCTGCAACTCGTCTTGTTGAACCAACTCTCGATTGGAACCGTCCATCCTGACCTCGTCTGGACCCTTCCACTTGCGGCCGGGCTTCTCGGCGGAGCTCGGTTCGGCGCACTGTTCGGCTTTGGCGTTGGACTTCTCTTCGACCTGACCCTGCCGACACCCTTTGGCCTCACCGCACTCGTGTGTTGTCTCGTTGGAGCACTCATTGGCAATCTGGCAGAGCGGGGGATGGATGCTCAAGTTGGCCCCATGATTCCGGTCTTCGCAGCCTTGAGCTCCGCCGGGGCAGTCCTGGCCTTCCCCGTCCTTGCCATCGTGATTGGCAATCGTGACCTCATGAGAGCTCCGCTCCTCGCCATCATTGCCGTTGTTGCGCTCACGAATGCCCTGCTGGCGGTGCCGGTGGTGGGCATGCTTCGCTGGGCCGGTGGTCGAGAGGGATTCGGCACGTCGCTTAAGGCACAGCCCACGTGGTGAGTGGTCGCCGAGGGCAGCAACTCGGTGACCTTGTCGACCGATTTCGGTTTCGAACGAGGGGCCGTCGAAGAAACTTCGTTGACGAGGCGACGACGCGCCCAGAGGACATCCCTTCTCGGCCAGATGTTCGGCTGCGGGTTCTTGGAGCGCTTGCACTCGTCATGTTGACTGGGCTCACCTACCGCCTCTGGTCACTTCAGGTGGTGCAGACCACAACCTTCTCCAAGGCAGTCACCATCAATGCAACGCGAGACGTTGTGGTCCCTGCCCATCGAGGAATCATTGTTGATCGCAATGGCGTTCCGCTCGTCGCCAATGGCGTTCACTATCAAGTCACGCTGTCGCTCAATCAATCAAAAAGCGATCCGACGCTGGTTCCGAAACTCGCGGCGCTGTTCAATCAGCCAATCTCGGCAATTGAGTCGAAGGTGAAGAATCCGAACTACTTGGCGTATCAGCCGGCTCCTATTGCAACCGACGTCTCACCGATCATTGTCCAGTACTTGTCGGAACACAGCTCGGAATTTCACGGCGTGGCGATCACGTCGACCCTCAACCGTTTGTATCCCGGCGGGGGAGAGGTTGGCTCGAACGTCATTGGCTATGTCGGCACGATTAATGCCGAGGAACTGAAGGCGCTCTCTGGAGCTAACTACCTTCCGACGTCACTGATCGGCAAGGCAGGAATTGAACAGGAGTACGAGCAGTTTCTTCGCGGGAAGGCTGGCAAGGAGCAGATCCTCGTCAGTCCCCAAGGTGACATTCTCGGTACAACGAAGACCTCGCCCCCTACGAGCGGCTCAACGGTCGTGCTCAATATTGATCTGGGACTCCAGCAGTATGCGCAACAAGTGCTTCGCCAACAGATCCTGGCCGACCGCCTGTCAATCGATCACCGCAGTGGCCTCCATCCCGCTGCGCTCAATGGTGCGGTCGTTGTTCTCGATCCTCGAACCGGCGCAGTTCTCGCGCTGGCGAGTTACCCCAACTACGACCTCAATCAGTGGGTCGGAGGTATTAGCCAGAAGAACTACAACAACTTGCTGCACTCGGGTGCGCTCAATGACTATTCCTTGCAGGGCAAGTACACGCCTGGATCGACCTTCAAGTTGATCACCGCTACCGCTTCGCTCAACGACCATATTCTTCCCGCATCGCTCTATGTGCGTGACGCTGGCACGTTCGTCGTCCCGAACTGCAAGGGGAAGAACGCCGGCTGCACCTTCCATGACGATGAGACAGGCGGCGCAGGTTCGGTCAATATGCCACTTGCCCTCACCCGTTCATCCGACGTGTACTTCTACAACTTGGGGTACTTGTTCTGGAGCGCGCAACGACGGCTCGGGAAAGAACCAATTCAAGAGATGGCATCAAGGTATGGACTGAACTCCCAGACGGGCATTGATATGCCGCAGGAGTCGTCG
>CAIXCS010000274.1 GCA_903918025.1 uncultured Actinomycetes bacterium
CCACAACCTTTGCGTGGCTCAAAGTGCCAGGCTCGAGAACCCAGCCTTCGACCGTTCGATCTTCAGCCTTCAGGACTGCAGCTCCGACTGTTGCGTATCGCCAGTGTTGGTGGTCTTCTTGCCACAATGCCCACGTCCGGGCTGACGAGGAGAAGTTTTTCAGGCAGGTCGTTGACGGAGAAGGCAGGTCATGGATGGAGCAAAGAAAGCCTGGCCATTGCTCATCTTCAGTTGGAGGAGCCCAGCCCAACGCAACGCTCGCGGCCCTGAGGGCATCAAGAGCGGTTGCGCCGCTAGGAACGTTGACCTTCGCGACCCATGCATGACCCAGATCTTGCTGAATCAGCACAACAACGTGAAGGTCCGTGGTTCTTGCTGCCGACGGTGTGACAAGAAGCACCGGAATGCCAAGACTTGAAAGGAGTCCAAGGGCGGCGACCAGGACCCGGTTGCGTCTCGACTGACGAGCGTGATTTCGCTTGGCCATTGCTCTCCTTTGAAGGAGAGGAGGGCACGAAGTGGTCACCCGCCTCGCCCCGTGTCTCGACAGTGCAGCGCTCATGAAGTGCTGAGGTAACCCGGCTTACAGTTTCCTGCCTACGGTTGCGGACCAGCGCCGGAATTCGACCGGCTTCCCCCCACCACTTCGGTACAACGGCCGCAGGCTACCAGAGGGCCAGAGAACAGGCGGAGGTCAACTCTTGGGCTGAGGTCGCCAGAACGTCAGAAGGAGAAGCGCTGCACCAAGTGATCCCGGAACAATGGTCAACAGCAAGTTGATCGTCGGATTCGGAAACCAGCCAAGGACTCGATCGAGCGACCAGGCCCCGGCTCCAGTGCATCCAATCCCAATGGCGACAACGACGATGGTGAGCACGTACTCATAGCCCTCACCCGGACGAAAAATGAAAAACCCATTCTTCAGATGGTTGGTGATCAGGGCAACCAGCATGACGCCAAGAACTCCCGTAGCTGCCAGCGGCGTAGCAAGACCCAGCAACAACAAGATGCCAACACCGATCTCGGTCAAACTCGCCGTCCAAGCGTGCAAGACGCCGGGTTTCATTCCGAGTGACTCAAACCAACCCGCGGTCCCTTTGATCTTGCCTCCACCAAAGACGTGGTTGTACCCGTGGGCAAACATGACCACGCCGATGATGCAACGAATGGCGAGAAGCCCAAAGCTCACTGCCCCTGGCTGCTGCATGAGTGATGATCCGAGCACGGCAATCCTCCTCGTGGACGTCCCTCAACCTAATCGTCGATGGAGCGACTCCAGTGGACGCTCGAGGACTAGCGTGTCGGCGTGCAAGACGAGACCGTTCCCGAACTACCAGGCGTTGACCTCAAACTCGTCGAATCGTGGATGGACGCATCCGACCTCGGTGAAGGTCCGATTTCGTCGGTCAGCCTGCTCGCCGGCGGGACGCAGAACATCCTCGTCCGCTTTGAGCGGTCAGGCACCCCCTTTGTCCTTCGACGACCGCCACTGCACCTTCGCGAAGCTTCCAATGATGTGCTGCGACGCGAAGCTCGACTCCTCGAGGCGCTCAATGACACCGCAGTTCGAGCGCCTCGCCTTCTTCTCGCCGACCCAGATGCGGCCGTTCTCGGCGTGGTGTCCTACCTCATGTCGGCCATTGACGGCATCAATGTATCGAGCGGTCTGCCACCCGCATGGGGAAATGACCCCTCTGCGCGTCATCGAATGGGTCTCAGCACTATTGAACAACTTGCGGTATTGGCGTCAGTTGATCACGACCAACTCGGTCTGACTGACTACGGACGACCAGACGGATTTCTCGAACGGCAGGTAGCTCGATGGATGCGAGAGCTCTCGTCGTACGATGCGCTTGAGGGCTATCCCGGACCTGAGATTCCGGGTCTCGAAGAGGTTGCAGCTTGGCTTCCCGCTCACCTACCTTCCAGTCCACAGGTCGGCATCATGCACGGTGACTTTCATCTGGCAAATCTCCTCTTTGATCCTGAGGAACCAGAGCTCTTAGGGATTGTTGATTGGGAAATGTCAACCATTGGCGACCCCCTTGTCGATCTTGGATGGCTCCTCGCGACATGGCCGGGGGAAGGTGCGCTCTCCGTAGGGCCAGCGATGGCGTTCAATGGCCTCGAAGGTTTCGCTACCCCAGATGAACTCATTGCCCACTACGCATTGAGTTCCGGGCGTTCCGTCGAGGACGTGGACTTCTATGTGGTGCTCGCCTGTTTCAAACTCGGCATCATCCTTGAGGGGACGCACGCGAGAGCGTTCGCCGGACGAGCAGAGAAGACCGTTGGTGATCTCCTCCACGCAATCACCGTTGCGCTGTTTGAGAAGGCACTGCACCTCGTTGCCTAGTGTGCAATTGAACATCTGCCTAATGGGGGGGTTTCGCGATGAAGCGGCAACGAACTTCAATGAGCGCCAAGACCCCCACCGATCTGTCCACGTCGAACACTGAGGAGCATCATGCCAATTGACTTCACCCTGGACCCTGCCACCGAAGCCATCCGACTTCGAGTGCGTTCGTTTATCCAAGACACCGTCCTGCCTGCGGTCCGAGAGTTCGATGACGAAGAGAAGGTCACGACTCGAGAGGAGTACTTGACCACCATCTTCCGTCTTCGCCAAAAGGCAAAGGAAGAAGGGCTCTGGCTTCCCCACATGCCAAAGGAGTGGGGTGGCATGGGACTCGGACACGTCGACCTCGCCATGGTGCAGTCCGAAGCTGCGAAGACCCGATTGGGGCCTTGGATTCTCAACTGCCAAGCGCCTGATGAAGGCAATATGCATACCTTGCTGCACTGGGCAAAGGATGAGCAAAAAGAGCAGTACCTCCGTCCGCTCCTCGAGGGCAAGGTCATGAGTTGCTTCGCAATGACCGAGCCAGAGGTCGCTGGCTCTGACCCCACGCTCATTCAAACCTCCGCCGTCCAAGACGGCGAAGAGTGGGTCATCAATGGACACAAGTGGTTTATCTCCAATGCCCGTCGGGCCAACTTCGCCATCTTGATTGCTCGAACCGAACTCGATGTTCCGCCTGGGGCACGAGGTGCGAACACTGCGTTTCTCGTTGACATCCCCTCAGAAGGGTGGACCGATGTTCGCGAGGTTGAGACCATGCACGGCTCAACAGGACATTCTGAAATCAGAATCACCGACCTCAGGGTTCACGAGTCAAAGATCTTGGGCGGGAGAGGCAACGGACACCGGCTCGGTCAATACCGCCTCGGACCTGCACGACTTGCCCACTGCATGCGCTGGATTTCTCAAGCTGAAACCGCCCTCGACATGATGGTGGAGCGATCGCTCAATCGCTACAGCCATGGTTCGCTTTTGGCCGAGAAGCAGGGAATTCAGTGGATGATCGCTGACTCGGCAATGGAGCTCTACCAAGGAAAATTGATGGTGCTCCACGCCGCATCGAAGATTGATGCTGGCGTCGACTTCCGAACTGAGGTGTCAATGGCGAAGCACTTCGTCGCCAATTCACTCAACCGGATCATCGATCGAGCGATCCAGGTGCACGGGGCGTTGGGGTACTCAACCGATACGCCCCTCGCCAATATGTACCAACACGCTCGATGGGCTCGCTTTGCTGATGGAGCAGATGAGATCCACCAAATGAGAATCGCTCAGAACGCCATCGCGGCATTCAGGAACCATGGAACAACGAGAACCGCCACCGGCGATCTCCCAATTTGAACGGAGCAAGCATGACGAATCTTCAACCTGGCCAGGTGGCCTTTCTTACGGGTGCTGCAAACGGCATCGGCGAGGCAGTTGCTCGGCGCTTGGCTGCAGCGGGGCTGAAGTTGAGCCTCTCTGATGTCGATGACGATCGTGGCCAGGCATTGGCTGAAGAGCTCGGTGCCCACTACATCCACTGCGACACCTCGATCTTGTCCGACAACGAGGCAGCGATTACCTCAACAATGGATCGCTATGGCTCGCTCGACCTTGCATTCCTCAATGCTGGAATCACGTCTGGATGCGGCATCGAGGGAGATTTTGACCTGGAGCGCTACCGAAAGGCGATGGGCGTCAACCTTGATGGCGTGGTGTTCGGCATCCACGCTGCACTCCCGGCTCTCAAAGCCAATGGTGGTGGCCAGATCATTGCCACCGCGTCAATGGCGGGTGTCGTTGCCGTTCCCTTTGATCCTTTCTACGCCGCAAACAAGCACGCGGTGGTCGGACTTGTTCGGTCGCTCGGCGTAACGCTCGACCCCGCGGATGGTGTCCGAGTCAATGCACTCTGCCCATCGTTCGCGGCAACCAACATCATTGAAGCCATCAAGCCCTTCCTCGAGCAGACTGGTTTCCCGATTCTTCCCGTCGAAAAGGTGGTCGATGCATTTGAGGTCATCGCCAACTCCAACACAACCGGGGAGTGCTTCTACGTGATTGTTGGTCGGGAAAGTGAACCATTCAGGTTCCGAAATGCTCCTGGCGGCTTGCTCGGCTGATCTGGCCGAGGCCTCACGCACCCGAAGTACACTCGATACGACCTACACAGGGAGGCCCACATGGCTACTACTAGCGATCTCGTCCAAGAACTCACCACATGGCTCACTGAGAACTGGGACCCTGAACTCACCGTCGGCGAATGGTGGGAGAAGCTCGGCATGTCCGGATGGGCAGCCCCTTCCTACCCGACTGACTCGTATGGCAAGGGCCTCAGTCGAGAAGACTCCGTCAAGGTGCAGCAGACAATCGCCGGATTCGGCGCACTTGGCGCCCCAGGGGGCCTCGGCCTCCTTCTCGCTGGTCCGACCATCGCGACCCACGGGACCCGAGAGCAGAAGGACCTCTACCTTCCAGCCATCGTGACCGGTAAGGCCGCGTGGTGCCAACTCTTCTCCGAGCCAGGTGCAGGGTCAGACCTCGCCGGCCTCGGGACGAAGGCCATCAAGGATGGCGAGGAGTGGGTCGTGAACGGCCAGAAGGTGTGGACATCGGGTGGCAAGCTCGCCGACATGGGCATGCTCATTGCTCGCACTGACGTGAACGTTCCGAAGCACCAAGGCATCTCGTACTTCGCTTTTGACATGCACCAGGACGGCGTCGACATTCGGCCGTTGCGAGAGATGACAGGCCAAGCACTGTTCAATGAGGTATTCCTCACCGAGACGACTGTCCCTGATGCCGCCCTTGTAGGAGGCCTGAACAATGGCTGGGCTGTGGCGAATACCACCCTGGCGTTTGAGCGTGCAGGCCTCGGGGCCGGTGGAGGAAACGAATCAGGTGGAGCAGCGCAGCCTGGAACAATCGCAGGCGACCTTGACCGGAGAGTTGGTGACTTTGTCTCCAGTGGCGGTCGACGGCGTGCAGGTGGTCCCGGTGGTGTCGGTGGGCTGACGTCACTCTTGATCGAGCAGGCGAAGCAGAGCGGGCAGTCCTCGGATGCTGGCGTCCGACAGAATCTGGCGCAGCTCTACATCATGAATGAAATTGCTCGATTCAACAACGCGCGATCGAAGGGAATGAAGTCGAAGGGCCAAGACATTCCAGGCCTCGGCAACATTGCCAAGTTGACGATGAGCCGAATTCTGCGACTCGCTCGCGACACAGGTTTCTCTCTGCTCGGTCCTGCGGGCACGGTGTTTGCGTACAAGTCCGACGAGCGCGAAGCGGGTGAGGAATTTGGTGGTCCATTCGCCTCGTCAATCATCTCACTTGGACTCTTCGCCCAAGGCCCGCAGATCTACGGTGGCACGGACGAAATCCAGCACAACATCATTGGCGAGCGCGTTCTCGGTCTCTCCAAGGAGCCCAACAACGACAAGGTGACGCCGTTCTCCGAATTGCCGAAAAACGGTTGACCTTTCCTGAGCGAGGTCTTCAGCCCGAACGGTTCGTCCGTCCCTGCTGTGCTACGCGTTAAGGATGCGTTTGCGTCACCTTCTTCCTCTGCTGGTTGTCGCCGCGAGTGCATCGGGATGCGGGGGCAATGGCATCGCTGGATTGACAGGAAATGGCTCTCTGCCGACTCCCCATGAAACGGCTATTGCCGACTGCGCAGGCCACCGAAATGTCCGCCCGGTGACGATTGTTCTCTCCTGCGCAGACGGCAACGCGATTGTCGGTCATGCAACTTGGTCGTCATGGGGCAGGGCGAGTGCCTCGGGAAAGGGAGTCTTGACCCAGAACACTTGTGTCCCCAACTGTGCCTCAAGCCCCTTCACCTCAAGAGATGTTTTCCTGTATGCAACCTTGCCATCGGGACCAGCAACTTCTCCATCGTTCAGTTCGGTGAGCATCACGCCAACTGGTGGTGGTGGAATACCCGTGATCTACCACCTGAAGGAGACTCCATGAAGCGCCTGCTTCTCCTTCCCGCTTTGGTCGTCGGTTTTCTACCATTGTTGGGCACCACTCCTGCGAGCGCTGGACCCGTTGGAGGGAGTTTCGTCGTTTCCTCACCCTTCCCAGGAACAGGTGAGGCAATCGCCTGCAAGTCAACAGCGAGTTGTGTGCTTCTGGGCCAGACGCTCGGACGGACCGGAGTCCTCCCGCTCGCTGGCAAGTGGACACCAGTCGCTGTCGGCCTCACGAAGAGCCAGCCTCTTTCCCGTTCGCCAATTGGCAACCAGGTGAACGGGCTCTCTTGTTTTGGAGAGACCTGTGTTGACGTTGGCTCCGTCAGCAATGGTGTGACAACCACGCTGCATCGAGTTGATGTGCTGACGCCAACGGGTTGGAAGGCAACGCTGCTTCCCGCAGCACACCGAGGAGCAAATTCCCTCTATGCCATCTCGTGTGCAAGTCCCGCACTCTGCCTTGCGGTGGGCACGGTTGCGACTGGACAGCGCGCGTCACAAACCCATTCTGCGATTGTGAGCCTCAGCCTTGGTCAACAAGGCACCATCACTGCTCAGACAGTCAGCCATCCTCAAACAGGAACCATTGATTCGATGACCTCAATCTCGTGTCCAACGGTTTCGTTCTGTGTAGCTGTTGGGACGACATTTGGTGGCCCAGGTCACCAATGGATGCCACTTGTTGAGACGTTTGACGGGGCGTCGTGGACTCAACAAACCGTCGGCGGACTTGCCTCGGGCTATCTCCTTGGGGTGTCTTGCTACTCGCCCGTGTCATGCGTGGCGGTCGGATCCACCAATGGACTGACCAATGCAACAACTCGCCCAATCGTGGTGGCCTTCAGTGGAACGACATGGATGGGACAAGTTTTGAATCGAAGTGGTGTCGCCCTCAATGCGATTTCCTGCTTTGGGCCTCTCGTCTGCATGGCCGTTGGATCGGGCAGTGTTGGACTGGCAACGGTCCCACAGGTCTTCTCCGATCAAGGGGGATCGTGGAATCCCACGAAAATGCCGACGCTGACGTCAGGCTCAAGTGGCGGCGAGTGGCGGAGTGTCACCTGCCTCAATGCCAATCAATGCCACTTGTTCGGCACCACAACCAGACATGGGCTGCCCACGGTATTGCTCGGCACGCCTACTGGACCAAATCTTCGGGCGGTCACACCTTCGACTGGACCAGTAACTGGCGGAACGACGGTGCAACTCCTCGGGATCAACTTCTCTCGAGGCATGATCGTGAGATTCGGAACAACGGTGGCTCGCTCGGTGCATGTCCATTCAAGCCAAGTTGCGACGGTTATTTCTCCTGCCCATGTCGCTGCTGGTGTCGATGTCACCGTGACGACTCCCTATGGCACGTCGGTCATTGCTCCGGTGGATGCCTTCACGTACCTAGGTCCAACATCGCCAGGAACCCTTCCAAACCCTTAATTGCTCAGTAGCATCTCGGCTATGGCCGATCTCTCTACCTATACAAAGCACCGCATCACTATTGACGGTGAAACCAAAAACGTTTTCCGGAAGGGCACAGGTCCTTGCGTGGTGGTGATCTCAGAAATTCCTGGCATCACGCCATTAGTCCTCGCCTTTGCTGATCGTGTTGTCGAACGAGGAATGTCCGTCTCACTCCCGCAGCTCTTTGGTACTCCCGGCAAGTCCCCGTCAATGCCCTATGCATTGCGGTCCATGGCGAGAGCCTGCATTTCCAAAGAATTCACGATCCTTGCAACTGGAAAGGCGAGTCCAGTCACCGTTTGGCTCCGCGGCCTCGCGGCAATCGAGCATGAGCGATGCGGCGGACCAGGCGTCGGTGCAGTTGGCATGTGTCTCACTGGAGGCTTTGCCCTCGCAATGATGGTTGATGACGTGGTGGTCGCTCCAGTGTTGTCACAGCCTTCGCTCCCCGCTGCATCGGGACGGAAGTCGAAAGAGCGCGGTGCAGACCTCGGAGTGAGCGCGTCAGACCTCGTCACCATCAAGAAGCGAGTCGCTGATGGCGCCTGCGTCATGGGTCTTCGCTTCACTGGCGACAAGATGGTCCCCGCTGCAAGATTTGAGTCACTTCGACGAGAACTCGGCGAGGGCTTCATTGGCGTTGAACTGGATTCTTCAGAGGGAAACCCTTTTGGGCATCCGACTGCTGCTCACTCAGTCCTCACAGAGCATCTCAATCCCGAAGAGGGATCCCCAACCAGGGCGGCTCTCGACCAGGTGCTCGACTTCTTTCAAGACCGGCTCAACGTCGCTCGTTAGGCAGGGACGTCCCACCCACGCTTCTTCGCTTCGTCTTTGCAAGTAGGACAGAGAGCAAATCGCTCAGGATTGCGATTTGGCACCCAGACCTTGCCGCAGAGGGCCGTCACCGGGGCTCCGGTCACGATTGACTCGACCACACTCGTTCCAACTGGAATGAAGTCGCCTTTTTTTGGGGTGAAGCCTTCCAAAATGATGTGAGAGAAGCGTTCGTGATCGCCCTCTTCGAGGATTGGGTCGGCGAGGTTCGGCTTGAGCACTTCGAGCGGCGTCGTCACATGACGAGGCTATCTCGTGGGTTAGGGAACTGAACGTTCTCGTACTGACGGAGGGCGCTGCTACCGTCAATCGCCACGGACCAATCAACTCCGAGGGGTGCGCACGAGACCTCAAAACAGAGAAGGGAGATCAGCATGAGTTCACTCGGACTTGATCTTGAGCC
>CAIXCS010000275.1 GCA_903918025.1 uncultured Actinomycetes bacterium
CCACCAACCTCCGCCAGGGTTCTGGTCGGTGATGGTTTCGGCGTATTCGTGACCTCCAACAATGGTCACACCGTCGAGGGATCCTGCGGTGCCTGCGTTGACGTAGTTCGCTCCACAACTTGCACCGAGGTCCGTGATGTAGGGCATGTTGGTGAAGGCAATGTCGCCATAGGACGAAGCCGCTGCACCGCCGCTCAGCGTGGTGTCGCCGTTGTAGTCATGCCAAGCGCAGAAGTTCGAGCCCGTCGTGTTGAAGCCGTCCGGGTGCGTTCCAGTTGGGGAGACAATCACGTACTGGGTGGACCGGTTGAGCGCTGCGGTCGTATTGCCGAAGTGACCAGCGGCGACAACGGCTTCCGTTGCGATTGCATTGCCGGTCGACTGACTTGCCGAGGCGACGGAGTTGTCATACCAAACCCCGGCCAATGCGCCACCGGTTGGGTAGCCAACGTGGGTAAGTCCAGCTGCACAAGAGGTCGCGCCATTGGCGGCACCGTCGCAGTACTGGGTCTGTACGCCAGACCACAATTCAGAATTTGTCCCAATGCCCTTGAACATCGCTTGAATTCGAGGGGCCATCCCCGAAGGGTCACCAGTGAAGGTGGCGTAGCCATTGCTGTCAGCTCCCTGTGTTCCCCACTGGGAGCCGTAGAACACGACGTAGACCTTTGGAGCGCCGGTCGTGACTTCAATCCCGTCGACGCCTCCATGTGCGGTGAGGTTGGTCACTGCATGTGCTTGGCGAGTCCCGGCCGATGCCGCGTGTGCCGACCTAAACGCCCCTTGGGTGAGGAAGGGAACCTTTCCGGAACCGTTTTGCACAGCAGCAGTTGCTGCAGGTGCGGAGGCAAGCGCCATGCCACCGAGAACGGTTGCAAAGGCGAGCGCTGCTGACGAACGACGGATGAAATTGGCCATAGCCGAATCCTAGGCAATTCGTGGCGCGGGGGAAAGAGAAAATTCATCCCACCGGGGTTTGGTAACTGCCGACTAACAAACACCAAACTTTTGTTTGCACCTCCCTTTCCCTCGATTCCCACGACAAAATGAATCCATGCCAACTACCGAGAATGAATCCTGTCCAGATTGCGGCTTTGTTTGGGACAACGTCCTCCTTGTGGAGGTTCCAAAGCGACTGGAGGTCGGGACCGGATCGTTCGTTGCTCTTCTTGCTCGGGACGACGCCATCGTCAGTGTGCGTCCATCGAACGAGCGCTGGTCCATTGCTGAGTATGCGGGCCATGTTCGGGACGTCTTGCTGACTGTCCGTGAGCGGATGATCGCTGCGACGATTGTCGATCGACCAACTGGTCTTCCGATTTTTCGAGAGGAACGAGTGGCACTTGGCTACTACGACCTCGATACTGCGGCGGAGTTGGCGAGTGAACTCCGAGTGGCAAGTGGACTTCTCGTCAAGACGGTTCGCTCAATTCCCGAGGGTCTGGACTCGCGGACGATGAACTATGGATTTCCTTCTCCCACGGAGCGGCCTGTGACCTGGGTCGCTGCGCAAGGCGTGCATGAACTCGAACACCATCTGGGCGACGCTCGAGAAAATGTGAGGCTGCGAACGTCAATGCTTGCTTGATGGCTTCTCAACTACGTGCTCTGATGCCCTTGGAGCAATGATCGCAAGAAGAACGGAGAGAGACGTGGCTCGGGTCAGTACCTACCTCAACTTCGACGGCAATGCCGAAGAAGCGTTCGCCTTCTACGCCACAACATTCGGCACTGAGTTGCAGGGCCCAATGATGCGGTTTGGTGACGTTCCCGAAGCTCCCGGACAACCCCCTCTGGCTCCTGATGAGCGTTCCAAGGTGATGCACGCCGAACTTCCAATTTTGGGTGGGCATGTGTTGATGGCAACAGACGTCCTCATGTCCATGGGCCAAACACTTCGGATTGGCAACAATTCCACCCTCAATCTTGAGCCTGATAGTCGGGCTGAAGCAGATGAGCTCTATCGAGCACTGTCAGAAGGTGGCGCTGACTCCGAACCCATGCGAGCAATGCCGTGGGGAGCGTATTGGGGCTGCACGCTCGACCGGTTTGGGGTTCGTTGGATGATCAACGTCATGGACTGACTGAGGTACTTCGCTGGCTCAGTCAGTGAGATGTTTGAGAGCATTTCGTTGATGTGGAAGAAGGGTGCTCCCCGGTGCCTCTCGGAGCAGGCCAGTAAAAGCTCCAGTCGCATCGGCAGATGAGCGGTTCTGGCTAAGTTTTGCCTTGCCTTCGATCCGGTTGATCCGGAGACAAACCCCAACAATTCCACCAAGAAGTTGGTCCACGTAGTCCTTTGGGGCATCGGTTACCTTCCAAGGCTCTTCCCGCTCGTTCTCCATGCGACTAGTGAGTTCGTGGACATTTCTGTGTAGCTCAGCGGGGTCCTCAAAGCGCTCGAGTTTGCCGTGACAGTGAACACTCACGTAGTTCCACGTTGGGACCACCTTGCCCGTGACGTCCTTCGAGGGATACCAACTGGGGCTGATGTAGGCGTCAGCGACCTCGAACAAGATCACTGCGTCAATCGGCGACTGGAGAAACTTCACCAGAGGGTTTGCCGCGCTGAGATGACCTCGGAGGTTTCGCCCACTTGCGTCTTGGCTTGCGATCCAGGGAAGTGGTGTGGCTTCAAAGCCTGTTGACGTTCCAACTACCAAGGTTCCGAACACCCGTTGTTGGACCGCATGCCATGCATCGTCTTCGCTCAAGACAAAGTTTGGTGGGACTAGCACGGCATTCAGTCTGGCACCATGATCATGCAGCGGTCAGGAGCGTTTGCCTACCTCACGCAGGTGCCGCCGCCCCGCCCCTCAAGACCTTCCCGGGCAAGGCACCGGTGAAGGTGTCATATTCCACAATCGGGACGCCGGCAACAATGGTCGCCACGTAGCCCGTTCCACGCTGGACCAACCTCCGTGCGCCGGTTGGCAGGTCATAGGCCATCGTGGCATTGGTAAAGCCGAGTTCGTCAAAGTCAATGACATTGAGATCGGCACGCATTCCAGGCGCGACGACGCCTCGGTCAAACAACGAAAAGAGCGCGGCGGTCTCTGCCGTCTGTCGACGAATCAAGAATTCGAGTGGCAGTTGCTCCCCGCGACGACGATCTCGACCCCAGTGGGTCAACATGAAGGTGGGCATGCCGCCATCGCAAATGGAACCGCAGTGTGCACCAGCGTCGGACAAACCCATTCGCGTATTCGGATTCTGATGGAGTTCACGAAGGAGCTCGAGGTCGCCACCTGAGTAGTTAAAGAGCGGAACGTAGAGCATGCCCGTGCCGCCGTCAGCGCACAGCGCCTCAAGTGCCAGTTCGGCCGGTGTGATCCCTCGAGCAACCGCCAAGGCCGCGAGCGAATCCGTCTCTGGGTCAGGTTCGTAGTCAATGGCTCCAGCGCCAACTGGGTACATTCGCTCCCAGCCGGAGGTGAGGAGGTCGACTACTGGCGTGATTGGAGGAAGGGTCTCGGCCAAGAGGGCGGCCCGAATCGCAGGATCTTTGAGAGCGAGGAGCTTCTCATCGGTTGGCAAGAGGGCAAGGGGCTGCCAGGCGGAATGCAGAGCGAACGGGTGGACGGTTCCTTCGAGACACTCGAGGACACCTATAGAGCGCCCTGCCACTTGACCGACGATGGAGAATCCTTCATCGTTAGCCCGGTCGAGTTGTTCGACGACCTCACGCCAAATCTCAGGTGCATGGCGCGTTTGGCTGAAGTTGAACGAAACGGTTCCACCGGAACGGGCAACGAATTCACGCATCCAGTCGAATTGGGTCGGGACGTCGGTGTGTTCCATGGCGAGCTGGAAGACTCCCGCTCGACCAGAGCGAGTTTTCTCGTCAGCAAGCGCATCGGCCAGGCACAGGAGTTCGTCGAGTTCGGCGAAGGTGCCTGGCACGAACTCGCCATCTCGAGACTTATGGAGTGAGGTCCTTGACGTCGAAATTCCCATGGCACCGGCAGCAAGTGCCTCGCTCGCGAGCCGGCGAAGTTCCACAAGATCTTCAGGTCGTGCGGGCTCATTCGCCGCACCTCGTTCGCCCATGACATAGCCCCGAAGGGGGCCATGCGCCAACTGAAAGCCGCAGTCAATGGCGTGGGGACGAGCAGAGATTGCGTCGAGAAACTCTGGGAAGGACTCCCAATCCCACGAGATCCCTTCGCTGAGCGCAGAGCCAGGAATATCCTCGACGCCTTCCATGAGTTGCACGAGCCAGTCATGACGATCTGGACGCACCGGAGCAAATCCAACGCCGCAATTCCCAGCGATTGCTGTCGTTACTCCGTGCCAACTCGATGGGGTGAGCCACGGATCCCACGAGGCTTGGCCGTCGTAATGCGTGTGGACATCAACGAAGCCTGGAGTGACGAGGAGGCCCTCTGCGTCGAGAACTCGGTGTGCAGCACCGAGCGAATTTGGAGGACCAACGGCGACGATGAGGTCGCCCTCAATACCAACGTCGGCAAGACGTCCCGGTTCTCCGGTTCCATCGATGAGCAGTCCCCCACGAATGACCAGGTCGTACATGGCCGGATCGTAGCGCCCATTGCGCTTTCATCGCTGGTTGATGAGGCGTTCCGGTCTTCTCAAGATGTCGAGATGACGACGCACTACTCGCCGAGTCGGAGCCACTCCGTCAATTCGTCAACGACTGCGGCATAGGCGAGATCTGGACTCGTCACCGTCCCAACGAGATGTCCAAAGAGTTCGAAGGTGAGATGTCCAAAGATGTGCGTCCACGCCATGACGCCGCGGAGGTAGTCCGATGGATCAACCGCAGGCATGACGAGTGCCAAGTTCGAGACACTGAGGAAGGGCCGCACATCGCGGCCTTGTCCATCGGCCAACTCCGCCTTTTGCGCTCGGTCATCGTTGAGGATGGAACCAAAGACGGTTGCTACTCGGGTCGCAGCGGCAATGGTGCCAGTGGGGGCGTTGTAGCCAGGAATTGGTGTGCCGTAGAGCAGTGCGAACTCATTCGGGTGGGCAAGTGCCCACGTCCGCACCGCTTGACAGGAATTTCGCCAACGAACCGTTGTCGAAGCGCCTGTATTGCTCTCGGCCGCTCGTTCAACTGCAGATCCAAGGTCGTTGTAGGCATCGAAGATGAGCGCAGTGAGCAGTTCGTCCCTGGTTGCGAAGTAGCGGTAGAGCGCAGAAGAGACCAGCCCCATTTCGCGAGCTACTTCTCGGAGGGAAAGGCCTGCAGCGCCTTTTTCAATGAGGAGCTCTCGAGCGGTTGTCTTTATTGCTTCAATCTGGGCAACTCGCGCTGCTGCTCGGACACCCTGTTCACCAGTCACGTTGCCATTCTGACAGAAACGAGAGCACTGCTCTTGCAATTGGTCAAGATCTGGTGCAAACTGTTTGAGAGAGCGGTGCTCTCTAAAAGATCGGAGTGAAGATGTCAGAGTTTCTCGTCGTAGGAGCAGGAGCAATCGGGACCTTGGTCGCACGTCAGTTGGCTGACAAAGGACATACGGTCCGTTTGGTGTCAAGAAGTGGAACCGACCCAAAGGTTCCTGGAGTGACCGCCGTGAGGGCTGACGCAAGTGACGCAGAGGCGCTCTGCCAATTGGCGGAGAACGCCAGCGCGATCTTCAATTGTGTGAACCCGCCATATCACCGTTGGGCAAGCGACTGGCCGCCGGTGGCGAATGCCTTGTTGGCCGCTGCAGAAGCCTCTAGTGCAGTACTCGTCACGCTGAGCAATCTCTACCCCTATGGCGTCGTCACTGCACCGATGACCCCAGCTACTCCCATGCTGGCCAACTATGAGAAGGCGCAAGTCAGGGCGAAGATGTGGAGCGACGCTCTTGCCGCCCATGATGCAGGTCGAATCCGCGCAACCGAGGTGAGGGCCTCTGACTTTATTGGACCTCAGTCCCAAAGCCTCCTTGGCGACCGAGTTATTCCAAATGTCCTCAAGGGGAAAGCCTGCACCGTTCTTGGTGCCGCAGATCAGCCTCATTCCTGGACCTACATCAATGACGTGGCAGCGACACTCATTCGCTGCGCCGAGCGTCCCGACGCCTGGGGTCGTGTTTGGCACGCACCAACCAATCCTCCACGCACCCAGCGACAAGCAATTGACGATGTCGCGGACGCTGCCGGACTTCCTCACGTCAAGGTCAAGGTGCTCCCGTCAGCAATGCTTCGACTGCTTGGGTTGTTCAGTCCACTCATGCGAGAGCTTCCAAAGACCCAATATCAGTTCACCGCACCATTCGTGATCGATGATTCGGCAACTCGCAGTGAACTTGGCCTTGAGCCCACGCCATGGGGAACCGTTCTCAAGAACACCATTGCCGGGTATTGAGCGGGGACCTCGTGACTGGCAAGCACGCTCGCTAGCCTCAACCCATGGAAGGAGAACCCGACGCAAAGGACTGGACCTGGGTACTGAGTCGCTCGTGCGGAGAGTGCGGATTCAATGCGTCGACGTTTCCAAAGGATCGACTTGGAACGGCAATTGCTTCCATGGGACCGCGTTGGGAAACACTGCTTGGTCACAAGAACTCCCCGCATCGAGTGAGTCCGAAGCGTTGGTCCATCCTTGAGTATGGCTGCCATATTCGAGACGTCCTCGTGCTCTACGACGAGCGGCTCTCACTCATGCTCACGGTCGAGAACGCTGGTTTTCAAAATTGGGATCAAGACCTCACCGCGAGGGAACAACGTTATGACCTTCAAGATCCAATGGTTGTGGCGCGTCAATTGGTGTCGGCTGCAACGCAACTGGGACAACATTTTGGTGAAGTTACGGGTGAGCAATGGGAGCGGACGGGCCATCGATCAGATGGAGCGGTTTTCACCATGCAGACCTTTGGGCAGTATCTTCTCCACGATCTCGTCCATCACCTCGTTGATGTTGGCGACCTTGAGGGAGCACGAAGTGTGCTGGACATGGTCTGATCTCTCCACGTCGCGTGAATTCCAAAGCGTCGCCACTCTGCTCACCTCGTTCTCGAGCACTTCGTCGGTGACGGGTTGCATCCGAGAACGCCCAACTGGCTTTTCGGACTTCTCTTAGGAGGCTTCGTGAACCCAGTTCAAGAGACCCTCGCGTCGAACTCTTGTCCGACACACGAGGCAGAACCCAGCATCGACATCTGGTGTGTGCGGTTCAGCAAGGTCAGTTGGGGTGGTGGGGGTGATGAGGAAGAGTTCCATACCTCTAGTGAACCAGCGGAGTATTTCTCAACTGTTTCCGCCTCGTGACACTTTTCTCTCGCCAGAGTATGGCGGGTTCAAGGTCTGAAGTCACTCGTCGCTTTCGCTGTCGAGCATCCATCTTGATGACGAAGTGACCGCGGCAACATGAAGTTGGTACTCGCTGTAGAACTCCGTGACGCCGCGTCCTTGTGCGATTCGATGGCGAGGATGGTCACGCCATGCATTGTGTGATTCGCGATCCCTAAAGCGCACGATCGTCACGCGCTCTTGATCATCAGCAATGAAGGTCTTGGCGTCGAGGAACCCTGGCATTGACTGAGCAAGTTCAAGCATCTCTCCTGCAACGTCACTGTACGAGGAGAGTCCCGAGCCACGAAGTCGGCTTCGGAACACGGTCATGATTTCTGCGGATGGTTCGAGCTCGTGGGAGGTCATCTCACGATGCTACGAGCACGCCCTCCCTAGACGTGGGTCGTCGCGATGCTCCATGCAACGAGCAACATGACGATGCCGATGCCGATGTCGAGGAATTTCCACGTTGCGGGGCGTCCCATCACCCCGGCAAGAGCCTTTGCACCAATTCCAAGACTCACGAACCAAGTGACCGAAGCTAGGCACGCCCCGAGAGCAAAGAACCAGCGATGGCCGCCGTATTGATTGCCGATCGAACCGAGAAGGAGGACAGTGTCGAGGTAGACGTGGGGGTTGAGAAACGTGAAGGCAAGGGTCGTGACAACGACGGCGCGACGTGTTGATGGTGTTCCTTCAGAAGGGGTAAGAGCGGACGCCTGGTAGGCACGCCAAAAAGAGCGAATCCCATAGGCAGTGAGGTACACGACGCCAATCCATCGGAAGACGTCCAGCAGATGGGGTATTGCTCGGACGAGACTCCCGATTCCGGCGATACCCGCCAGGATGAGCACGATGTCTGACAGCGCGCAGATCGCTACGGCAATGCCAATGTGCGACCGCGCGAGACCAAGTCGCAGAAGGTAGGCGTTCTGCGCTCCGATGGCGACGATGAGTGAGAAGCCAGAGAAGAAACCAGCGATGAGGGCATTCATGGCGCCGCGTCTTCCTTGATCATTTGCTGTTGAGCACTCGGTGAAACTTCGAGGTGTCCGTCATTTCTCCACCACTGAACTCGTCAGTGACTCGAAAGCCAGAGTGAAGGTCGCGCCGCATGGTGCACAGTCTCGCAGTTTGTCGTCAGCCTCCATCGAGATGTTGAGGAGTTCTCTGTTGGGGTCACGCCATTGGAATTCCCTTGAACGTCGACTGGTTGCTTCGATTCGGGTCTTCACCGCCACCGGGGCAAAACCACCCTTCAGCGGACGAATTCAAGGGGGTCGGCAGTGTCGAGAGCGAAACCGCGACCTAGCATCGCGTCGTGGACAGCGACTTCCCAGGCAAGTTGTTGGTGGAGAGTGAACCCTTGTCCGTCGGAGACCACCAAGACTCCGTGGACGCTGTTCCTCGTCGCTCTCTCATTTCAGACCGACTGCTGAGGGTTGCCGGACATCTTGCAGTCTGGCTTCCGCTGTTGTTCGCCACGTTTCGGAACCTTCGCCATCACTGGGTTCCGCTGGCAGATGATGCACATCTCTCGCTTTGGGCATTTCGTGTGTTCACCCTGCATCCTCCGCTGTTTGGATCAGTTTCGATGCTCAGCCCTATTGGTCATCCAATCTTTGATCCCGGACCACTCTTCACGTATCTCCTCGCAATGCCGGTCAGGATTGATCCGGCCACTGGAATTTTGTGGGGGTCCGCTCTCGTAGCCGGACTCCTCGGTTCTCTCAGCGTTGAACTTGGTGGTCGGAGTTTTGGTTGGCGCGTTGCTGCTGGCATTGGAGGAGCAATGTCGCTCCTCATTGCCTGCCTCCCGATTGTCGGATTGCATCTCGTTTGGAATCCCTACCTCGGTCTCTTTGTTGTTCTGGCGGCACTGGTGACCTCGTTCGTGGTCGCGAACGGCTCAGCACGCCTCCTGCCACTCCTGGTCGTGCTTTGTTCGGTCGGTGCTTGTGCCCACACGATGCTCGCCGCGCCTTTGGTCTTCCTTCTCATGGCCTCAACGGCGTGGTGTTGGTATGCGCGTCCGACGAGCATTCGCCGTTGGTTACTTGTGAGCGTTGCGGTTGGTGTTCTCTGTTGGCTGCCACCCCTACTTCAAGAGTTGTTCGGTGCGAAGCCCAACTTGTCTGCGCTCTTTCGAACTGTTCAATCAGGTTCCTCCATGGGAATGGGCTTTGGCTTGTCCGTCATTTCGCATGCGACGCCGGAGTTGCTCTTCCACTTTCCTCATCTCTCAGGAGGAGCAGACAGCGTCGCCTTTCTCAAGAACCGCTCTCTATTCCTTGGGGTGGCCCTCCTTGTGGTGCTCCTCGGTGTTGCAGTTAGGGCGATTCGCCAAAGAGATCTTCTTCTTGCGCGTGCAAGCACGTTGACCTTGGCATTTGCCATTGGCGAGGCAGTCGCGTTCTCTTCGGTCAAGACCCGCGTGGTGTTTGGTCTCAGCTACACGACCGTTTTCCTCTGGCCCTTGGCAGCGGCGATGGTGGTTGACCTTGGCTTGCTCCTTCGTAAGCCGCTCATGAAGGTGGAACGATCGTTCCAACCGTTCAATGGATTGATGGTGCTGGTGTTCACTCTCGCCACGACCTGTGCGGCGCTTGCGGCGGTGGCGACGTCGTCGGTTCCAACAGATCAACAGCACGCGATGCGTGCGGTGAGTTCCACCGTCAGCTGGATTGAGTCCCACGTGCATCGAGGACCAGTCAGGATTGCGGTGCTCATCGATGGCAAGGTGACGCTGGATTCCGCTTCACAACTCTTTGGGATCGAGTATCTCTTGAAGACCAAGGGTTTCGAACCACCAGATTCCGAGATCCTGAATCAAGGAGGGAAGCCTGCAACTACCGGCCCGCTCGTCGTGGTTGTTGAGCAAAACGGAGCTATCACGAAGACGTTCATTTTGCGTCGAGGCTGATCCGAAGAGGTCAACGTCGTTGCACTTCCTCGAGAAGACTCGACCGATCCCCTTTTCGACCACCGTTGGTCATGGAATGGTTGGACTACTTCCCATTTCTCTCTCGGTGACGACATCCAGGCCAGCAACAGGGCCTGCGCATGCCTTGTTCAAGTTCTTCTCGAGTTCGGCGAATACGTCGCTCGCGTGTTGCAGGTTGTTTGGCATCTTCTACCCAACAGATGAACTCATTGCGGGCAAGGGGGGTGATGTCCAGCCATGCCTCACTCGCGTCGGCGCTTGCTTTCAGTCCATCAGCGAGATCCAGAGGAAGACTGTGCACGGTTCCGCCTGGGATCTTGGCTCCAGTCACGCACGAAGGGTATCCGCTTTGCAAGGTATTTACCTCGAGGGTGGCATCACGTTCACTCTCAGGGAGCGGTGTGAAGAGAAGTCTGCTGAGGAACGCTTCAGGTCAATCTTCCGCTAAGGCAAATCTGTAGACGTTCGTTACACGCTCGGTGAATCCCATGGCGAGATAGAGCGCATTTGCTGCCTCTCGGTTTGGACGTGACGTCAGGTCGACCGTTTTGGCACCAAGGGCAGCTGCTTGATTGAGCGCAGCAGCGACAAGCGCTTTCGCAGCGCCGAGTCCGCGCGCTGCTTCATCAACGACGACGTCTTCAATCCAAGACCTTGTGCCAGTCGGAATGGAGAACGTGGCAAGCGAGAGGGTCCCAATGATTCGTTCATTCGCGTCTCTGGCAACGAGGAGGCAGATGGCCTCGTCATGCACCACGTTGAAGAGTTCCTCCTCGGAAATTCCGGTCCATGAACTTGAAAGTTGAGGAATCAGCCGGGTGAGCGCTTCCATAAGGTCACTCGACACGTCGGTGACCTCTTCAATGCGAATGCCGGTCACGATGACGACTCTCCTTCTCCGCGCCAAATTGGGTCCCGAATGGTGTCATAGAGAAGAGGTCGATCTTCGCCATCCAAGATGCCGAAGACATGCTCCCCCCATCGTTCGTAGCCAATGAGAGGCGAAGGAAGGTTCTCAGGACGAAACCATCCAGCGTCTGACGCCTCGAGTGGATGGAGTTTCATCGACCCGCCGACGACCCGGCAGAGAAAGAGCATTGAATAAAGCGGGAGGCGAGTCATTCCCATTCGGGCCCCATCGAGAACGGCAATCAATCGCTCAGGGACGACCTCAAGGCCAATTTCCTCTTCGACCTCTTTTACGACAACTTCTGGAGCGGAGTAGCCCGGGTCGCACCATCCGGTTGGGTAGAGCCAGAAACCAGAGTCTGCGCGTTGCATGAGGAGTAATTCGCCAGCGTCGTTGTGGACCGCGGCACCAACAGCAACCTTGGGCGTCACATACCCAGGCACGCCTCGCCCGACTGATTGCAGCCACTCGGTAACGACACCTCTGGACTCATCGTCATCGTCAACGCCGTGATCGGCATGAACCCGGATATCCGCCGCGATCTTCAGTACTTCTTCAAATCGTTCGCGCTCGTACTGGCTCTGGGTGAAGCCAAGACCTGTTCGGGCAATACCCGAAAGCGCTTCAGCCCAACGGTGCAGCGTCTTGAGAGGTACGTCGCGTTCCACGGACCCACGCTAGTAGGCAGCCCCACCTCCAACACGAGGCAGAATGGGTGAATGGCCGTGAATGAGGACTGCAAGCACTACGTCATGCAGTCGACAAGCCGAGGGGAAAAGGTCGAGCGCTGCAAACTCGGGGCGAATGAGCCACTCCCCTTTGCCTGTCCAGAAGGTTGCCTGTTCTACGAACCTCGCGGCATCGCCACCACTGGCTGGGCGCAAACCTAACGGTTCACGGTCTAACTCTCGAGGACATCACCCAAGAGATCAACGCCGACTCCCTGCGTGCGAAGCCATGTGGTTGCTTCTGCGACTTGCTCGGGTGTCCCTTCGAGATCACAGATGATCCAACCCGAGTGCTCTTCAACTGCTGCGCGTCGAATATTGGGCGCCACATCGAATCGGCGAACGATTTCAGCCAACACCGGGGTGCGAATCAAGTCTTCGGGGAACGTCAACTTCACATGCGGTCGAGTCATGGGTTCTCCTGTTGTCGACGGGGTCAGTGGGGGACGACTTGGGCAATGGTGCCGACCATGCCGGTGTAGAACGGCCCAAAGTCGGCATAGAGCGTTGACGCCTCGTCAAAGCGCATGGTGTAGACGCAGTCTTTGAGGTCATCTGGGTGCACGCCAAAGAGCGTGACGCCCCATTCCCAGTCGTCAAGGCCGGTAGAACCCGTCACGACTTGGAGGACGCGTCCGTGGAACTCTCGACCGGACTTTCCGTGACCCATCATGAGGGCCTTTCGCTGCTCAAAGGAGAGTGCGAACCAATTGTGGTTCTCCGAGCGACGCTTGCTCATTGGGTAGAAGCAGAACGCGGTCATGCCTTCTGGGGGGAGTTGCGGGTAGAGACGAGCTTGACGCATTTGCTCGGGGACACCTTTTGCGTATTCCGAGACTTCGGTCAGAGAGAAGTAGGAGTCGACCACCGCAAGTCCAGCAGCTTGGACTCCGGTTTGAAACTTCCGCAATTGCCAGAGGTCGTGACCGAGCACCATGAAGCACACATCCGCCTTGTGACCGAGAATCGACACGGCAACCATTTGGCCTCCAGCTCGAATGAGCGCACGCTCGGCCGTTGCGATCTTTCGGTGGTCGACTGGGCCATCCGGCTTGCAGAACAGGTGGAGAACGGCTTGGCCGATCGTTGGTTCAAGTGGTGAGAGTTCCTGCGTGGGAGTCGCCATGGCTCCAGTGTAGGCAGGCCCTTGCCACTAGGGACTCGAGCGTCACTCTTGTCATCGGGACCAAGGTGGCCCGACCGGTAGCGTGGGGAAGTGACTGAATCGAACGCGGCAGTGAAACCGGTCAACGAGCCATTCGATTCCGCACTCAAGTGGACTGCTGCGGCCGTGGTGCTTGGGACCATGATGTCGATCCTCGACACGACCATTGTGGTGGTTGCGCTTGACGACTTGCGAAAGACCTTCGGGACCACGCTTGCGACGATTCAATGGGTCACGACGGGGTATCTGCTTGCCCTTGCTCTCGTCATTCCCCTCTCTGGTTGGGCAGTTGATCGATTTGGTGCTCGACGATCGTGGCTCGTTGCGCTCACACTCTTTGTTGTTGGTTCAGCACTTTGTGGCATGGCGTGGTCAGCAGAGAGCCTCATTCTCTTCAGAATCGTCCAGGGTCTCGGCGGCGGCATGATTATGCCAATCGGTCAGACGATTCTCGCAAGAGCAGCTGGACCCGCCCGCATGGGAAGAGTGATGGGAGTCGTCGGTGTTCCAACGGTTCTCGCCCCTGTCTTTGGCCCCGTTCTCGGTGGACTCATCGTCACGTATGCGGCATGGCAATTGCTCTTTTGGGTCAACATTCCCATTGGCATCGTGGCACTTGCCGTTGCCTGGAAGGCATTGCCGAAGGGCGAAGAGAATCACGCCCACAA
>CAIXCS010000276.1 GCA_903918025.1 uncultured Actinomycetes bacterium
AGTAGGCGACAGCTCCTACTCCCCAAGCATCCGATGCTCGACCTGGCACTCCAGGGCCGCCAATGACTTCGGGAGCTCGCCATAGGTAGGTCCCGACTCCGGAGGTCATATCGTTTACGCCGCCCGGTTTGGCCACTCCGTAGTCGATTAGTACTGCCTGGCCACCGGTCCGAACCCTGACGTTTGATGGCTTAATGTCACGATGCAAGATTCCCTCAGGCACACCGATGCCTCGGTGGGCATGGAGGTCAGCCACACCAAGGGCTATCTGTGCAATCCACGCGAGACCTTGAATGGGCCCATGTTCCGAAATAGCTTCGCTGAGCGGCATCCCTGGAATCCACTCGGCAGCGGTAAATATGACGTCGAACTCTTCTGCCGTCGCTTGATCAGTGATCAAAGGAGTCCCGACGAACGTTTCCAAATGCCGCATTAAGTACGGGCTATTGCATTTTTCTAGGGCGGCTCCTCGCTCAAAAAGTGCAGGAAAGTCCGCGATGGTTACATTCGTGAGCAACTTCAGGGCAATGTCAGTATCTACGCCGTCGATGACTCGGGTGGCTTGAAAGACAAGTCCCTCGCCACCCGCACCAACGTTAGTTAGGCCTTCATCATGAAGACCCACTCGATAACGACGCGGGTCGTCCACTGGTCCGGTCCACATTGACCCAGGTTCTGACGCAAATTCCGATTCCATCAAACAAGAAGGCCATGGATTCTGGCCGCCTCTACAACTGCGAATCGCTTGTCGGAGATGTCCGGCATGGGGATGCCTTGCTCAAACATCATCGCCCAGATCTCATAGAGCGCTTCCCTCACGGTATTGGGGTGGTAGCTGAGTTCACCCGCCACATCTTTGTGAGTGGCCGGCTCCATACGGCCATTCTTTAGTGGTCGTGCATAGGAACTGAGCACCGTTCTCTGTAGGTCGGTGAGCGAGAGGGAGTAGTGGGAAGTCGGGGGATCGATTGCATCGTGTCGACCGTGCAATTGAGGCCCGGATCGCACCGTTACGTGGAGCTTCCAAGGGCTCGCCGTACCTCGCACAAGGACATCGAAGCGGGATTGCCTGGGAGAGTAGCCCTCTCCAACGGGGACTTGAACTGCCTGCTCGTCACTTCGGACCTCAATTGCCCTATGTCCAATTGTTGCAGCGCTCTCCACAAACACTCTGCGATTGATCACCGCAAATTGGCCTGCAAGCCTGGGCACTTCCTGATCAGGCTGTGGTGCGAATCCAAATCGAATCTCACAGTCGATTCCGCGGCCAAACGAAACAACTGAACCCTCGATCAGAGTTACGGCTTCAATTCCGTGTGGTGCGGGGAACGTGACTAGTGCCACTTCGGCAGGTGGTCCCTCGCCCCGTTGAACAGTCTCCATTACTGACCTCTCAATAGTTGTAGTTATCCAACTTACATATGTTCGTGGAGCCGGATACGAGCCAACTCACCTGACTCCTACGCTTTCGGTGATGGAGTGTTCGCACTGAGCGGTCCAAGTAGGCGTGACCGGATCCCGAAAGTTGAGCCACCCGCTGACCGGCCCCGATAGCTGGTCCACCCGCTATGCGAGTGCTTCCTGGTGTTGGTTGAGCCAGACCTCAGCAGACTCGCCCGGGGTGCGTGATCCGTGGGCGCTGTGTGGCCTGTTGTTGTCGTAGGCGATTCTCCAGTCCTCGTGGAGTACCTGGGCTTCGAGCGGGCTGTCGAAGAGTCGGTCATTGAGGTACTCGTCTCGGGGTCGGGAGTTGAAGCTCTTGATCCAGGCATTCCGCCAAGGTGAGCCGGGTTCAATGAAGACGGTGTCAGTTTCGTTGAACCGGCAC
>CAIXCS010000277.1 GCA_903918025.1 uncultured Actinomycetes bacterium
GGCAATCTCGCCACGGTTTGGCGAACTGCTCTCCATGGATTACGGCATCTCCTCGTCAATGATTACCGCGGTGCCAAACGTCATTGATGTTGATCTGTTCACCCTCGACCCAGGTTCCCGTCGCCCTGGTCCACTCAGAGTGCTCGTTCTCGGCAGAATTACGGTCCGAAAGGGACTCGATGACGTCATTGCCGCGTCGAAACTTCTGTCTGATCTCGAAGGTCGGCTCATGATCACGGTCGTTGGCGATCATTCGCTCTGGTCCGACTATCGCCCCATGCTTTCGGGGCTTGACCAAAAGGTTGCGACGTATGTTGGACACCGTTCACGTAGTGAGGTCGCGTTGATGCTTCGAGAGGCCGACCTCCTCCTTCAGGCATCGCACTACGAACCCTTTGGGCTAACCGTGGCCGAGGCATTGGCAAGCGGCGTGTTCGTCGTTGCGACGAGTGAAGTTGGCGCTAGTGGGGGACTACCGCAAGAGGTTGTCCGAATCGTTCCTCCGGGTGATGCCGAAGAACTCGCAAGGGCACTTCGCTCTCTCGTGCACCTGTTTGAAGAGGAGACGTCGTCACAACGCGAATCACGCAGGGCAGCCTGTCGGACCGCTGCAATTCAACACTTCTCTCCAGGGACCGGGGGAGCGTTGCTTGACGCAGCCCTTCGCGCAGTAGCCGATCGAAGGCCGGTCAACGGTGAGTGAGGTGATGCTCGTCCTCGCCAATGGGGGTCCAGGTGGGATGCAGAAGGTAGTCGCCACATTGGCGCTCGGGCTTCGGACCCGAGGAGTTGATGTGGTGGTGGCTGTTGGAGGTGACCTGCCAATTCATGGGATTGAGCCAGGCAGTGGGGTTCCAATCCTCAGACTTCCTCGCTTCTCGGGTCGAAGCGGCGGTGTGGCGTTTGCGAGAGGACTTCGAAGGCTTATTCGAAAAGAGCGACCAGTTGTACTTCATGGACACGGACTGAGACTTGCACCGACACTTCGGCTGTGCGGACGGGGCGTTGCGGTTCGATTGGTCACCTGTCATGGTCTTGATCCAACAACCTTGTCGTCGGTACTCCGACCGTTACGACTCGTTCGAATTCACGTCGCAGCCTGCGGAGAAGGACCCTTGCGACTTCTTCGTGCGGCCGGAGTACGAGCGACGCTCCTACCCGTCGGGATTGGGCCCGTGCCTCCGCCGCTCCTTCGGTCCACCTTGGTTGAGTTGTTTGACCTTGATCCTCAACGATCGATTGTGGCCGCAGCGATTCGACTGACGCCTCAGAAAGATCCTGCAACGATGGTCCGGGCAGTCTCGGCTCTCAGTGATGTCCAACTGGTGCTTTGTGGGGACGGACCACTTGAAGAAGAGCTTCACCAACTCGTTGACGAACTTGACGTCGGCGAGCGTATTCGCTTGGTCGGCTATCGCAGCGAAGCGCGAGCCATTCTTGGCGCTGCGGATGCCGTGCTCCTCAGTTCTACGTGGGAAGGACACGTGCTCGTTGGGCTGGAAGCGATGGCTGCAGGAGTACCTCTCGTCGCCACCGCCTGTCCAGGCATCGTTGAGTGGACGCGTGAAGGTGTGAATGTTCTTCTGGCTCCCATTGGTGATGCAAACGAACTTGGTCGTCAACTCGAACGAGCAGTATTCGATCAAGACCTTCGGCTTCAACTCATCAGTGGTGGACTCGAGACCGCTGCTCAGCACTCGATTGAGGCAATGGTCGCGAGCCACCTCAGCGAATACGGGATTAGTCCCGGCGGATGAACTCAATCCTGTAACCAGTAGCGACTGCCCAGGCCGCTTGAAGCGTGCCTCGCATAGCGGGAAGCGTTCGAGAACGAATGTCTGCGTTGCGGATCCCCACGACCGCTCGAAGAAGTCCAGGACACGAAGCATCACCGATGAAGAGCGAAAAGAGTGCGCGTCGAATTGCCAAGCCCGGCCCAGATGCGGTCATGGCAAGGACGGCATTCGCTGCGACATCGCTGATGGCGTGAGCACTCGGAGAGCGTCGCTGATCAACGCCGACGCGATCTCCCGGCTCGTGGGTAACCGTAATGGTGGGGTCGTAGCGCAAGCTGCCGAACCGAGCAAGATCGAGACCAATGGCGACCTCAAAGTGCACTTGGGCGCCGGTGCCTCGAAGCCCATGAGGGATACCGAGGAGGTTTGCTTGGTATGCACAATTGACGCCCTTCAGCATGGCAACTTCTCGAGGTTCTCCCGTTCCTCGGTGATGGTTGCCAGTCAGTTGACCCCATCTCCCAATGAACCCCACTGACTCCGTCAACGTTGTTGCTCGGGGAACTCCACCGTCGACAAGACAATCGCGTCCGCCGACTCCAATCGTGCCCGGGAGCACCCCTGCTTTCAACGCAGCAAGCCAATTCGGAGAGGGGACTGCATCATCATCAGTGAAGGCAACCCACTCGGTTGTTGAGGCTTGAAGTCCAACGGCCATTGCCGCGAGGACGCCGGGTTCGTGCACCAAGAGCACTCGAACTGGGGGTGTGACCTCCACCTTGTCAATCACCTCAATTGCCCCTCGGTCTTCGGGCCGAAGGACCACCAAGATTTCCTCAGGCTGGTCTCGTTGCAACGCGAGGCCCTCAAGACACCGGCGAAGAGCGTCAGGTCGAAAGAACGACGGAACAATGACGGAGAAGGAGGGAGGACTCACGGAGTTCGAGTTTCGATTGCTCGTCGGTACATTGCCTCAGTCGATGCTGCCACATGGTCCCAGGTCCTGGTTTGCACATCGTCGAACGCGGCCCTGCCAAGCAGTGAACACCGATCCGGCGAACCCAGCAGCTGCTCAATTGCGCTCGAGGTTGCCTCGCTGTTTCCTGCAGGCACGAGCAGGCCGCCATGGCTCATGTGGAGGAGGTCCGAGTTCCCGGGAATATCCGAGGTAATGACAGGAACGGCAAACGCAGCAGCTTCCAAGAGTGAAAGTGGCATCCCCTCAACCCTTGAGCAGAGCAGTGCCATCGTCGCGTCGGCAAAGAGCCTCGGGAGGTCGCTCTGAGAATAGGACGAAATTGGTTCGATCCGATGAGCAAGGTCACTCGACACCAGCCGCTCAACGTCATGGGTCTGCGCACCGAGCCAACGAACGAGCAGGTCGGGGTGTGTGCGGAGAATGGGTTCAAGCGCAGCAACAGCGACGTCGGCGCCCTTGCGCCACGCAGTGCCACCAAGGAGGACAAGTACCCGATGGTCGCCCTGTTTTGCCGGGGTTTGGTTACAGAGCCACTTCGGAATCGCCGACGTTCCGAGCGTGACATCGGACTCATCAATGCCAAGGCTTGAGCAGTAGTCAATCTCTGCTCGAGACAAGGCGACGACATGGTCAGCAATCTTGAGCGATCGATTCACTTCTCTGAGTCTCAAACCTCCGTGGTAGAGCGAGTAGCGCCAGCGAAGGTCGAGCTCCCCCCGAGCGGCACCCGCTCTCCTCGCCGCAACCACCAATGGCTCAAGCCCGTGACTCCTCGTGACGAGTAGAGGGGTCTTCGTTCTTCGTCGGACCCAAGAAAGATCGCCAGTTGAGGCATCGATGACGTCGAACTGTTGCGCCTTGCGGACGAGAGCTGCGACGTGATGGGGGTAGCGAAGTGACGTTACCGTTCCGCGGTCACCACCGAGGAGGTCGAAACTCCAAAGGGCGACCTCGTGGCCCCGTGCTTCAAGTGCCGTTGCTAGAGCTGTCGTTGCCCCCGGGGCCCCGGCCCCCTTTGAGAGTTGGTGGTGAATGCTGAGTGCGATCCGCATGGACGCTACGACTCCGTCCGAATGAGCATCCGTGCAAGGCGAAGTTTCGGAAGTTTGCCAAGTGGGCCCGGAAGAATGCGAGCGAAGTAGCCGAGATCGGCTTCTGTGAGGTAGCGAACTGCCCTGAGCATCAGCGCAAAGGCGAAGGAAAATCCGGCGAAGGAAACGAGAACGACGGGCAGTGCGGCTCCGCGTGAAACAGGCGGTGAGGTCGAGACGGCGAGACCGCACAATCGCCCACAGGCAACCGCCACGCCCATTGCCAGAAGGCCTGGAACATACCAAGACCACAGGACGTCCCTCACGCTCGAGGAAAGCAAGCGGGTGTAGCGACGCATGAGGACGGCATTCTGCACGGCCGAAGCAACCATTGTTCCAATGAGGACTCCATTGAGGCCGAAGGGAAACACGAGGGCGATGGTGAGGCCGAGATTGACGACTACCGAGACTGCTTTTGCTTTTGCTCCGATTCCGGCCTTGCCAAGAGCAACAATCACAATTGCGCAGTTGTACCGAGCGGCATTGATGAGTTGGAGGCCGACGAGGAGAACAAGGGCCGCGTCGACTCCCGGATATGGCTGACCGTGATAGGGCCCGAAGTACAGCATCATGAGCGATGGTCCTGCTGCCAGAAGCACTCCCGAAGCGGCAAACGCAAAGAGACCCATGTACCGCGAGGCCTGGATGGCAGGAGCACGTACGTCATCGACTGAACGCTGTTGTGAGGCAGTGGCCGAGAACGTGTGGAGGAGTGACTGCGCAGGAAAGTTCACGAGATAGGCGATCTTGTCGGCCGCGGTATTTGCCATTTGATAGATCGCTGAAGCAGCCACCGAGACAAAACGGCCAATGACGATGGGATCGGTGTCGTAGTTGAGGGCATCAAGGATGCTCGAGAGTTGGACGAGTCCTCCGAATTTCAAGAACTCTCTCAACTTGGTCCGCCCGAGGATCAGTGGATTGGCAAAGATCGTGCCGTGACGGACGCCAATGGCAAGGAGCGTCAGCGACAAGACGACGGCAGTTTGCAAACTTGCGGCGAGGGCGAGGCCCCAGAGCCCCCAGCCAGTCAACAGAAAACCAACAACGGCTACTGCCCACGTGATACGGCTGAGCAGGCCGATGAGGGTGACGAGCCATTGCTCTCCTGCAGCAATGAGTCGACAGCCAAGGTTGGCAGCACCAGCGGTGATGAACAGTTGGACATACCCCCAGACAAAGAACCACTCAGCAGTTGTGACAAGAGAACTTGGCAAGGGAAGACCGCCGACTGAGTGCAGACTCGAGATGAGCAGTGGAGCAAGCACCAGCAGCAATGGTGACAACAGGAGCCCAATTCCAAGCCAAATGCCAAGGGCAAAACTCGACAGGCGGGCAGGAAGGAGCTCGTCACCAGGATCTTGGCCTGCGTACCGGATGACAATCACGCCGAGTCCCGGATCCAAATTGGAGAGGAAGTTCACCGTGAAGTTGACGAATGCCCAGAGGCCGAAGAGCACGAGCCCCAGTCGAGCCAGGATGAACGGCGTCAGGAGGAGGCCAATGAGTAAGACGCCGAATTGTGTGGCGGCAACCGCACTGGTGTTCAGGGCGACCGAATGCCCATGCCCCTTCACTGAAGTGGCAGGAAACTCTTGCTCGGGATGAGTGGGCAGCGCGTCGTCGTCCACCAGAGCAGTCTCCCAGACGCAGGGTCAGATCAAGCGACAGTGGTGCCGGTAGCCTCAGGGCGTGGAGAAGCCGGTGCGCAAGACCTTGCTCGTGGTGAGCCACCCTGCCGTTCTTGCGACCAATCAGACGGTCTTCGCATTGCTTCGACGAGAAGGAGTCGACGTGCACGTGGTCACGCCGTCGGTCTGGCGTCACGACTACAGCCCAGAGGCATTTGTTCCTGAAACTTCCCCAGATCTCGTCGGGGTGCACACGCTTCTGCCAGTTCGAGGAGTGGGGAAGCCGCAGCGGCACCGCTACCGGTCTGGAGTGGGTGCCGTACTTGACCAGCTGCAGCCGGATGTTGTGTACCTCGAAGAGGAGTGTTTCTCGCTGTCAGCAGATCAGTGGGCGAGAGCGTGTCGCCATCGGGGAGTTCCCTATGGCGTTCAAGCTTGGGAGAACCTCGATCGGCCGCTCCCATGGCCCGTGAAGAGACTCCGCTCAACCATCTTGCGCCACGCTGATTTCGTCCTCGCCCGCACTCCCGCCGCCGCCCACATGGTGGCGAAGTGGGGAGCCCGAGGTCGGATCGAGGTCGTGCCTAGTCCAGTGCCAAGTGCGTTCTCAGATGGGCATCACCGCCATGAAGGCTTCATCGTTGGCGGAGCGGGTCGTCTGGTTGAGCAGAAGGGATTCCTTCAAGTGGCAGAGGTGGTGGCGTCGATCCCTGGAGCCGAATTGGTGGTGGCTGGAGATGGCCCCTTGCGCGAAACCTTGCAAGAGCTCGGTGTTCGAGTGGTAACGAATGCGACACATGCAACAATGCCGGAGTTCTTCTCCTCACTTGACGTCCTCGTGCTCTGGTCTCGGACCACACCAACATGGGCCGAGCAGTTCGGCAGAGTGCTGGTAGAGGCGCTTGCTCAAGAAACTCCAGTTATTGGATCTTCATGTGGAGAAATCCCTTGGGTGATTGCCATGACGAATGGTGGCATCGTCGTTCCTGAAGGCGACAACGATGCACTTCGGGCTGCACTGCTGAGCCTCAGAGATGACCCGACCCTTCGGTCGACGCTCGGTAGAGCCGGCCGGGCGGCGGTTGAAGAGCGCTTCAGCGTTGCCGCAGCAGCTTCAGGACTTCTCCGCGCTTCGGGACTCAGCAGCTAGGAGCGGGCGTTCGAAACAATTTCAGCCATCGTTGCGCGGAATCGCTTTGCTCCAAAGACGCGACTGTGCTCCACAATCACTTCCGGATTGAGGTCCATGAGACGAGGATCGGCGAGACAGGTCACGAGCGCAGCAACCGTTGGTTGTTCAACATGGAGCCCGGTGACGCCTTCGACCACCGTGTCGAGATACCCGCCCCCTCGAAGGGCAACCGTCGGGCGACCGAACGCGGCGGCTTCGAGTGGGGACAATCCGTAATCCTCGTGGCTCATTGCTACGTGGGCACTGCAGTTGTCGTAGCACCACCGAAGCGTCGCATCGTCAACGGTGCCGAGGAACGTCGCCACTCCGGCTCCGAGTACTTCAAGTCGGTGACGCTCGGGTCCATCGCCAATGACGACGAGGTGGTGCCCGGTAGCACGTGCCGCCTGAATGGAGAGATCGACATTCTTGTAGGGCATGAGGCGAGCAACCACGAGGAGGAACCCAGGCTCAAGACCTTCAACTGGCTGAAGAGGCCCCGTCGCGTCAACCGCTGGAGGAGGGGGAACGATCTCGGCCACAATCCCATAGGCGTCTCGAACCATGGCAGCGGTCGCGCTCGAATTCACGATGTACGTCGTCGCAGAACTCGCCGCTCGACGGTCCCAGTTGAGCAGGGGCTTCTTCAGGCCCCCGAGTACGACTTTGCCAAGCGATCGTCCATGATTGCCAAGGTAGCGATCTTGCTGGTAAAGCCAACGAGCCGGTGCGTGGCAATACACGATCTTTGTTCCGGACGTGGTTGCTCCGTGCGCCCAACCACTCGAGGAGCAGAGCGTGACCTCGGCATCGAGATGCAGACGACTAAACGCTGGTGCGAAGAGTGGAAGTCCTAGGCGATGGTGTGAACGGAGCACGCCAATCCGGTTGAGCGCCATCGTTCGAACGTCGAGCTTGCTGAATTCAGGAAACGTGGCGTCTGGGGCATAGAGCGAGGTGTGTATCGGAGCCTCGGGGAAAATCTTGGCAAGTTCGAGTACTACTCGCTCGGCCCCTCCGCGCTGGGTGAGGTAGTCGTGGACGAGGGCAACTGGAGGCCGAAGGTCAGTAGGCACCAATGCCCTTGAGCATCGTCCTTGGCGTGTCCCAAAGAATCTTCACATCCCACCACATTGACCACGAGGCAACATAGAGATAGTCCAGTTCCTCAAGGTCTCCAGCAGAAAGATTGTTGCGGCCCGAGACCTGCCAGAGTCCCGTCATGCCAGGCCGAACGTCGTATCGGCGAGACTGCCATCCAATGGTTCCGGTCGATTCCGCACTCACGAATGGACGTGGACCGACCACCGACATTGCACCTGAAATGACGTTGAACAGTTGCGGGAGTTCGTCGAGGCCACTGTGTCGGAGGAATCGCCCTGGTCCAGTGATTCGTTCTCCTTCGCGCAACTTGCCACGTGACTCGTAGAGCGGAGCCTTGCCTTCCGTGGCCCTTGCCTGGCTCTCGGGTCGCGTCCCGTCTTCATGCATCGTTCGGAACTTGAGAATCGTGAATGGTCGACCATTTCTCCCAATTCGAGATTGACGGTAGAGAACAGGGCCCTTTGAGGTGAGTTTTACCGCGGCAGCCATCACAATGAGCAGTGGAGAGAGAAGAAGCAAAGCAACTGACGCAAGGGTGATGTCAAACAGTCGTTTCACCAAGCGATCGAATCTGGTCATCTGAAGCGGAGCGGCCTCGATCAACGGGAGCCCGGACACTTCAGAAAATGAACTACGCCAACTCACAAGTTCGAACACTCGAGGAACAAACGTCAATTGGACGCGATTTTGAATCCTCCGAAGGACATCAATCAGTACCGGTGTTGGGTAGTCGTAGTCGCCCACCATCACGAGATCCACTTGGTGTTCCGCACACAGCCCTTCGAGGTCATCGAGTTGACCGAGCCCTTCACCTGGGCGAAGCGACGTGCCCGGCACCCAACCAATGACTTGAAAGCCTCCTTGGAGTCCCAGATGGGTCAGGTAACGACTGACGTTTTCGCCACTGTCGATAATGATCGCTCGGATTGGATGGCGACGCAGGGTGAAGTGTCGATGCATGGATCGGGCAATCGGGATGAAGAATGTCGCGAGGATGATTGCCGAGAGCACGTGGTTTGCATTTGCCTGGCGTTGGCCGAGAGCTCTGTGCACCACCGTTGAGATCGCAATAGAAACAAGTCCTCCAACGCCGATGGCAAAGAAGAAGTTGCTCATGAGGGTGAAGGTCGACTGCGCCCCTGAACGTCGAGCACGCCGGTAGTTGCCGGCCAGAGCGAGACCGAGAACGACGCCGACGGGAAACCAAACTTCGTGAACGAGGTTGGGCCAGAAGTACTCCAGGCCATTGACGGGAACGGTCGAGAGACAGGCAACGACCACGAGACCGACTGCTGCCGAGAACGACGCCACGACGAGGTCGAGAATCACTAATTGCAACGTCACCGCATTCGAACTGAGGCGGTGACGTTTCGACGAAGTGAGATCGCCGCCAACGTTCAGAGGCTCCATGGAGAAGGCCCTCTTCGAAATTGGTCTTCCAATGGTCATGCAGGCACCTACCGAGCCGCCAAGACCCTCGATGGGCCTCTCGTTAGAGCAAAGTTATCCAATGACAAGGTCAGTGTCGGCCCAGTAGGCCCTCATATTTTGAATTTCTCCAGATTCGTTGAATTCGAAGAGTTCAATTCCGTTGACGGTCACCTTCATTTCGCCAAGTTCCGTCACCACTTCGAAGTGGTAGGCCGCGCAATTGGCAACAACGTGGATGTCTGAAGGAGTGAAGGAGATTGACGTCACGCCGTTAACGACCGCTCGCCATGATTCTCTGACTTCCTCACGACCATGGTTGGCCGGCATCCCAATTGGGTCCTCTCGAATGCAGTCCTCTGCGAACAAGGCTGCATAGGCATCAACATCCATGGATGAGGTGACTGAGCCATATCGATGGACGAGCGCTTCAAGGTCAAGCGGAGAGGGCATGGCTCAGTTTCCCACGATGTGCGCACCGCCGTCCACAATCAACGTGGTTCCTGTGGTCTTTGAGAGCGCCCCAGAAAGAAGAAGAATGCAGGCATCGGCAATCGCGGAGCCGTCATTTTCGTCCCATCCGAGCGGGGAGCGAGTTGCCCAGTCCGCAAAAGCCCGTTGGGAACCAGGAATTGATCGTGCTGCCGCCGTTCTCAGCGGTCCGGCATCAACGAGATTCACGCGAATTGACGATGGCCCATGTTCCACTGCCAAAGATTGAGCGATGCTCTGCAGGGCACCTTTTGCCACCCCCATCCAGCCATAACCTGGCCAGACTCGATTTGGCGCAAACGTCAGGCCAACAACCGATGCTCCCCCTGAAGTCTTCGCTGCAGCGAGATTCGGTTCGAGTGCGCTGACGAGAGAGGCGAGCGACGAGGCTGAAATTTGGAGCGTTGTCGCGATATCGGCATCACTTGCGCTGCTTAGACCATTGCCGAGCGCGTCTTGTGGTGCATAGGCGATGGCGTGGAGGAGGCCATGGAGTACCGGCGTTCGAGAGGAAATCTCGGCGGCAAGGTCACGGGCCCCGCCGAGGCGTCCAGCGTCGTACTCGAGGAGTTCGATTTCACTCCCGAGCGTTCGAAGCGTCCGTGCGGTTGTTGAGCGAGCGCGCCCGAATGAGGTCGCGAGAACTTGGGCGCCGAGGTTGACTGCTCGCTCCGCAACTGCCGTTGCGATCGAGCGCGGCGTCAGGATTCCGGTGATCAGCACGGTCTTCCCTTCGAGGCTGAGCACCCTCCGATCGTACTTCGATGCATGGACGTGAGACCGCCTGCGCGAGACTGGTGACATGGACATTGGGATCTTGGGTGGCACTGGACCTGCAGGACGAGGACTCGCCGCACGGCTAGCAAGTGCCGGGCACGCGGTCGTGCTTGGCTCTCGAGACGCCGAGCGAGCAGAAGCCGTTGCTGAGGAAGTGAGAACTGGAGCGAAAGGGAGAGCGGAGCGAGTCTCAGGCAATGCAAATGAGCAGGCCGCTCACGCAGAGCTCGTCATTCTTGCCACACCTTGGGACAGTGCACTCGCGACCGTCAGTGGACTGAAAAGTGAACTCGCAGGAAAAATTGTCGTCTCGATGGTCAATGCGCTCGTGAAGAATGGACGCGAGATGCTTCCGATGTACCCGCCTCGTGGGTCGGTGGCCGAGATGATTCAAGCGGCCCTCCCGGAGTCGCTGGTTGCGGCCTCGTTTCATCACCTTCCCGCCGGAATGATGGAAGACCTTGACTCAGGTCTCGAGGCGGATGTGCTCGTTTGCTCTGATCACAAGTCGGCAACGGAGGCCGTACTTGCCATGTTGGAGGGGATCTCGGGACTTCGAGCGCTCAATGCAGGGTCACTTGCACAAGCCTCGGCGATTGAAGCCTTCACGGCTGTTGCGATCACGCTGAATATTCGGTACAAGACGCACTCCACCCTCAAAATGGCTGGTCTCTAGGGGTATGGCAATCCAGTTGTACGACACCGCCAGAGCGCGAATTCTCCCTCTGGAACCAGGACCAACGGCCACGCTGTACTCGTGCGGCATTACGCCCTATGACTCCGCCCACCTCGGTCATGCGTACGTCTACTTGGTCTTTGATGTCTTGACGCGCAGGCTTCTCGACCTTGGCCACGAGGTGCGATGTGTTCGAAACGTCACTGATGTCGATGACGATCTCCTTCGAAAGGCGCGAGAGCTTGGCGTGCACTACCTCGACTTGGCGGCGCGTGAGATAGCAAAATTTGATCGAGACATGGCGGTGCTGAACCTGCTCCCCGTTGCCGTTGAACCAAGAGCGACCTCTGCGATCCCTGAGATTTTGAAGCTCGTCGCGTCAGCGCTCGACCATGGCAATGCCTATGTGAGGAATGGCTCGGTGTACTTCGATGTCTCTTCATTCGCCGCCTTTGGTGAGGTGAGTCACTATGAGAGAGACCTCATGCTCGAGCTCGCAGCCCTCCATGGAGGAAATGTCGACGATCCTCAAAAAGATGACCCTCTGGACTTCGTACTCTGGCAACCTTCGCTACCCGATGAGCCTGCATGGGAGTCACTCTGGGGGCCAGGAAGGCCCGGCTGGCACATTGAATGCTCGGCGCTAGCTCTTCGAGAACTTGGGGCAACCCTTGATGTCCACGGTGGGGGAAGAGATCTGGTCTTTCCACACCATGAATGCGAGACCGCTCAGTCCGAGTCGGTCACTGGGCAGCCATTTGTCGGGCATTGGTTGCATGTGGGGCTCGTCGGGCTCGAGGGAACCAAAATGTCGAAGTCGCTCGGAAATCTCGTGTTTGTTGAGGACCTTGTTGCCAACAGCGAACCCGCAGCTGTTCGACTCGCGTTACTTGATCACCACTACAGAACTGATTGGGAGTGGACCCTAAGCGATCTAGATCGTGCAGTGCATCGTCTTGATCGCTGGAGATCCGGTTCCGAAACAGGGGGAGACGAGGTGCTTGAGGCGGTTCGAGCTGCTCTTGACAACGATCTCGATACTCCTGCGGCACTCATGGCAATCGATTCCGGAGTTGCGAGCGGAATTGACGTGCGAGCCGCAGCAGATCTCCTCGGCGTTACCCTGTAATCATCAATCTCTAGAGGAGTAGTTCATGCCACCCCAACTCACGGTGACGCTTCCCGATGGCAGCGCGCGAGAGCTTGCTGTCGGAGCGACGGTTGCTGACCTCGCCGCCCAGATCGGACCGCGGTTGGCTAAAGCCGCGCTTGCGGGCTCGGTGAATGGATTGGTCGTGGATTTGACGACTCCCCTCAGCGATGGCGACGCGGTGGCTATCCTCACTCCGACGACGCCCGAAGGGAGAGAGGTCCTTCGACACTCGACTGCCCACGTCTTGGCTCAGGCAGTGACGAGGCTTTGGCCGGGGGCCAAGTATGCGATTGGTCCGGTCATCGCTGATGGCTTCTACTACGACTTTGCTCTGCCCGACGATGCTCGGTTCAGTGATGCAGACCTCAGTCGCATCGAGGCCATGATGCAGACGATTGTTTCCGAAGCCCAGCCATTTGTTCGAGATGAATTGTCCGTTGATGCTGGTCTCTCGTTGTTTGCTGATCAGCCCTATAAGTGCGAGATCATCACGTCGGTCGGCACGCTGGCAGATGAAGTTGATGCGGCACCAGAACTCGTGGGCGGCACAACGGTCGTCTCGACGTATCGCAATAGCCCCGAATTTGTCGACCTCTGCCGAGGACCCCATGTTCCCTCGACCTCGAGGCTTGGTCACTTCAAATTGATGCGCGTTGCTGGGGCGTACTGGCGCGGCGATGTGCACCGACCACAACTCCAACGCATCTATGGAACTGCCTTTGAAACCAAAGAGGCCTTAGAACAGCACCTGACCTTCCTCGAAGAGGCGAAACGCAGAGATCATCGAGTTCTGGGGCAAGAACTCGACCTGTTCAGTTTTCCCGACGAAATTGGCCCTGGCCTTGCGGTCTTCCATCCGAAGGGTGCGACGATTCGCCGGGTTATGGAGGACTACTCGCGCAAGCGACACGTCGAGGAGGGCTACGAATTCGCGTATACCCCGCACCTGGCCAAAGCTGATCTCTTTAAGACGTCTGGACACCTTGAGTGGTATGCGGATGGGATGTATCCGCCCATGGAACTTGATGATGGTCAGCAGTACTACCTGAAGCCAATGAACTGTCCATTTCACACCTTGATCTACAAATCTCGGCAACGTTCGTATCGTGAGCTTCCCTTGCGGTTCTTTGAGTTTGGGTCCGTGTATCGGTATGAGCTTTCCGGAGCGCTGCACGGCCTGACGAGAGTTCGTGGCATGACGCAGGACGATGCCCACATCTTCTGTGCGGCAGACCAAATGGAGGACGAGCTCAGAAGTCTCTTGACGTTTGTGCTCGACCTCTTGCGTGAGTTTGGTTTGAATGATTTCTACCTCGAGTTGTCAACAAGGCCGCCGCTCAAATCGGTTGGATCTGATGAAGATTGGGACGTGGCCACGGAAACATTGCGAACTGTTGCCATTGGCGCTGGACTCGATCTCGTCCTTGATGAAGGTGGAGGAGCGTTCTACGGCCCCAAGATTTCCGTTCAGGCTCGAGATGCAATTGGTCGCACGCATCAAATGTCAACTATTCAGCTTGACTTCCAAACCCCGCAACGCTTTGAGGCTGAGTTCGTTGGTAAGGACAATGCCAAGCATCGGCCAATCATGATCCACCGCGCCCTGTTCGGATCGGTCGAACGGTTCATGGCGATCCTGATTGAGCACCACGCTGGAGCGTTGCCAACCTGGCTTGCGCCAGAGCAGATTCGAATTTTGCCGGTTCGCGATGATCACTTTGACTATGCGCACAGCATCAACAAGCGACTCTCGCGTGAAGGCCTGAGGGTTCGGACGGAAGTTGCCGATGAACCGCTTGGTGGTCGAATTCGACGGGCAAAGCTCGACAAGGTTCCGTACATCCTCGTCGTTGGAGATGATGACGTCGCCAACGGGACGATTGGCATTAATACTCGTGGGGCCTCTGATCCTTTCCGCGGGATTTCCATTGATGAGTTTTCGGCGTTCGTCGAGAGAGAAGTTGATGAGCGGTCGATCAAGCAATTCGGTGCCGAGTCCTAATGGGGCTTGATCAGCTTTGGGCTGCATGGAGGAATGACTACGTCGTTGGCGCGACCGCTCAAGAACGTGAACCTTCGGATCAGGCCTGCGTGTTCTGTTCATTGGCAGAACTCGAGCCCGCCGCATCAAATGGCGTACTCGTCCACCAGACAACCTCCTTCGCAGTGCTCAACGCCTACCCCTACGGAAGTGGCCATAGTTTGATTCTTCCGAGGCGCCACGTCGCAAAACTTGGAGAACTCACCGAGAACGAACGTCACGATCTCTTCGGGCTGCTTGCGGACCTCACCGAAGCAATTGAACTCGCCTACGTTCCGGACGGCATCAATATTGGGGCGAATCTTGGTCGGGCCGCTGGAGCCGGCATCCCAGCGCACCTCCACCTTCACGCGTTGCCTCGATGGAGTGGAGATACCAACTTCATGACGTCGATTGCCGAGACGCGCGTCATTCCTGAAGGACTCGAAACCTCATGGTTGAAGATCACGCAGGCCTTTCGGAACCGGGAAGTTCCGTCAGACCCGGTGTAACATGTCCGAGCAGAGGACCTCTGTTTCTTTTCGGCCAGCGGGGCGAACGAGGCAAGGTGGGTAGCGGCGAGACGCTACCGGAGACCTCGGAGGTTTGAATGTTCGATGGACGGTGGCGGACCGGAGTGGACCGGGCAGCCCGACCAGTTGGAGTTTTCCTGGTTCGAGCGGGAGCATCGGCAGACGTCATGACGTTCAGCGGTCTTCTTTGCGCGGTCGCAACCGCAGTTGCGGTTGGGACTGGGCACTTTCCTCTCGGCATTGTGTTGTTGACGATCACTGGTTTCCATGATGCGCTCGATGGAGCAGTTGCCAAAGTTGCCGGGACCTCATCAGTACGTGGAGCATTCTTTGATTCAGTCACGGATCGTTTGACGGATGCGATTCTCCTTGGTGGAGTTGCGTTCTGGCTTTCGAGCCATCGGACCGGAAGCATTGTCCTGCTCCCATTTGCGATTCTGACCGTTGCGTTCCTTGTCTCGTACGAACGAGCGAAGGCAGAATCTCTTGGCCTCCAAGCCAAGGGCGGCCTCATGGAACGAGCCGAGCGAACGATTCTGCTTGGGGTCGCCCTCTTGGGCCCATCGATCCTCGTGCCGACACTGTGGGTCCTCTTCGTCTTGACCTCATGCACGGCTCTCGGTCGCTTCTTGAGAGTTTGGCGTCAGGCGTCAGGAAAAGATGAAGACACACGGTTCGCTGCCCGGATGGCCCAAGCCAAGGGGTACTGGCGTGATGCGCAAGATGCGGCGGGCTGGCGTCCAATGCGCGAGCGCACGAATCAAACATCGAAGACGCTGGCAGCTCGCCGTGCACGTCGTGCGACCGGGGATGACCATCGTCGTCGCGACGGATCTTCAAAGCCCTAGGGGCAACGGTGGATTCGAAGACGAGGCTCTTCACCACGCTCTTCAGAGTCCTTGAACGAGTTCCTGATCGACTAGCCATTCGGCTTGCCTCGGGAATTGCGGGCCTGCTGAGTTTGCGAGAGAGCGCTGCTCGACGCACGGTCGAGACCAATGTTCGAGCAATTTTGAGCGCAAACGCCGGTGACGTTCCACTTGATGCAGCCCTCGTCCGAAGGCTCGTGAGAAGAAATTTTCAAACGTATGGCCGCTATTGGGCGGAAGGGGCGACACTCGCTGGCGTTGATCGCCACAATCTCGCTTCGCGAATGGTGATTGGTGAAGGCGAAGAGCTGCTCCGCTCCTCGCTGCTACTTGGAAAAGGGGTCGTTCTCGCACTCCCGCATGTTGGATCGTGGGAATGGGGCGGGGCGTTTCTCTCCCATGCAGGTATGCCAATGACTGCCGTTGCGGAGCGATTGGAGCCTGAAGAGTTGTTTCAGTTCTTCGTCGAGAAACGAGAGGCTATGGGTCTCGGCGTCATTCCGCTAGGTCCAGATGCGGGTTCGGAGTTGATGAAACACCTCAAGAGTGGAGGGTTGGTTGGCCTTCTTTGTGATCGCGACATCGCAGGTGGAGGTCAGGAAGCAACACTCTTCGGCCAGCAAGTCACGGTCCCGAAAGGACCTGCCACTCTGGCGCTGCGAACGGGAGCGACCTTGCTCGTCGGCGTGGTGTACTCGAGGCCTGACGGACAGCACCTCGCGGTCATCAATGGTCCCATTGACACTGAACGTCGCGATGGCCTCCGCGCTGATGTTGAGCGGGTGACGAATGCGGTGACGTTGGAACTTGAGCGTCTGATCACTCGAGCGCCGGACCAATGGCATGTCTTCCAGCCGATTTTCTCCGGGCCTGGACCGAACCCCAAGGCGGACCCTCAATGAGAATTGGACTTGTTTCGCCCTACTCACTCGCTGCATTCGGAGGGGTTCAAGGGCAAGTCGTAGGGCTTGCAGAGGCACTCACGCGTCGTGGTCACCTCGTGGTCGTTGCGGCACCGGAGCCAACAGGGCCAGCTGCCCAGCGCTTAATGGATCGAGGGATTCAACTCATCGACGCAGGCGCAACTATTGGCATTCGAGCCAATGGTTCGGTGGCTCCGGTCTCACTCGACCTCCGCGCATCGGTGGCAGTTCGTCGAGCGCTCATTCGATTTGGTGTCGATGTCGTGCATCTGCATGAGCCCCTTGCTCCCTCGGCTGGCTACGCCTGCATTCTGAAACCTCCAGCCCCTCTCGTGGGGACCTTTCACCGGGCGGGTGGCGGCCCAATGTTCCATCTCCTTGCGCCGATTCGCCCCTTACTTGGGGCTCGACTCAAGCGATCATTCGCCGTGTCGAATGCAGCGCTTGAGTTTTCAAACTACGTGACCACTGCCGACGTCGAGGTGCTGTTCAACGGAGTGGATCTCGATGCCTTGACGCGTGCCGTGCCACTCTCCTTCGATGGTCCTTCCATTGGTTTCATCGGTCGCCATGAGAAGAGGAAGGGCCTCGCCGTCCTGCTCGAGGCACACCGGGAACTCGAGGGCGTGACACTCGTCATTGCTGGAGAAGGACCGGAGACTGAGCACTTGATGGCCGAGTATCCACCTTCTTCGACTAGGAAGTGGCTCGGTCGAGTTTCGGAAGAAGACAAGTACGGCCTCTCGTTAGCCGCTGATATCTTTTGCGCTCCATCTCTCGGTGGAGAGTCATTCGGTGTTGTGGTGATTGAGGCACTCGCCGCTCGGTCACTTGTGGTCGCTTCGGATCTTCCTGGTTACGGTGAAGCCGCCAATGGACATGCACTGCTGGTGCAACCTGGCGATGTTGCTGCACTTCGAGTGGCGCTTCGATCCGCCTTAGGGGCATTGGCGGACCGTCAGGGGCGTGGGTCGCTCGACTCCTTGGAGTTGGGCGCCGAGCATGCGGCGTCATGGTCGCTCGATCATCTGGCTGCTCGGTATGAAGCCGCGTATCTCGAGGCACTTCACTGACGATCTCTTGAGGTTCGAAGACGGACAAGAGAACCGGTAGCGTTGAGCAAATGGCGCAACGAAGCAAACAACGATCTCGTGGACGCCGGCCCAATGACCGCTCGCGGGGACGCCCAGTAATTGAGGCGCCCGTTGTTCTTCCACCTTCTGCATCGACCAGTCTGTTTGGTTTTGAGGTCAGCCCTGAAGAAATTGCAGCGAATGAACGGGCGCTCTGGATGCTGCTCCTCCGGTCCATTGCTCCATTCGCTCTGTTGACCGACCTCCTCCTCGGAATCGTTGGCGTCGTGATGTTTGGGATACCGATTGGACTGATCTTTGTGTTGTTTGGTCTCGGTGCCGATGTGGTTCTCGCGCTCAAGATCAAGAGAGGTGCCGTTGCGTCAACCCTGGCGCTCATTGGAGCGAAGCACGTTGAAGCCTCTGATGAACCGCGCTTAGCAAATCTCGTGAATTCCATGGTCGCAACCGTTGGACTAACTGCGCCGTCCTTCGCCATGATTGATGACCCTGTGCCGAACGCGTGCTCGATCGGAAGTGGTGCACACGCAACCCTGGTCGTGACCAGTGGGTTGCTTCACTCTTTGGACCTCATTGAACTTGAAGGCGTGATCGCGCACGAACTTGCTCACCTACGTCGGGGGGATGGTGACCGAGCTGCGCTTGCAGTGCGTTGTATGGCCTTTCTGCCGAAGTCTCGTCGGCCCGAGGCGCTCCACCGAGGTGTTGGCATCGGGCGTGAGCTCCGGGCTGATCAGATTGGCGCTGCGTCAGTTCGCTATCCGCGTGGCATGGCGTCAGCAATGGCGCTTTGCGAGCAGGGTGCCCCACCCCAGCCTTCAAGTTTCTTTGCCAGTTCGGCGTACCTTTCAACGAGATGGTTGTGGTTCGATCCAATGGTGGGCGATCGAAGTCCTGAAGCTGCATGCGGTAATCATGACGCGACGTCGCTTCGCCTCGCTGTCCTCGAGGAGTGGTAGGGCAGGTCGATTCGAACGGTTCATCGATGGCGGTCGGTAGCATGGAGCCATGAACGAGTCCACTTCTTCTCGCACCACCGCCACCTTCACCGTCAAGAGAGGGCTTGCCGACATGCTTCGCGGGGGCGTCATCATGGACGTCGTCAATGCGGAGCAGGCGCGGATTGCAGAGGACGCAGGTGCGGTGGCGGTCATGGCACTCGAGCGTGTCCCGTCCGACATTCGCCGAGATGGTGGCGTTGCTCGAATGAGTGACCCTCTCCTCATTGAAGAAATTCA
>CAIXCS010000278.1 GCA_903918025.1 uncultured Actinomycetes bacterium
TCTTGTGTCGATCTTCGCGTGGCACGCCAAGGAGTTCAGCAATGACCACCAGGGGGAGTTCTGCTGCGATATCAACAACAAAGTCCGCCTTGCCCGACTCAATGACGGCGTCGAGGAGTTCGTCAGTCGCGTGGTGGATGGACGCTTCAAGGTCGCGAACCATTCGAGGGGTGAAACCCTTATTGACCAATCGGCGATAGCGGGTGTGGAGAGGAGGATCCATATTGAGCATCATCAGTCGCTGTTGCTCGAGTTGGTCCTCGGGCATGTCGAATGGAAGGGCACCCTTTTCATAGGAGGAGAACGACTCCCACTCACGATTGACGGTCACCGAGTCGTGGTAGCCAACGATTGCCCAGAATCCACTTTGACCAGGCTCTTCTCGCCACTCAACTGGCCGATTCGCCCTCAGTTCGGCGAAGTACTCGTGAGGCACGCCGTTTACATAGGTCTCAGGATCCATCAGGTTCACGTCGTAGTCAGCCACAGGTCGCTCCTCGTTAATCGGACAGACTGTCCGATCAACGAACCTTACGGCCCTTCTGCGGAGCGGTCAAGACTGCTCGGCGTCAATCGTCCCTTGTGCGAGCCATGTGCCACCCACTGCAGAATCCACATTGGTAGACCGAGAGGGCGTAGCCGGCTTCTGTGCCTCGATACGCTGCCGCAGCCCGCGCTTCGCGCTCAGTCCCATAGCGAGCTTTGGCCGCTCCATCGCTTCGCCAATGCGAGGAATTCACCGTCAGTGGACGATGCGAAGGAGTGCGTCGTCGGCGCGGCATCTTCCTAGTTTGCCGCGTGGGGGACTCGTGGGGTTCGGCTTCTAGTTCTCGGTGTCCAGCAAGCGCTCTTCACGCACGAGCGCAACGTTTGGATCGGAGCGAACATCGAATCGCCACATCGTCGGAAGCGCTGCCGCCAGAGCACCACAGGCGCCAGTGCAGGCAAGTCCCCCAATGACGAGCGAGGCTTTGAGCGACAAGGACGCCGCCATGATTCCGCTTCTCGTTTGCCCAAGAGTTGGCCCAACCGAGTAACTCAACATTTCAATGCTCGCCATCCGTCCTCGCACGCTGTTGGGGATGGACTGGTTCCACATTGTTCCTCGAAAGATGCCGCTGATTGCATCGGCATAGCCCGCGACCATGAGGCCCAACATTGCGATGCTCAAACTTGATGCCCACCCAAACAGCGCGATCCCAAGCCCCCAACTTGCTGCCGCTACGACGATTGCTCGACCATAGAAGTGGACGGAGGTGGCCCAACGGCTGGTGAGGCTTGCGATGAGCGCGCCCGCTGGCAGCGCGGCGTAGAGCGCACCAAGTGCCCATGACTGGTGGTATCGAGCCGCAACAAAAGGAAGCATGGCTATTGGATAGGCCAGAAGCATCGCTGCAAGATCAATGAGGTACGTACCCAGGAGATCCCGTCGTCCAATCGCGTAACTCACGCCACCTTTCAACGAGGTGAACGATGGTTTCGTTGCGGGCTGGATTCGGTCTGGCACCGTGAGGCCAACGAGGAGGATCAGCGATCCAGCAAATGACGCGAGGTCGAGTGCATAGACCGACCACGTACCAACGGACACGGCGAGAAGTCCGCCAAGCGTCGGTCCGGCAATGGTTGCAACCGTGCGTTGAAACATCGAGAGCGTCGTTGCGGCTCCTTGAAGTTCGTGGGGGACCACCTGTTGGCGAAGCGAGTCGGTAGACGGCGACTGGAGGCCATTGGCCATGACCTGGGCGACGATGATGAAGTAGAGAGCAACTACCGATGGTTGTGATCGCAACGTATTGAGGAGAAGGAGTCCCGAACACAATGGGCGGATTCAACTGGACA